>NZ_JBSFRB010000025.1:0-113859 GCF_053589015.1 Streptomyces sp. NPDC003393 | reverse complement strand
CGGAATCTGCGACTTGCGCGCGATGGTCGCCAACGCGTCCGCGTCGTCCTGCGTGGGACACGCCACCCGCACGATCTGACAACCCGACGCCGTCAGCTCGGCGATCTGCTGCAACGTGGCACCGACATCCGACGTACGCGTCGTCGTCATCGACTGCACCGACACCGGAGCGTCCCCGCCGACCGCCACGGGCCCGACCTGGATCCGCCGGCTCTTGCGGCGCTCGGCGAGCTTGGTCGGAACGGACGGCATGCCGAGAGAAATCGCAGTCATCTGCTGTGCAACCCCAAGTCGTGGATCAAGGTCCGGCCCCGTTCAGCGGCGGGCTCCAGGCTTCGAGATTACGGCACGCGACCTTGGGCCAGTACATCCCCCACCCGTCAAACCACTCGTTGGAAGGCGGCCGCCGCAACGCCCGGCCGGCCGCCTTCCGCGCCCGCCACTAGGTGATTTTGACGGGGTTCACCACGTCGGCGATCAGGACGAGAATCGTGAAGCAGATGAAGACGCTCGCCACCACGTAGGCGACCGGCATCAGCTTCGCCACGTCGAACGGTCCCGGGTCCGGACGGCGCAGCACCCGGGCGAGGTGGCGGCGCAGCGACTCCCAGAGGGCGCCCGCGATGTGCCCGCCGTCCAGCGGGAGCAACGGGAGCATGTTGAACAGGAACAGGGAGAGGTTGAAGCCGGCGACCAGCATCAGGGCCATGGCCAGTTGCTGGGTGGGCGGGATGTCCAGGGTGAAGATCTCGCCGCCGACGCGGGCCGCGCCGACCACGCCCATCGGGGAGTCGGGCTGGCGCGGGGCGCCGTCGAAGGCCGCGTTCCACAGGGCGGGGATCTTGCCGGGCAGGCCGGCGATGGAGTCGACGGCCTCGCCGACGCGGTCTCCCATCCAGGTCACGGACTGGCCGAGATCCTGGCGGACGACGCCGGTGGCGGCGCTGAAGCCGAGGAAGCCGGCGGTGACGTACTTGCCCTGAACGATCTGGCCGTTGGAGTCCTTCTGTGCGACCTGGTTGGTGGCGATCTTCGCGTGCAGGGTGACGTCCTGGCCGCCGCGCTCCACCACGATCGGCACCTGCTCGCCGGGGTGGGCGCGGATGAGGTCGGAGAGCCGGTTCCAGTCGTCGGTCTTCACACCGTCGAAGGAGACGATCTTGTCCCCGGCCTTCAGGCCCGCGGCGGCGGCCGGTGAGAGCGGGTCGGACTTGGTGCAGTTGTCGCGGTTCTCGCTCTGCGCGATGACGCACTGGGAGACCGAGCTGACGGCGGTCGTCTGCTGGGAGATGCCGAAGCCCATCAGGACGGTGAGGAACAGCGCGACCGCCAGGATCAGGTTCATGAACGGGCCCGCGAACATCACGATGACCCGCTTCCACGGGGCGCGCGTGTAGAACAGGCGCTTCTCGTCCCCCGGCCCCAGTTCCTCGAAGGCGGCCGAGCGGGCGTCCTCGATCATGCCGCGCCAGGGGGAGGTGGAGCGCGCGGTGATCCGGCCGTCGTCGCCCGGCGGGAACATGCCGATCATGCGGATGTAGCCGCCGAACGGGATGGCCTTGATCCCGTACTCGGTCTCGCCCTTCTTCCGCGACCAGATGGTCGGGCCGAAGCCGACCATGTACTGCGGCACGCGGATGCCGAAGAGCTTGGCGGTGGACAGATGCCCCAGCTCGTGCCACGCGATGGAGACCAGCAGGCCGATCACGAAGACGACTATGCCGAGGATCATCATCAGGGACGTCATGCACGCGCCTCCGCGGTCGCCGTCTGCGCTGTCAGTTCCCGGGCCCGGGCGCGCGCCCAGGCCTCCGCTTCGAGGACGTCCGGCACGGTCAGGGTAGTTCCCGTGCCGGGCGTGCCGTGCTCCTCGACCACTTGTGTCACGGTCTCCATGATCCCGTTGAAGGGCAGCGCGCCGCGCAGGAACGCGTCGACACACTCCTCGTTGGCCGCGTTGAACACGGCCGGCGCCGTGCCCGCGAGCTGCCCCACATGCCGGGCGAGGCCGACGGAGGGGAACGCGTCGTTGTCGAGGGGGAAGAACTCCCAGGTCGACGCGGTGCTCCAGTCGAACGCGGGGGCGGCTCCGGGCACGCGTTCGGGCCAGCCGAGGCCGATGGCGATCGGCCCGCCCATGTCCGGGGGCGTCGCCTGGGCGAGGGTGGATCCGTCGGTGAACTCGACCATCGAGTGGACATACGACTGCGGGTGCACGACGACCTCAATGCGGTCGAAGGGAATGTCGTACAGCAGGTGTGCCTCGATCACCTCCAAGCCCTTGTTGACGAGGGTGGCGGAGTTGACCGTGATCACCGGCCCCATGGCCCAGGTGGGGTGGGCGAGGGCGTCCTCGACGGTGACGTCCGCGAGTTCGTCCTTGGTACGGCCGCGGAAGGGACCGCCGGAGGCGGTGACGACGAGCTTGCGCACATCGGCCCTGGTGCCGGCGGCGAGTGCCTGGAAGAGGGCGGCGTGCTCGGAGTCCACCGGGATGATCTGCCCCGGCTTGGCGAGTGCCTTGACCAGCGGGCCGCCGACGATGAGCGACTCCTTGTTGGCGAGCGCGAGGGTGCGGCCCGCCTCCAGGGCGGCGAGGGTCGGCGCGAGGCCGATGGAGCCGGTGATGCCGTTGAGGACGGTGTGGCAGTCGGAGGCTGCGAGCCGGGTGGCCGCGTCGGGCCCGGCGAGGATCTCCGGAAGCCGTTCTCCGCTCCCGTACTCGCCGGCCAGCGCCTCGCGCAGCGCCGGTACGACGTCCTCGCGGGCGACGGCGACCGTTCGGACCCGGAGCCGGTGCGCCTGCTCGGCGAGGAGGCCGACCCGTCCGCCGTTGGCGGAGAGCCCGGTGACCCGGAAGCGGTCCGGGTTGCGCAGCACGAGGTCGACGGCCTGCGTGCCGATGGACCCGGTGGACCCGAGGACCACCACGTCCTTGGGCCCGTCCCCGGCGACGGGATCGAACACGAGATGCGGATCGGCGAGAGGGGCTGGACTGTCGCTCATCCCCCCATTGTGGCGGCAAGACCCGCCCGGGAGGACAGCGCCTCCGTCGGGCGGGGGGCGCGTCGCCGACGGCCGAGGCCGCCCGGCCTGGCCGGGCGGCCTACCGCGGAGGCCCGCCGCACGGCACGGCCGGCGGACCGGCCGTCCCCGGCCAGTCCCGCGACCGGCCGCGACGACGCACACCGCCCGGTGGACACGGCCCACCTACCGCGAGGACGCCGCCGGGCACGCCGGCGGCGTCAGACCGCTCCTGCCGGCTCGCGCGCGGCCGCGTCGGTGCCCCCGCTTTGCGGACGCCGTTCGCCTGCCGGTCGCCCCGGACGCCGGACCGATGTCGCTCCGCAGCCCGTCGCCGGTGGTAGGTGGCCGAGCGGCGCCGTCAGCGGATGGGCCGGTGTACGTTCTCCCGTTCGGACGGGCCCGGTTCCGCCTCCGCGATCCATGGGCCGTCGTCCGAGGGGTCGACGATGCCCTGTTCCAGCCACTCGTAGGCCCCGCCGAGGACGCCCTTGACGACCTTGCGGTCGAGGTCGTCGGTGTTGGTCCACAGGCGGTCGAAGAGTTCGTCGACGCGGATGCGGGACTGGCGGCAGAAGGCGTCGGCGAGCTGGTAGGCCTCGCGGCCGTGCTCGCCGCGGGTGCGCAGGAGCTCCGCGCGAACGCAGGCCGCGCTCATCGCGAACAGTTCGGCGCCGATGTCGACGACGCGGCCGAGGAAGCCCTGTTTGGTCTCCATCCGGCCCTGCCAGCGCGACATGGCGTAGAAGGTGGAGCGGGCCAGCTTGCGGGCGTGGCGTTCGACGTAGCGCAGGTGCGGGGAGAGGTCGATGTGGCCCGAGGGGTGGAACTCGGCGTAGGACCGCGGGAGTTGTCCGGGTCCGGCGACCAGTTTGGGCAGCCACTTGGCGTAGAAGACGCCGGCGTTCGCGCCCGCCCTCGCCTTGTCCTGCAGGGACTTGTCGGGGTCGATGAGGTCACCGGCGACGGAGAGGTGGGCGTCGACGGCCTCGCGGGCGATCAGCAGGTGCATGATCTCGGTGGAGCCCTCGAAGATGCGGTTGATGCGCAGGTCGCGCAGCATCTGCTCGGCGGGTACGCCGCGTTCGCCGCGGGCGACGAGGGAGGCGGCCGTCTCGAAGCCGCGGCCGCCGCGGATCTGGACCAGCTCGTCGGCCATCCGCCAGGCCATCTCGGAGCCGTAGAGCTTGGCGAGGGCGGCCTCGATGCGGATGTCGTTGCGGTTCTCGTCGGCCATCTGGGAGGACAGTTCGAGGACGGCCTCCAGGGCGAAGGTGGTGGCCGCGATGAAGGAGATCTTCGAGCCGACCGCCTCGTGCAGCGCGACCGGCTTGCCCCACTGCTCGCGGGCCGCCGACCACTCGCGGGCGATCTTCAGGCACCACTTGCCGGCGCCGGCGCACATCGCGGGCAGGGAGAGCCGGCCGGTGTTCAGCGTGGTCAGGGCGATCTTCAGGCCCTGCCCCTCCTCGCCGATGCGGTTGGCCGCCGGGACACGGACCTGGTGGAAGCGGGTGACGCCGTTCTCGATGCCCCGCAGGCCCATGAAGGCGTTGCGGTTCTCGACGGTGATGCCCTCGGAGGCCGCCTCCACGACGAAGGCGGTGATGCCGCCCCGGTGCCCCTCGGACTTCGGCACGCGCGCCATGACGACGAGCAGGTCGGCCACCACACCGTTGGTGGTCCACAGCTTGACGCCGTCCAGCACGTAGTCGTCCCCGTCGGGGACCGCCGAGGTCGCCAGGCGGGCCGGGTCGGAGCCGACGTCCGGCTCGGTCAGCAGAAAGGCCGAGATGTCGGTGCGCGCACAGCGCGGCAGGAAGGTTTCCTTCTGCTCGGTGGTGCCGAAGAGTTTCAGCGGCTGCGGTACTCCGATCGACTGATGCGCGGAGAGCAGGGCGCCGATCGCGGGGCTGGCGGAGCCGACCAGGGCGAGGGCCTTGTTGTAGTAGCCCTGGGTCAGGCCCAGGCCGCCGTACTTGGTGTCGATCTTCATGCCGAGGGCGCCGAGCTCCTTGAGCCCGGTGACGACCTCGTCGGGGATCCGCGCATCCCGTTCGATGCGGGCCGAGTCGATCTTCGTCTCGCAGAAGTCGCGCAGCTTGGCCAGGAACTCCTCGCCGCGCTGGACGTCGTCGTCGGCCGGGAGCGGATGGGGGTGGATGAGGTCGAGCCGGAAGCGGCCGAGGAAGAGCTCCTTGGCGAAGCTGGGCTTGCGCCAGTCCTGCTCCCGGGCCGCCTCCGCCACCTGACGCGCCTCGCGCTCGGTGACGGTGGGCTTGTTGGTCATTGGTGCGGACATGAGGCTCACCTCGCCGCGTATAGGGATCTTGGGGGCGGTACGTTACTGACCGGTGCTACTGGAACGTATGTACCCGATACCGGGCGGACCCACCACCCCTGGGGAGGGACACTCACCGTCCACCGATCGCACACGGTCGGTTTCGTCGGGGTTTCCGCCAGCATCGGATGAGGGACATGTGAACGCCAGTTGTGAACTTCTTCACCGGATTCCTATGAATTTCTCGAAAAGCTCAGCCGACGACCACAGTTGTGTCGTAGGGTCCACGATCACTTGGGTACATCCGTTCGGTGGGGACCGAGGGAGACGGATGGACCCGTGACGACGGCGTATGGCTGGGGGGCGCATGCGAGAAGTCGGCGTGTCGGAGTCCACTTCCGAGTCCACCGGGGAGCCGGTGACGGAGAGATCCACGGACGCGACGGCGGCAGCCGGGACGGCGGCAGCAGCGACAGGCACGGTGGGGGGAGCGACCACAGCGGGTTCAGCGGGCACAGGTGAGGCCGCGAGGGCCGCGGGCGCCGTGGGGACGGCGGACGCGGCGACGCGGGGCTCCGACCTGCCGGGGCCGTCGGGACCAGGCAAAACGATTCCCCGGACCGCGCAGCGCACGATGCCGGCCTCGGAGGTCACGGCGCCGGACGCGTCCCGGCCCGCCGGGCCCGGTTTCGGCCGCCTCACGAGACCCGCTCCGGGCCGGCGCAGACCACACGTCCGAACGGGTGACGGGAAGGCCCGCTGGTACCGGCCGCTCGCGGTGCTCGCCGACACCTGCGGCGTCGGTGTCCCGCTGACCGCGGCCCTGGCCGCGGACGGCCAGGACGTGCCCGCGCTCGGCGGGCTGATCGGAGCGGGCGCCTGGACCGCCATCCGGGCGACCCGACGCCGGTACGCCGCCCAGCGCCTCGGCGAGTCCTGGGGTGTGCTGGCCGCCGTACGGGACTGGGTGCTGCTGGCCGGGATCCTGGCGCTGGCACTGATCCTGGCCGGTCTGGACGACGGCCCCCGGCCGACCCTGGCGCTCGCCGCCCTCACCCCCGCTCTGGCCCTGGCCGCGGCGGTCGCGCTGACGACGAAACTGCACCTGAACCGGCAGCGGCGCCAGGCGCGCGCGGTGCGCCGGGCGCTGGTGGTGGGCGAGCCGGCCGCCGTGGACCAGGTCGTCTCCCGCCTCGCCTGCCGCACGGACCACGCCTACGTGGTCGTCGGGGTGGTCCCGGTCGGCTCCCGGGCCGTGCAGTGCGGCATGCCCGTCGCCCAGCGGCTGCCGGACGGCGGCGCCGACCGCGCGGGGGACGCGGAGGCCGTCCTGCGGGCGGTGGCGGACCTCGGAGCGGACGCCGCCCTGGTCGTACCGGGGCTGCGGATGACCGGCGAACGGCTGCGGCACATGGCCTGGGCGCTGCACGGCGCCGGGCTCCAGCTCGCCGTGGTGCCCGGCCTCGCCGAGGTCACCGAGGCACGGATACGCCCCACCACGGCGGCCGGACTGACCGTGCTGCAAGTGACACCGCCCGCCCAGCAGTTCGGCCAGCCGCTGCTGAAGTCGCTGCTGGACCGGCTGGGCGCGGCCCTCGGGCTGGTGGTGCTGGCGCCGCTGTTCGCGGCGCTGGCGCTGGCCGTGCGCTGCACCTCGCCGGGGCCGTCCTTCCACCGCCAGATCCGCTGCGGACTGCACGGCCGGCCGTTCACCATGTGGAAGTTCCGCACCATGGTCGTCGACGCGGAGGCCCGCCGGGACGAACTCGCCCGCTCCGGCGCCAACCAGCACGACGGGCACATGTTCAAGATGCGGCGCGACCCGCGGGTCACCCCGCTCGGCTCCGTGCTGCGCCGGCTGTCCCTGGACGAGCTGCCGCAGTTGCTCAACGTCCTGCGCGGTGACATGTCCCTGATAGGGCCACGGCCGCCGCTGCCCGACGAGGTGGCCCACTACAGCCGCACCGAGCTGCGGCGCCTCGCCGTCAAGCCGGGCATGACCGGGTTGTGGCAGGTCAGCGGGCGCTCGGACCTGTCCTGGGACGAGACGGTCTCGCTGGATCTGTGGTACGTGGACAACTGGTCGGTCGCCACCGATGTGGAGATCATGACCCGGACCCTGCGCGCGGTCGTCGACGGCCGCGGGGCGTACTGAGGGGCCGCGATGGGTGCCACCCGCCCCGGGGGCCCGCCCGTGCGCCGGGCCCCGGAGCCGAGGATCCGCTCAGCCGGTGCGCTGCTGGGCCAGCCACCACTTGTACGTCGCCGCGATGCCGTCCCGCAGGGCCACGGCGGGCTTGAAGCCGAGCGCGGTGAGCCGGGAGACGTCCAGGAGCTTGCGCGGGGTGCCGTCGGGCTTGCCGGTGTCCCAGACGACGGACCCCTCATAGCCCGTCACCTCGCGCACCACTTCCGCGAGTTCGCTGATCGGGAGGTCCTCGCCGCAGCCGATGTTGACCGGGACGTCGTCGTCGTAGCGCTCCAGGAGCAGGGCGCAGGCCGCGGCCACGTCGTCGACGTGCAGGAACTCCCGGCGCGGAGTGCCGGTGCCCCACAGCACGACCTCGGGCGCGCCGTTGACGCGGGCCTCGTGGAAGCGGCGGACGAGTGCGGGCAGCACGTGCGAGGTGGCCAGGTCGAAGTTGTCGCCGGGGCCGTAGAGGTTGGTCGGCATGGCGCTGATGTACGAGGCGCCGTACTGGCGGCGGTAGGACTGCACCTGCGTGATGCCGGCGATCTTCGCGATGGCGTAGGCCTCGTTGGTCGGCTCCAGCGGGCCGGTGAGCAGCGACTCCTCGCGGATGGGCTGCTCGGCGTGCTTGGGGTAGATGCAGGACGACCCGAGGAACAGCAGGCGCGGGACGCGGGCGGCGTGCGCGCCGGCGATGACGCTCAGCTGGATCCGCAGGTTGTCCTCCAGGAACTGCACCGGAGACGTGCTGTTGGCCATGATCCCGCCGACCTTGGCGGCGGCCAGCACGACGGCGTCCGGGCGGACGTCGCGCAGGAAGGCCTCGGTCCGCTCCGCGTCGCGCAGGTCGAGCCGGTCCCGGGAGCGGGTGAGCACCTCGTGTCCGTCGGCCGTCAGCCGGCGGGCCACCGCGGACCCGACCAGGCCCCGGTGGCCCGCGACGAACACGCGGGCCGCGCGTGGGAGCAGCGAGTGCGGGGACGCACCCGGGGCCGTGAGGTCGGGCGAGTGCGCCGGCGAGGGCGCCGTGGGCTGGTGCGATGCGTCAGCTGTCATGCGCGGATTGTGCCAGCGTCGGGCGGCCGCGGGGGGCGTTCCTCAACAGATCAGGGCAATTCACATGAAAACGTGACCGACCGGTCGCGTCGGAGGGGGTTTTGAATGGGCAAGTCGGCACTCATCACCGGGGTGACCGGCCAGGACGGCTCCTATCTGGCGGAGCTGCTGCTGGCCAAGGGCTACACCGTGCACGGTCTGATCCGCCGGTCGTCGTCGTTCAACACCGAGCGGATCGACCACATCTACCAGGGCCCGGACCGGCCGGAGCGGACGTTCGTACTGCACCACGCCGATCTGTCGGACGGGGTGGCGCTGGTGAACCTGCTGCGGGACCTCAGGCCCGACGAGGTGTACAACCTGGGTGCCCAGTCCCATGTGCGGGTCTCCTTCGACGCGCCGCTGTACACCGGCGACGTGACCGGGCTGAGCACGATCCGGCTCCTGGAGGCGGTGCGGGCCAGCGGCGTCGAGACCCGGCTGTACCAGGCGTCGTCCTCGGAGATGTTCGGCGCGACCCCGCCCCCGCAGAACGAGAAGACCCCGTTCCACCCCCGCAGCCCCTACGGCTGCGCCAAGGTCTTCGGCTACTGGGCGACCGTCAACTACCGCGAGGCGTACGACATGTTCGCGGTCAACGGCATCCTCTTCAACCACGAGTCGCCGCGCCGGGGCGAGACCTTCGTGACCCGGAAGATCACGCGTGCGGTCGCCCGGATCAAGGCGGGCCTCCAGGACCGGCTCTACCTCGGCAACCTGGACGCGGTGCGCGACTGGGGCTATGCGCCCGAGTACGTCGAGGCGATGTGGCGGATGCTCCAGCGGGACGTGCCCGACGACTACGTGGTGGCCACCGGCGAGGCCGCGACCGTACGGCAGTTCCTTCAGGTGGCGTTCTCGCACGCCGGCCTGGACTGGACCGAGTTCGTCCGCTACGACCCCAAGTACGAGCGCCCCAGCGAGGTCGACGCCCTCATCGGGGACGCCTCCAAGGCCGAGGAACTGCTGGGCTGGAAGCCCTCGGTGCGGGTCCAGGAGCTCGCCCGGATCATGGTGGACGCCGACGTGGCCCGCCTGGAGGCCGAGCTGGCCGGCACCGCCGTGCGCGTGGACCGGTGAGCCGCCGGCACGTCACCCCCTGAACCCTCTCCCACCGCCGGGCGGCCCGGTCCCCCCTCCTCCGGGCCGCCCGGCCCCTTCGTACCCGTCCGGCACCCCACCCCCGCGAAGACGCCGCCCCCAGCACAGGTACACCCGCTCGCACCGCTAGGAGAAACCATGCACGGCAGTTCCACACGCCGCGGCCGGCCTCGGCGCCGGCCAGGACGCCGCACCACGCTCACCGCGCTCGGCCTGGCCTGCGCCACTCCCCTGCTCTGCCTGCCGCTCGCCACCGGCGAGGCCGGGGCGCTCACCCCGCCCGTCGCCCTGACCGCCGACAAGCTGCCGACCTGGCAGGCCAACGGCGTGGTGTGGGCCCTCGCCCAGGCCCACGGCGTGGTGTTCGCCGGCGGCACCTTCTCGGCGATCCGCCCCGCGGGGACCGCCGCCGGAGGCAGCGGCGAGCGCTCCGCGGTGAACTTCGCGGCGTTCGACGCGGCGACCGGCGCGCCCACCGACTGCCGGCTGTCGTTCACGGTGGGCAGCGGCACCGCGACCGTGCGCGCGCTCGCGGTGTCGCCGGACGGCAAGACCCTGTACGTGGGCGGGTACTTCGGCGCGGTCAACGGGATCGGCGCGAGCAGCCTGGTCGCCGTCGACATCGCCACCTGCACACCGCGCACCGACTTCCGCCCGACCGTGCCGGCCACCGTGCGCGCACTCGCCGTGACCGGCGACAGGATCTACTTCGGCGGCGACTTCACCAGCGTCAACGGCACCTCCCGGCAGCGGTTCGCCGCCGTGGACACCTCCGGGAACCTGACCTCCTGGACCGCGAACGCGGACGCGCCCGGACGGGCCGTGGAGGTCACCGCGGACGGCGGCCACGTCGCGATCGGCGGCGACTTCTTCACCGTCAACGGCAGCGACTCGCACGCCCTGGCCGTCACCGACGCCACCACCGGCGCGGTGACCCACACCTACCCGCGCGGCTTCTTCTCGGACACCTCGGTCGTCAAGGACATCACCGCCGACGCGACGGGCGTCTACACCGCCCACGAGGGCACCAGCGGGTTCGACGGGCGGACGGCCTTCGACCCCCGCACCTTCGACCAGCGCTGGCGCGACACGTGCTACGGCGCCACCCAGGCGCTCCAGCTGTACAAGGGCCTGCTCTACAGCGCCTCGCACGCCCACGACTGCTCCTCGATGGGCGGGTTCCCGGACGGCCAGCGGCGCCATCTGCTGGCCGAGGGCATCAACGACCCGCACATGGTGGGCTGGGCGCCGGACACCAACGACGGCATCGGCGAGGGCATCGGGCCGCGGGTGTTCGCCCTCGCGCCCGAGGACGGCACGGACTACCTGTGGGTGGGCGGCGAGTTCACCGCCGTCAACGGCACCGCCCAGCAGTCGCTGACCCGGTTCGCCTCCGGTCCGGACACCGGGGCGCCCACCGTGCCGCAGGTGCAGGCGGAGAGCACCGAGCCGGGCAAGGTCGCCGTGCACTGGCGCTCCAGCTTCGACACCGACGACAGCAGCCTGACCTACCGCGTCTACAAGGACAACGGCACCACCCCGGTCCACCAGGTGACCGCGAGCTCGCTGCCCTGGTCCCGGCCCCAGCTGACCTGGACGGACACCGACGTGGCACCGGGCGAGACGCACTCGTACCGGGTCACCGCGTCGGACGGGCCCAACACCTCCGCCAAGTCGGCCGACCAGTCGGTACGGGTGGCGTCGGCGGCCGACGCGTACGCGGCGACGGTGCGGGGCGACGGCGCCTCGCTGTACTGGCGCTTCAACGAGGCCTCCGGCGCCTACGCGGCCGACAGCTCCAGCGGCGACGACAGCGGGGTGCACTGGAACGCGCCGACGCAGGCCGTCGCCGGCGGGGCGGCGGGTTCGGGCCGGTCGATCGCCTACACCGGCTCGCAGAGCGAGTGGACGTACAGCGACCGGCTGCGCAGCGCGCCGTCGACCTTCTCGCTGGAGCTGTGGTTCAGGACCACCAGCACCACCGGCGGCAAGCTCATCGGCTTCGGCAACAAGGTGCAGCTGGTGTCCAGCCGGTACGACCGGCACGTCTACATGACCGACAGCGGGCGGCTGGTCTTCGGCGTGCGCGCGGACACGGCGCGGACGATCACCACGGTCCACTCCTACAACGACGGAAAGTGGCACCACGTGGTCGCCACCCAGGGCTCCAACGGCCTGAAGCTGTACGTCGACGGAAGCCTGCGCGCCTCGAACCCCCACACCACCGGCAACCAGCCGTCCACCGGCTACTGGCGCGTCGGCGGGGACAACCTGGACGGCTGGGCGAACAAGCCGACGAGCCGGTTCTACACCGGACAGCTCGACGAGGTGGCCGTCTACGACAAGGCGCTGACGGCGAGCCAGGTCCTGGCGCACTACACGGCGGGGGCGGGCGGCTGATGAAGAGGATCTCGCTGGTCGCACTCACCCTGCTGGCGCCGCTGCTGCTGGCCGGCTGCGGCAGCTCGGACAAGGACGGGCGGCACACCGGGGCGGACGGCGGCGCGACGCCGCGCCAGGCCGCCCCGGCCGCTCCCGCACCGTCCGGGGACACCACGTCCGCCGCGCCGTCCTCCGGCACGCCCTCGACGGGCGGCGGCGGGACGGCGGGCGGCACCGCCCAGGGCCCGCGCAACACCGTTCCCGACGCGGAACTCACCCCGGCCACCGGGTCGTTCACCAAGAAGGAGAAGAAGTACCTGTCGGGCCGGGTGCCCAAGGGCATGGACCCGGCGGCGATCCTCCAGGCCGGGCAGGACGTCTGCGACCGGCTCGCGTACACCGCGAAGGTCGACCGGGACGCGGCCGTGGGCGCGGTCATCGCGGGTGACATCAAGGGGGCCGACGCCGCCGTCGACGGCCTGTGCCCCGACCTGAAGCCGCTGATCGCCGAGACGAAGGGCGGCTACCCGGACGGCACCCACGCCGATCCGGCGCCCGGCACCTATCGCGCGCTGACCTCGTCGAAGGACTGCACCTGGTCGCTGGACGGCGCCTCCGGCCGAGGGCACACGATCACCGTGCGCAAGGGGACGAAGACCTTCACGTCCACCGGGTGTTACGCCTGGGCCCGTAGCTGAGGGCACCGGGCCGTGGGGGCCGCGCCGCGGCGGCCCCCACGGCCCGGCCCGCTCAGCGCAGGGACCGGTACAGGGTGTGGAGCCGGTCGGTGACCGCGTCCAGGGAGAAGGACGTGCGGGACAGCTCCCAGGCGGCCTTCGACGCACGCTCGCCGGTGTCGGGGTCCAGCAGGTCCAGGATCTGCCCGGCCAGGTGCCGCGGGTCGGGGCAGACGCGGCCCGCGCCGGTGCGGGCCAGGTCGTCGGCGAGCCCGTTGGTCGGGGTCACCACCGACGGCACGCCCACCGACAGCGCCTCCAGCACCGACATCGGGAACGGCTCGTCCACCGACGGCAGCACGTGCACGTGCGCGCGGCGCAGTTCGTCCAGGACCGCGCCCGGAGCGAGGGTGCCCAGGTAGTCGACGGAGCCGGCCACGCCCAGTTCCTCGGCCCGTTTCAGCGCCGTGCCCAACTCGCCCTCGTCGGCCCCGGCGAGCACGAAGCGGGCGTCGGGGTGGCGGCGCAGCACCTCGGGAGCGGCGGCGACGAAGTCGGCGGGGCGCTTGCGGGCCTGCATACGGGCCAGGTAGAGGAGGCGGGGCGGTCCGGGCGGGCGCGGGCGGCGGTCCTGCGCGGGGACCCCGTTGACCAGCCGTACGCCGTTGCCGGGGTCCGGGCCGCCGAGGACGGCGTCCAGCGCCTTGCGTTCGTAGGAAGTCAGGTGGAGCACGGCCGAGGCGCGGCGCAGCACCCGGCGCACGGCGAGCAGGTCGAGCAGCTTGGCGAGCGCCTTGTCGCTGGGGTCGACCATGCCGTGGGTCTGCACCACCAGCGGGCGACGGGCGCCGAGCGCGGCCAGCGCGATGGGCAGGGTCACCAGGTCGCGGGCGAGGTGGACGTGGACCACGTCGGCGTCGCGCACCAGCCGGCGCGCGCCGGCCAGCAGCGCGGGTGAGGTGATCCCGCTGAACCCGGCGCCGGGCAGGACCCGGCGGGCCGGGTAGAGGCGGGCGGGGCGACCGTCGACGTCGGTGGGCAGCGGCCCGTCGAAGCCGGAGCCGAGGGCGACGATCCTGCTGTCGACGCCGCGGGCGGCGAGCCCGGTGGTGAGGTTCACGGCGACCCGGACGGGGCCGCCGAAGGACTGGGTGGGGGTGTGCAGGGTGACGGCGTGCAGGGCTCTCACCGGGCGCGCTCCTTCACGGCCTTCCTCGCCTTCGCGGACGGGTGCGGCGCGGGCTCCTGGAGCGCGCGGGTGCCGTCGGCCGTGTGCAGGGTCAGCTCCGGCAGGTCGCGGGCGAGAACCGTGCCCGCGGAGACCACCGCGTGCCGTCCGACGGTCACCCCGGCGAGCACCGTGGCCCGGGCGGCGATCCAGGCGCCGTCCTCCACCCGGATCGGCGCGTTGCGGTAGCGGAAGTCGGTGGTGCGGTGGTCATGGCTGCCGGTGCACAGCAACGCCTCTTGAGAGACGCACACATGGGAGCCGAGGGTGACCGGCTCCAGGTTCAGCAGCCAGGCGCCCTCGCCGATCCACGTGTGGTCGCCGACGGTCAGCTTCCACGGCCACAGCACCCGGACCCGGTGCCGGATGAGCACCCCTTCGCCGATCCGCGCACCGAAGGCCCGCAGCAGCGCCACGCGCAGCCGGGCCGGGCAGAACCACGCCATGAAGAGCGTGTTCATCACGCAGAACCAGAGCGCCTGCGTGACGATGCCGCGCCCCTTGTCGTATCCGGACAGTGTGAACGTTCGTAGATCGCGCACGTGTTCCCCCTCCGTGATCCACCCTAGGGATTCCCACCGTCACTCGCACACAAATCCGTAGACTCTGTGAACGAAAAGCAACAGGGGGGTTCATGGCGGCGGGATTTCACACGACGCGTGCGGCTCGTGCGCCGCACGCGGTCGAGGCGCCCGCCGCCGCGCGGGTGCAGCCCGGCGCCCTGCGACGGGTGCTGGCGCTGCCGCTGGTGCTGGGCCTGACCGTGCTGCTGCCCGCGTTCGTCACGCTGCACCCGGGCGCGGGGCTGCGCGACCAGGCGTACTGGCTGCAACTGGTCCTCACGGTGTACGCGGGCGCCCGGCTGTCCACGATGATCCTGGGCCGGCACCGCAAGCTGCTCCAGGGCACGTTCTGGCTCTTCGTCTACATGGCGATGGGCATCGCCCCGCTCGCACAGGCCGTCATGGGCTCCTACCCGGTGCCGGTGGCGGGCTCCCGCAGCGACCTGGCGCTGGCGGTCGGGCTGGTGCTGGCGGCGTGCGCGGCCTTCGACGCCGGCGCGCTGCTGGTACGGCCGGGGGTGCGGCCGACGGCGCGTACCGTGTTCCGGCCCGCGATGGTCGCCCGGCGGCGCCTGGCGCTGCTGGTGGCGCTGGCCTTCGCGGGCAGCGCGCTGTTCGTGCTCAAGCTCGGCGGGCTCGGCGTGTTCTTCGCCAGCCGGATGGAGATCACCCGGTCGATCGACGACAGCGGGCTGGGCGACGGCGGCTCGCAGGCCGGTACGGCGATGCTGCGCGGCTTCGGCACGGTCCCGGCGCTGCTGGCGCTGATGGTGGTGACCCGCTGGCTGATCACCTCGCGCGCGGCGCGCAGGCGCCCGCTGCCGTGGCTGACGCTGATCGCGCTGGCGGGCGTGAACGTGGTCGTCAACAACCCGATCTCCAACCCGCGTTACTGGTTCCTGACCGTGCTGCTCGCCCTGCTGTTCACGGTGTTCCCGCAGAGCCCCACCATGTACCGCACGGCGCTGACGCTGGGCGTCGCCGCGGCCGTGTTGATCTTCCCCTTCGCGGACAAGTTCCGCTACGACAGCGCGAACACGCCCGCCGCCCGGCAGACCTCCTCGGTCCTCGACCCACTGGTGGAGAAGGACTACGACCAGATGGCGATGTTCGCCAACACCATCACCTACGTCGACGCGGGCAACGGCCACACCTACGGCCGCCAGCTGACCGGTTCGGTGCTGTTCTTCGTGCCGCGCTCGGTGTGGACGTCCAAGCCCAAGGACACCGGGGTGATGGTGAGCGAGTGGATGGCGACGGCCAACACCAACCGCTCCTCCCCGCTGTGGACCGAACTGTGGCTGGACTTCGGCTCGGCGGGGATGGTCGCCGGGTTCGGGCTGATCGGCTGGGTGGCGGCCCGGGTGGACCGGCGCTACGCGCACAAGGTGGTGCGGGCCGGCCCGGCGAGCATCCTCACCCTGGCCGTCCCGCTCGTCGCCGGCTACTCCTTCATCCTGCTGCGGGGGCCGCTGCTCCAGGCCTCCGGGCGGATCGCGATCGGGGTGATGTGTCTGGCGCTGATCACGACACTGCGCCCGGAGCGGTGGCGGCAGCTGCGCTGACGGCCGCCCTGCTCTCGGGTCGGCGGACGGCCTTCCACCAGGCCGCCGTGCCCTTGAGCACCGAGCCGGCGCACAGTCCCCAGGCGGCGCCGGTGACGCCCGCCCAGGCGTACCCGGCGAGCAGCAGCCCGGCCGAGACCGGCGAGAACACCAGCTGCACCGGCAGCGTGGTGCGCGGCGCGAGCACGCGCAGCGCGAGCAGCCCGCACACGCCGAACGCCATGGCCGCGTACTGGGCGCCGGTCGCGGGCAGCACCCTGGCCGCCGACTCCCAGGTGTCGCCGAGGAGCTGACGGCCGTAGCGGGTGGGCAGCGTGTACAGGACGGCCGCCCAGCCGGCCGCGACCACGGCCAGCGCACAGCCCGCGGCCAGCGCCGCGCGACGGGGTGCGGGATGCCGGGTGAGCAGGGGCGGACCGAAGCCGGTGGCCGCGTTGAACGCCACGTTCAGCGGACCGAACAGGGTGGTCGCGCCGCGCAGCGCGCCCACCGCGAGCGGGGTCGCGAACAGGCCGAGGGCGAGGACGGCGAGCTGGCTGGTGGCGTTGCCGACGCCGAACTCCACCAGGAAGCGGCGGCCCAGGTGACCGCGGGCGACATAGCGTCGCAGGTCGGTGCGCGCGCCGCGGACGTGGGGGCGCAGCAGGACCAGGGCGAGCAGCAGCGCGGGCAGCGCGGACAGCCCCCACACCAGCGTCGTCCGGGCGGCGGAGGCGCCGTTCGGCTGCACGGCCAGCAGGGGCAGTGCCGCGCCGAGCCGCACCAGGTCGGTGAGCAGCGCCAGGTGGGGGGTGCGCAGCACGGAGAAGCAGTACCGCAGGGTGTCCTGCGTGAGGGTGACCGGCAGGACCAGGCCGAGCGCCCCGTACACGGCCGCCTCCGAGGAGGCCGCGGCGGCGCCCCCCGCGAGCAGGGCGCCCAGCACGGTGGAGGCGGTCGCGGTGAACGCGGCGGCGCCGCGGCAGGCGCGACCGAGGGTCTCCGGCTCGCCGCGGCGCAGCACCAGTTCCTGGCCGACGTAGGCCCCGAACGCGCCCAGCAGCACGCTGAAGACGACGTAGGCGGTGGCGAACACGGCGAAGGTGGCGGCCTCGCTGTGCCGGGCGACCAGGACCAGGACGGCGATGTTGGTGAGCGCGCTGACCGCCTGGTCCAGGACGGAGCAGACGACGGCGGTGCGGGCTCTCACCGGCTGCCCGAGGACAGGGTTTTGAGGGGGACGGTCTCGTCGTGCAGCGGGGTGGAGGGCGCCGGGACGGTGGCGGCCTTCGGTGCCCGGCGTCCCTTCTTCCCCCGCCGGCGGTGTGCGCCGGGGTGCAGGACGGCGCCCAGGACCTGGCCGCCCGCCCCGTCGATGAGTTCGCGGATGCGCTCCAACGCGGTGCGGGCCGTGGTGCGCGGGTCGCAGACCACGACCACTCCGTCCACGCGGTCGACGAGCGCGAGGGCGTCGGCGTAGGACAGCACGGGCGGGGCGAGGACGACGACGGTGGTGCCCGGTGCGTCCGCCTGGTCCAGCAGGCGGGTGGTGGCCGGGGAGGTCAGAGCGCGCGCCACGTGCGGCACGCGGGCGCCCGGGACGAGGTCGAAGGTGCCGGACTCGCCCGCGTCGACCGTGATGATCCGGCCGGCGGGCCACGGGGTGCCCTCCCCCGAGCGACCGGTCGCCCACGTGGCACGTGCGCGGGACACCTCGGGCAGCCGGTCGGCGAGGTCCGGGCGGCGCAGGTCGGCCTCGACGAGCAGCGCGGACATGCCGGTCTCGGCGAAGCAGGCGGCGAGGTTGACGGCGACGGCCGCGGCCGTGGCGCCCTCGCCGTTCGGCTCGACGACGAGCAGTCTGCGGCGGTCGGCGAAGTGGCGGTCGTAGGCGAGCCGGAACGCCACCGAGCGGTACTGCTCGGCGAGGGCGTCCTCGACGGCGAGCAGCGGCCCCTCGGGAGCCTTGGGCAGGACGCCGAGGACGGGGGCGCGCAGGGCGCGGGCCACGGTCCCGGCCGAGCGGGCCGACGGGTCGAAGATCATCCGCAGCCAGGCGCCGAGCAGGCCGACCGCCAGGCCGAGCACCCCGCCGAGCGCGATCAGCAGCGGGGTGCCCAGACCCTCGGGCTTCTTCGACGGCTCCGCGGTCACCGTGACGTAACCCGCCGTGGTGTCCAGGGACTTCAACTCGCTGATGTTGTTGGTGAGCTGGGTGATCTGGCCGAGCAGGTTGGCCTGCGCGGCCAGCACGGTGCTCTTCTCGGTGTCGCCCTGGAGCCGGTTGATCTGCTTGATCAGGTCGTCGCGCTGCTTGGCGAGCGGGTCGAGCTGCGCCTTGTAGCCCTGGACCATCTTGGCGACGGTGCTCTCGGTCTGCTTCTGGCGGTAGTCGAGGTAGGCCTGCGCGAACGCGTTCGCGCCCTCGGCGGCGGCGCCAGGGGTGCCGGCGACGTAGGAGAACTTCAGCACCAGCGTGTTGGGCGGGTTGGTGACCTGCAGATGGCTCTGCAGGTCACCGATCTCGGCGGCACCGCGGCCGAGCTTCCGCGCGGCACGGGCGGCCACCGCGTTGCCCGCCGCGCTCTGGCGTTCGCTGCCGATGTTGATCTGCTTGTCGGCGGCGACCCCGTTCGACACGTACGGGTTGATGGTGGCCGCGCGGACGAGGACCTCGCTGGAGGACTCGTACGTCGGCGCCGAGCCGAAGGCGAACCAGGAGCCGGCGAGCAGCCCGGCGAGCAGGCCCGAGCCCACCAGGACGCGGTGCCGCAGGACCTGCTGCACCTGGTCGCGCAGGAGTTCCGGTTCGTCCTGCTGCCCCCGTGCCTCTTCGTTCATGCGTGTGCCGCTCCTTCGTGGGCGGTGGTGCCCTGTTCCAGTGCCTCGGCGAGCAGGCCGTCCAGGCGGCCGAGTCCGGCCGCGCGGCTGAGCCGCTCGTCCACGTACACGGGGCCGCGGGCCCCCAGCCGGTCCGCCGCCTCCGGGTCGGCCGCCAGGTCCTTCAGGGCCTTCAGCAGCGCTGCCGGGTCCTCCGGCGGGACCAGCACCCCGGCGCCCGAGCGGCGCACCTCGTCGGCCGTGCCGCCCTCGGCCGCCACCGAGGCGATCACGGGCCGACCGGCGGCGAAGTAGGAGGTGAGCTTCGACGGCACGCTCATGTCGAGCACGGAGGCCCGCTGGGTGACCGCGAGGACGTCCGCGGCGGCGAGGACGTCGGGGAAGTCCGCCTCGTCGGCGGCCGGGAGGAAGCGCAGGTTGGGCAGGTCTCCGGCGCGTTCCCGCAGGGCGGCGCGCTGGTTGCCGTCGCCCATGAGGACGACGTCGACACCCGGATCGAGCCGGGCCGCCTCCACGAGCACCTCCAGGCCCTGTTTCAGGCCCATGTTCCCCGAGTGGAGCACGACCTGGCGGTCCTCCGGCCAGCCGAGGCGGGTCCGCGTCTCGGCGCGCGGGCGCGAAGGGCGGGCGACATGGGACCAGTTGGGCACCAGCCGGATGCGGGAGGGATCGACGCCCATGGCCTGGACACGGGGCCGGAAGCTGTCGTGGATGACGCCGACGAGGGTGGCCCGGCCGAGCGCGTACCGCTCCGCGCGGGCGGCCACGGCGGCCGCCCTGTCGCCGCCGCTGATCCCGCTCTGCGCGGCCGCCGCACCCATCAGGTCCTGCACGACGGGCACGAACGGCACCCGGTGGCGCCGGGCGATGCGGGCCGCCGCCACCGCGCCCGCCAGGGAGGGCATCTGGGCGACGACGGCGTGCGGGCGCGGCATGCGGGGCGGGGCGGCGAGCTGGTGGGCGAGGAGCGAGGCCTCGAACAGGGCGCGGCGCAGGGCGGTCTGCCGGGCGGGCACGGTGTGCCGGCGCCGGTGCACCGTCACGCCGCCGCGCGACTCCGTGGTCCGCCAGAGGCCCGCGTACTGCGGGTCGAGCCGCCAGGCGGGGTAGTGCGGCATGCCCGCCAGGACGTGCGTGTCCGCGCCGCGCGCCGCCCAGTGTTCGGCCAGCTGGGTGGCGTAGGGGCCGATGCCGGTGTGCTCGGGCGCGTAGTTGGTGGAGACCAGCAGCAGGCAGCGGCCGGCCAGCTCGGCCCCCTGGGTGTGCTCTTCGCCGGCCCGGCCGGAATCGAACCCGGTCAACACTGGTCCCCTTCCCCCCAAAAGCGATCCTGGCCCACCTTAACCGTTCACCGGATCTCCAGGGTGGCTTCACAGTAAGGTCGATGGACCGTCAATCGTCTTTGACGGGTGGTTTTGACGGGTGGGCGTTCGCCACATAGGCACGGCACCGCCGCGGCGGTCGCCCGTGACGCGCACTCGTGACGTTCACCGTGGGGGGAGAACGCATGGTCCATCGTGTCGGTTATGCACCCGGTGTCTACGACCTGTTCCACATCGGCCACCTCAACATCCTGCGCCATGCCCGCAGCCGGTGCGACTATCTCGTCGCCGGCGTGGTGTCGGACGAGATGGCCGAGCTCGCCAAGGGGCGCAGGCCCGTGGTCCCGCTGCCGGAGCGGCTGGAGATCGTGCGCAGCGTCCGGCACGTGGACGCGGCGTTCGTGGAGACCGTGCCCGACAAGCTGGAGACGTGGAAGCAGGTCCGTTTCGACGTGATCTTCAAGGGCGACGACTGGCGGGGCACCGAGAAGGGGGAGAAGCTCGAACGTGACTTCGCGGCCGTCGGCGTGGAGGTCGTGTACTTCCCGTACACCGTCCACACCTCCAGCACCCTGCTGACCAGGGCGCTGGACGCGCTGGTCACGCCGGCCTCCGGGGAAGCGCGGACAGCTCCCTGAACCACTTGGCGAGGAACGCCACGAGGAAGAGGGCGTGCACCGCGGCGAGGACGGCGTACACCGCGCGGAACAGCCCGGGCGCGCCCAGCGTGAGGAACACCAGGCAGAACACCCCGTAGTCCACCGGCAGCAGGGCGACCGCCCGCAGCAGGGAGGGCGGGGCCGCGGCGGGCGCGCCGCCGTCCGGGTTCCCGGATCTCTCCGGGACCGCCCGGGAGGCGGCGCGCTTGAGCTGCTCGGTGAGCAGACCGCCGCAGAAGGTGACGACGGCCGCCAGCTGGAAGCCGAGCGGAAGCAACAGCCAGCCGTCGCCGGGGAGGTCGAAGTAGCGGTAGAAGGAGATCAGCACCGCCGTGTGCAGGGCGACCATCTTCACGCAGTCGACCACGTGGTCCAGCCACTCCCCGGCCGGTCCGCCCTTCCCGGTGAGCCGGGCGAGCTGCCCGTCGGCGGAGTCGAAGGCGAAGCCGACGACCAGGGCGGCGTACACCGCCAGGGCCAGCGGCCAGGAGGGGCGTACGAGGGCCACGGCGGCGATGCCCCCCAGGGTGAACACGGCACTGACCAGCGTGACCTGGTTCGGCGTGAGCCCCGCCCGGTACGCCCCCGCCGCGAGGTAGCGGCCGGCCGGCCGGTTCACGTACCGCGAGTAGAGCGACACGCCTTTCGCCGACTTCTGCGCCCCGCGCAGCTCCCCCAGTACCGTCGTCCCCACGAGCCCCCCTCGCGTCCGCACTGCGGCACCGCCCCCGGCGCCCCGGCCCATCGCCATGATGACATGGGGAACGTCCCGGTCCGAGCAGCCGGACCGGCGACGGACCAGGAGGGCCGTCCCCGGGTCACCGCCCTGTCGCCGACCCGGGCACAGGACGGTGTCGAAGCGCTTCGACAACCTATGGACTCTCACCCTCACTGGGGCTACTGTCGAACGTCCTCATACTGTATCTGTCGGCAACACGCGCGCGTCGAAGCGCTTCACATGCTTGGAGAGCCGGATGGTCACCCTCGCCGAGGTCGCCCAGCACGCCGGAGTCTCGGCGAGCACGGTGAGCTATGTCCTCAGTGGCAAGCGGTCCATCTCCGCGAGCACCCGGCAGCGGGTCGAGCGGAGCATCCGGGAGCTCGGCTACCACCCGAACGCCGGCGCCCGCGCCCTGGCCAGCAGCAGGTCCAACATCATCGCCCTGATGATCCCCCTGCGCACGGACATGTACGTGCCGGTGATGATGGAGATCGCCGTCGCGGTCGCGACCACCGCCCGCACCCACGGCTACGACGTCCTCCTGCTCACCGGCGAGGAGGGCCCCGACGCGGTGCGCCGGGTGACCGGCAGCGGGCTGGCCGACGGGATGATCGTGATGGACGTCGAACTCCAGGACGAGCGCCTGCCGCTGCTGCGCGATACCGGCCGGCCCTCGGTCCTGATCGGCCTGCCCGCCGACCCCACCGGTCTGACCTGCGTCGACCTGGACTGGGGTGCGACGGGTGCGCTGTGCCTGGAACACCTGGCGGTGCTGGGCCACCGCGACATCGCGGTCATCGGCGAGGCGCCCGGCGTCTACGAGCGGCACACCGGTTTCGCCGAGCGCACCCTGGACGGGCTGCGCTCCCGCGCCCGGGAGCTGGGCCTGAAGATGCTGCACCGTCCCTGCGCGGGCGGGTACGACGCGATGGCCGCGACCCTCGCCCGCATCTTCGACGAGCGTCCGGGCACCACCGGCTTCGTCGTGCAGAACGAGTCCGCGGTGGAACCGCTGCTCGCCGTGCTGCGCCGGCAGGGCCGGGCCGTGCCCGAGGACGTGTCGGTGGTCGCGATCTGCCCGGAGCAGGTGGCCGTCCAGGCCTCGGTGCGGCTGACCTCGGTCGCGGTCCCCGCCCAGGAGTTGGGCCGCCGCGCGGTCGAGCACCTGGTGGCCAAGCTCGACGGGCGCGGCAGCCACGAGGTGGTCCTCCTCGCCCCCGAACTCACCGTCCGCGCCAGCTCGGGACCCGCCCCCTCCGCACCCTGATCCCCGCGCACCGCCCTTTTGATCATGTGATGCCGTAGAGGCTGACGACGAGGGTGTGTTCGGTGTGGGCCCGGCGGCCGGCGGCGGTGTTGACGTACCCGGCAAGCGTGAGCGCGCCGCGGATCAGGTCGCGGACGGCAGCGAGGACTGCGGGCGTGTTGTGGGTTCTGACCTGGGACTTGTCTCCGTTGAAGGTCACATCCCGACACCAGTGGACGGGGTTCTTCACCGTCCAGTGCCCGCGAGCCCATGAAGTGATCTCCGCGGCACTCGCCTCCTCGGCGGGCAGGTCGGTGAGAGCGTAGACGGTCTCTCTGGACCACTTCTTCGCTCCGCGGAGACGGCGTCTGCGCTGGATGCGCAGCACCTGGGCGGTTCGCCCCGGCGCCGGACCGTCTTGGGCCTCCCGCCTGCTCACGTGGTCGGTCTCCTCGCGCCTACACGATCCAGAAGTCAGCTTGCTCCTCCAGTCGGCGGTTGCCCAGTATCACCAGCTCGTTGAGCGATGCCGCGGCCAGTGGGTACAGGCGGACCTGGTCCTCGTCGCGGTCGACCAGCTTCCGCAACGCGCCTCGCAGTTGCTGCACCGCGCGCTTCGTGGGCAGAGTCAGCTCGAAGACGCTCTGCTGCACGCGCGCTCCCCGGGCTGCCAGGAGGTCGGAGATCTCGGCGCGACGATCGTCGTCACCGATGTCGTAGGTGACCAGCAAGATGTAGGTCATCCGTCGCTGTCACCTCCATGGGATCGGCGTGTACGCGGGTGCCCGGTTCGCGATGACGTCTGCCAGATGGCGGGCTTGTGCGGTGAGAGCTGCGCGGTACGAGAGGCGGCGGCCGGCGGTGGGGTGGTGCGCCACCGTCAGTATCCGCCTCTCGTACGCCGTCAGAAACGCCCGCAGTGTGTCCCGGTCCATGCGGCAGCCCTTCTCCCCGTCCTGGTCCACCACGAAGCCCGCCGGACTGACCTGTCCTCTCGCGCACAGGCCGACGACGAGGTGGTCGACGATCAGTGGGCGGAACTCCTCGATGAGGTCGAGCGCCAGCGACGGTCGGCCACGGCGCATCTCGTGCAGGAAACCGACGCCGGGATCCAGGCCCGCAACCTCGACCGCGGTGACGGCCTCGCGCGTCAGCAGCGTGTAGCCGAAGGAGAGCATGGCGTTGACCGGGTCGGGCGGTGGCCTGCGGCGTCGGTGGGTGAAGGACCAGCCCGGGCCCAAAACACGCCCCAGCGCGGCGAAGTAGTCACGGGTTGCCGCGCCCTCGATACCCATGAGTGCGGCCTCGCTCGCCGCCATCAGCGCGGACTTGCGTGCGGTCAGGAGCCGGGCTGCCACCGGCTCGGTGGCATCGAGGCGGCCGTCGCGGGCGGCCCGTAGGAGACAGGTCCGCATGTTCGCGATCTTGCCGGAGACGAAAGCGGTGGCCAGGTCCAGCTTGGCCTTCCGCCGGTCGGCCAGCCGGTGCTGGCCATGCCGGAGTTCGACATCAGTTCCGTACGGGCCGGTGAGACGGCCCAGAAACTCGCCGTCCTCCTCCGTCAGTACCACTTCGACTCCGTGCCGCAGTGCTCGGCGCAGGAAGGGGCTGGTCAGCGTCGCAGGCGTCGCGCAGACGACTTGGCGGACACGGTCGAAGGGCACCGACAGCAGTTGCTTGTCCTTGCGCAACACCCTCACGCGGGACCCCTTCGCGCGGAGGGAGGAGCCCGGCTCGGTGACGTAGACGGTGCATTCGAGAGATGAGGCCAGTGCGGCCCTGCGGCTTCCGGAGCGGGCAGTGGTCGTCCTGCCGAGGAAGTCGACGCCTTCGTCGAAGCTCTCGATACGGGACTTGCCTTCGTTGAGCTCCAGGTCGAGGCGGCGTAGGGCCTGCTGGGCGAGCTCCAGGGCCTCCTCGCCCTCCGCCTGGGAGGTGACCGGGACGGCGAAATCGTCGCTGTAGCGGAGAACCCGGTGTCCGGCGCGCAGCAGTTCCCGATCGAAGGCGTCGAGGTACAGGTTCGTCAGCACTGGGGAGAGGGAGCTTCCCTGGTGCAGGCCGCGACCGGTCCGGATCCGGGTCGCAGCTGGCCCAACGCCCTTGCGGTTCACCAGCTGTGCCACGAGCTGGCAGAGCTCCGGGTCGGGAACGACTTCCCGCAATCGGGTCAGTGCCGGCCAGCGAGGTATCCGCTCGAAGCAGTCCTTGATGTCCGCCCGCACCACCCGCCGAGCGCCCAGATCCCGCGCCTCCGCCAGGTCGTGCAGGGCGTCGGCCACGGACAGTCCCTTGCGATATGCGTAACTCCAGGGGAGCAGCACCGCGTCGATAAGATCGTCCACGACCTCCATCAGAGCGCGTTCGACGATGCGGTCCTCCACGGCGGGCACCGCCAGCAACCGCTTCCCGCCGCTCCGCTTTCCGATCTCCATCGCGTACACCGGGGACGGCCGCCAAGTCCCCTCACGCAACGCACGACTCAGCCCCGCCAGCCGCCCCAGAATCCCGTCCGCGTACACGGCCACCTGCGGATTGACCTTGCCGTCCTCAAGGTCATTCTTCTGCACCTCCCGCCAGGCGTCCAACAATGACGCCTCCGCAGCGGCACGGTGAAGTAACTCTCCCATCGGACCTCCTCCCACCGGAGCCTGGCCTGACTCGGCCGAATATCCAGTACCTGGGCGTCTGTCTGATGCGCTCCACAATCGACCGCATCACGGTCACCGCCCAGCGATACAAGTTTCCATTTCCTACAGGCTGCACGTCACAGGGAATGAGAGTCGTCTTATTCCCACAACGGAGGGCCGTTGAATTCCGTTCCCATGCCCTGCGGGCTGCACGTCACAGGGAATCCACGGGCGAAGGCTCCTGCGGCTCCGGCGAAGTTTCTATGCCCTACGGGCTGCACGTCACAGGGAATATAACAGCATCGCTGCTGAGCATGCAAGGAACCAACAGGTGCTGCAGTTTCTATGCCCTACGGGCTGCACGTCACAGGGAATAATGGACGACTCGAGTGGCAGAAAGAACAGAACAGGTTTCTATGCCCTACGGGCTGCACGTCACAGGGAATCCAGAAAGCGAAATCCGCGTGGGTATAGGAGGAGTTCGGTTTCTATGCCCTACGGGCTGCACGTCACAGGGAATAAGGCTTCACCCTCTCCGCAGGGGAGGATTGTTTGGGGTTTCTATGCCCTACGGGCTGCACGTCACAGGGAATAAGGCTCCTGCCGACAACGGGAGCAAGCAGGGGAACCAGGTTTCTATGCCCTACGGGCTGCACGTCACAGGGAATATCGTTTTTTTGTTAAAGGCCCAACCCTCCCCGCTGGTTTCTATGCCCTACGGGCTGCACGTCACAGGGAATCCGTGACCAACGAGGACGGCAATGTCACCGGCCGTTTCAAGTTTCTATGCCCTACGGGCTGCACGTCACAGGGAATGCTTCCCGCGAAACGTGGTCGTTGACCTGTGTGAAGGATGTCCGTTGCGCGGCAGCGACACCACAACCATGACGGCGGTGTGACCGACGGCACATTCTCCCTATCGCGACGCCGCGACCTGCGGGTATGCGCCGCGCGAGAACGCCCCATGGAGGCCTGGTCGACGCGTGGGTTGTAACGGCAGGTTTGTCCGGTGTCCACCTACCGGGACCCACCTCCCACCATGTCTCTGCGCCGCTGGCGCGCGCCCTGGTGTCCAGAGGCCGGCCGGGCAGCTTGCCCGCGGCTTCGCTTCGCCGAGTCGCCGGGGACGCGGCTGGTGGTGGCTCCAAAGCCGTGGGTGGTTGCGGCGCCGGTACCGGCGTAGGGGGCGAAGTGGATCAGGGCGGCGAAGAGTTGGCGGGTGGGTGACGTAGCGGTGCGGGTGAGGGCGAGGGTGACGTTGCCGGTGAAGCCGGCGCGGTCGTACTCGTATCCGGAGTCGCGGTGGGTGGTGGTGAGGTGGACATGCTTGACGCGCAGGCAGGGTTGGAGCTCGGCCCAGGCGTCCTCGCGGATGGCGAGGGGTGACGCGGTGCCCACGCCGGTGTTCCATCGGCGACGGTAGCCGCCGAGGATGAGCTTCGGGTCGGCTGTGAGGTCGGGTTCGCCGCTGCGGGTGAAGTAGGTGGGCGTGTGGAAGGTGAGGGTCGCTTCGGCCGCCGGTGGTGCGGTGGCGAGCTCGGCGAAGGACACAGAGTGGAGATCGGTGTGCGTCACCTGGCAGCGGGTGTTGCCGAGGCGGACGAGGCGGGTGGTCAGGGCGTGTTCGGGGACGGGCGTGGTGCCGTACCAGGAGGCGCGGAGGTGGAGTCTGGTCGAGGGCTCGTGGGCCGGGGTGGGGGGCTGGACGGTGAAGGTCTTGGTCTGCGCGGTGTGGTCGGCTCCCTCTCCTTCGAGGAGGTTGCAGGCCAGGCCGTGGAGTTGGCGGGTGCTGGGAGTCCAGGCGCGGATGGTGCGCAGGTCGAAGGAGAGCGTTGCGGGCATGTCACCGTCCTCCCGTGGGGCGGACGAAGGTGCCGCCGGTGCGCATTTTCTCGACCCAGGTGGTCGCACGGTCCTCGATGTCCTTGTCAGAGACGTCGAGGATTCTGCCGTTGACGCTCACAAAGGGAGCCGTGTCCTCACCGGTGGGCAGGAACTCTCCGAGGAGGGCGAAGGTGAACAGGCGTCGGCGGCTCGGCGCGGAGCCGACGACGCGGAACCACACGGGTGAGGCCCGGCGCAGGCTCAGCCCGTCGTCCTCCACGTTGGCGAGAGCCTTGAACTTGGACTTCGGGTCGTAGAACTGGATCGGCAGGCCGAGGGCGCCGAGCGGGAAGTGCTTGCCGCTTCCGCGGATGACGTCCCTGTACTCGGGGGTGTGGGGGACGAGCCGTCCCGGTCCGGGAGGGTCCGGATCCTCGCTGGCGCGGAAGTTGCGCCATTCCTTCCCCGCGGTGGCGAGAAGGGCGGGCCAGGTGGCGGTTCCGGGGCGGAGTGCTGTGAGTGTGTGCGGGCCGAGGGCGGGGTAGCTCGGTCGGCCGGCGGGCCAGGCGGCAGTACGTTCGGCGAGGTCGGCCGGAGCCGCGTCAAGGGCGGCGAGCCACGTGCGGTGCTCGGCCAGGGGTCCGTGTTCGGCGGCAAGGTGGTCGAGGTTTTCGTAGTAGGGGAGGTCTGGGGTGACGAGGTCCTCGGCCGTCCAGGCGCCGGGGAGGGTTCCGGATTTCACTCCGGTGATGCGGAGTCCGCCGAAGCCCTTGCGTACTCGGGAGCCGAGGCCGCCGTAGGTGCACAGCAGCCACAGGGAGGCGAGGGCCAGCGAGGCGACGGCGTCGGAGGTCTGCGGTGCGAAGCGGATGTCGACGTGGAGGCTGGTGTCGGCGGCGATGAAGTCACGCTGGAGCCCTGCGTGTGCGGGGGCATCCTTGCCGGGGAACTTGTAGATGCCTTGGCCGAGGATGTATCGGATGTGCTCCCCGTTGTTCCCGGCGAGGTATCTCGCGGACTCGCGCGGTGCCGGCTGGGGCGGATCGGAGATGCGCAGCAGGATCCGGGACTGCTGGTCGGTTGCTCCGAAGACTTCCCTTTCGAGGTCGGCGAGGAGCCGGAGGTCGTGCCCTACCGTCGGGGCCGCCAGTGCCCGGAACCAGTAGCGCATGCACCCCCGCAGGGACGGGACACGGATGCCGGTGCCTTCATCGGTGCCGCCGCTGAACATGGGCGTGGTCGTCTGGAGAGCCAGTTTGATCCAGGACACGTCATCCTCCGTCGTGCCAGGTGAGGTGGGCCAGCGGCGCGGTGATGGGGCGGTCGTCCCAGAGGATCTGGGAGAACACGCCGATGGCGAGTGCCCAGGCGGTGGCCAGGGTGAGTGTCTGCCAGGCGAGGCCGGTGGTGTTCCACAGCTCCGTGAACGGGCTGCGTCCGTCCCCGGGGACGGACTCGGTGTAGGTGGCCGCCACCGCGACCAGGACGATCAGGGAAAGGAGGAAGGCGTGGACGGCTCCTACCGCCAGCACGCCGCCGGCCCGCTTCAGGGCCTGCAGCCCCCGCACTCCGTGGTTGCGTACTTCGATGACGAGGTAGCTCGCCGCTGCGAGCACGAGTGCCGCCGGTGCGACCGCCCACTTCGGGTGGGGGTCGGACCACCAGTTCATGGGCAGGGTCAGGAGTCCGAACAGTCCGAACGCCGCGGCTGCCGGAAAGCGGAGCAGCCACTGGGTGGCCCAGACGGGCCCGTTCTTGACCACTCCCGCAATGAGCATGGCGTAGGCGACCGTGGCAAGCATCGCCGAGGCGTGGAACCAGCGTCCGGCGGTGAATCCTCCGGTCACAGCGGCAGCCACCGACGCGGCCACGATCGTGAGGATGGCGGTGCGCCAGCAGTCGTGCCCTGCGGGGGAGGCCAGGCGGGCCACGTACAGCAGCCGGAACCGTGGCAGGAAGTGGGTGCGCAGGACCGCGGCGAGGACGGCGTCGTCGCGGACGGTGGGGGACGCGGCTTCGTCGAGGGTGCGGTGCGTGCTGGAGAAGCGGTCGCGGGTCGTCCCGGTGTCGCCGAGGATGAGGAGGAGCTCGGCGTCGAGCTCCTCGGTGGTCACGCCGGCGAGCAAAGGGCTGCTCTGGTAGGCGTTGAGTCGCGCCAGCCAGTCCCTGCGCGCTTCTTCGGCCTGGCGGACGAGCAGCGGCCAACTCTGCTGGCCCAGGGCGTTGCCGCAGTAGTCGGGCGCTTCCGCGTTCGGCGCCGGTGTCCAGGTCGGGTCGAGGCGGTGACGGAGGGGCTCGCTCATCACGAGGAAGCGGAGGCGGTCCACCAAGGGGCGCAGCAGATACGCCTCGCCTCCGGAGTCGCGACCGACCTGGTGGTGGGCGACCTCGGTGAACCAGCACATCCAGGACCACAGACGAGCCGGACGGGCCGGGTCCCCCTCGCCGACCATGGCGGCGGTCAGGGTCTCGAGGACGTGGTCGGGGCTGAACAGGAGGGTGAGCAGCTGGTTCCGGCGAAGGCGAATGCCGTGCAGCGCCGCTTCGACCGTGGCCGGGTCGGCGTTGACACGGCATTCCAGCGAGCGTGGCGGACCGAGCATCGGTGCGAGCAGGCTCAGTACGGCATCGGCGGTGATCGCTTCGGTGTCCCGCTCGGCCCAGTTGGCGGGTCGGGTGGCGCGCGCGGTCGGAAGGACCCCAGCGGTCAGCCGCTCACGGAAGGGCTGGAGTCCGGTGGGGAGTCGCACGGTGCTCATGTCCCCACCGGCTCCTCGGAGTGACCGATGAGCGCGAGCAGACCGGCGCCGAACGGCGTGAGCTCGTACTGCGTGCCGTCCGCCGCGAGGTCGTAGGCGTAGCCGTCGAGGGCCTCGTCGTCGGGTGCCGTTCGCTTGCGGCCTGTGGCCCGGAACGGTTCCAGAGTCGCGCGGAGCATCTTGAGGTTCATGCGCCGCAGCGGCAGCCGGATCGCTTCGCCCTGCGTGTCGCGGTGCAGCATGAAGGCCTGGACGACGGCGTTCCTGCCCCTCGGCAATGAACGAATGCCTTCGGCAAGTCCGATGAGGTAGGGGATGGCGGCCTTGTAGCCGCCGGAGAGGTGGAAGTGGAAGTCCTCGTCGTCGGACTCGGCGACCTTGGTGACCAGGGCACGGCCGAGGGTGCCCAGGGCCTTCATGGCCTTGTGGAAGTCGTTCTGTTCGCGTGGTTCCAGCCCCGGCACCCGTACGACGAGTACGTGTCCGCGTACGGCCGCAGGCGGTTGCTGTTCGGGCGCCGGCAGGTAGTCGATGCGCTCGGGTTTCCCGTCGGTGAGCGCCAGGGCGTTCCACAGGGCGGCCGTGAGGCCGTGAACGGTGGGAGTGGCGAGCAGCACCGCCACGTCCGTGTCGCTCTGGAGGGCGATGCCCCCCGGGGCGCGGCTCAGCGTGTCCAGTTCGGCGCTGATACCGCTCGACCAGCGGCCGGGGGCGACGGCGTCGACGAGTTCGAGCAGGTGACGGTGCTGGTCGGTGCCCGCGGTGAGACATGCCGCGAGCTCCTGGGACGCCTGTGCGCTGTCGGAGCCGACGATGTCCGAGAGCACCGCGGCGGGCCTCTCATCCCGGATGGCGTCCGCTTGATCGACGTCGAGGCCGGTGACTCCGCTCGGGGCGGCCATGGCGTCGATCAGGTTCGATCCGACGGATACGACGTGCACGGTCATGTCAGGTGTCGGCCTTCGTGGTCGAGTAGGTGGGCTGCGGCCAGTTCGGGTCCGGGGTGACGTCGAGGTAGCCGTAGCCGGCGGACGTCTTGGCGCCGGCTCCCAGCTCGTCTGCCGCGCCGACGAACCAGCGGACGGCGTGCTCCACGTGGGTGGCGTCGCGCCCGAAGAGGTCCACGCCGAAGACGGCGCCCTCCACGGTCAGGAAGGTGACCGGGACCGGGTTGTGGTGTTCGGCGGGTGGCACGAGGGCGCTTGTGACCTTCTTCCCGAGCGCCTCGTCCGTGCGGTTCTTCTCGGCCTTCTCGTAGTACGGCTTGGCGTGCGGGGTGAGGACGTCCCGGCGCACGGGGGCGACGTCGAGGGGCAGTGCGTCGAGGAACCGGACGGTGCCTGCGGCGGCCTCGGAGGTTTGCGGTCCGCGTCGTCCGATGTCCGCCGTGGGGTCGTGCGCCTCCGGTTCAGCGGGCCGCCCCGGGCGGACGACGGTGGGGCGCGGCGTGCCGAACACGGTGTCGGCCATGGCGGGATCGGCCGCCCGGCAGGCGGCCCATGCGGCGGCCATGCCCTTCATGCCGCTCGCGGGGAGGACGGGCCAGCCGTACGTTCCGTGCAGGGCGAGGCCGATTTCGTGGGCGTTGTCCTTGGCTCCCATCCCGGCGGTGAGGCGCCACTGGACGCGGGCGTGCAGCCGGGCCACGGTCAAGCCGCTGTCGCGGAGTTCTTCCAGGCTGCGGGTACGGCGGGCCTGCACGGCGGCAATGAGGCTGCCGTCCTGTCCGAGGTCGGACTGCTGGGCCCAGTGCAGGAGCCTCCTGACACCGCCGTCCTTGTCCACCTCGCAGCGGTCCTGCTGGGCCGACTGTGTGACGAAGGCGGTGCGGCGGAGCACGATCAGCGGGTTGATGCCCTGCTTGCGGCCGGCCCCCGCGCCGCGACCGCTCTTCCGGTTGCGGGGACCGTCACCGTCGCCGAGGGAGATCACGGTGCTCAACGGGCCGACCGGCTTGCTGGGCCCCTTGCGCTCTTCCTGGTTCCGGCTCACGGTGCCGCCTGCTGCGCCGCGCCGGTCCGGTCCGAGGCCTTTTCGGGGCTGCCGTTCTCCGCTTCGGTGGCGCGGAAATGTGCCTCCGCCAGTCGGTTGAGCCAGCCGGCGAGCGCCATGATCTCCGCCGACGCCCTCATGTACTCGGTGCGATCGGCGTGACCGAGGGCGTCGAGAAGTTCCAGGTCTGTGGCCCACCGGTTCTTCCCGCCGATGAGCTGCCGGTCGCCGATGTGCTTACGGATCCCTTCCGCGACCTTGGCGTAGGCCTTCCCGAGTTCCTTCTCGCCCTTGTTGGACAGGATGAACGCGTACGTGGCGGCAAGACCGGCGGAGTGCAGCATGACGGGCAGCTGCCGATACCGGGTCCGCAGGCGACCGTTGATCGTCTCGGGAAGCATGGCGCCCGCGTCCCGGGCCATCGCCTGCTCGACCCTCCTCAACGACGTCATGCCGTCTCCTCCATGTCCGTGCCGATGCCGACGAGGCGGCACCACACGCGGCCCTTGCCGATCGTCTCGTCGCCGCCGATCTGGATCTGCTTGCCGTGCAACAGGTCTTTCACTTCGCCCTCGAGCAGTTCGGCCAGCTCCGAGTGCCGCAGGGTGAGTGAGGCCACGAGCAGGGTCTCGGCAGGCAGGTACTCGCTGTAGAAGGGGCCGTGGGCCACGGTCTTGCCGCTGTTGAGCTGGACCCGTGCGACGACTTCGGTGCACTCGCGGTAGAGGCTGGGCATCACGCTGTCGTCGACGACCAGGAGGTCCTCCCTCAGCTTGTCGGCGAACGGCTTGAATTCGGAAGCGTCACCGATGCCGTCGTCGGCGATGCGGTCCGCCCACGCCTTCACGTCCGGGTCGGGCTGTTCCCGGAGCGGGACGATGTACGGACCGAGCACCTCGTCGCGGCCCTCGCCGCACCATCGGGGCGCCGCGGCGAGCGCCGCGGCGTCCTTGCGCTGGGGCATGGAGGGCCGCGGACGCTCGTCGGCGATGGCCAGGTACTTGCGGGCGAGGCGCCCCAGGGCCAGGTTCGAGGTGGTCCAGGCGAAGGTGTGCTGGAGTGTCGGCACGGGCAGCGCGACGAGTTGGGCATCACCGACGGCGATCACGCCCGCGACGGTTCCCGCCTCGTCGGCCGCGCCGGCGCTCGCGCCCTCACGTGTTCCGCCGGGTTCGGAGCCGAATGCGGCAGTGAGGTACTCCTCGTCCCATCCCGCCTCGCGAGCGGCCTGGCGCAGCGCGCCCTTGAGGCTCTGACCCCACACCACCGGCGATCCCGTACCCGCCTCCCGCTGGATGGGGAGGTCGATCACACCGGATGCGTCCGCGGCCCCTGCGTGCAGCGGGGACTCCACATAGAGGTACAGCAGCCACTCGTACCGCGTACTGCTCACGTCCACACTCCTGTCAAGACCACTCCGAAACCTGCCGTGCGCAGCCGGTCGTCCTGACCGTGCCCGTACGCTGTGCCGTGGATGTCGCGTGCCCACGCTGCCGCCGCCGCGGCGTCCTCGAACTGCACGCAGTACACGGACCCGGCGGGCACGGCCCACCGCAGCATCCGGTTCGCCGGACGCCGTCGCTCCTGCGGTGTGGCGGTCGCCGTCGGTTCGGGGTCGCCGACCGCCGCGGCCACGACCGTCGCGCCGTCCGGCAGGGCGGGCAGCCGCCAACCGTCCGGCCACAGGGCCGGGGTGGCGGCGTACACGGCGACCCTGCCGCCGGGAAACGCCTCCGGCCCGCCCGGCCATCGCACCGGCCTCTTCGCCGTTTCGACCCAGGCGTGACGTCCGCGTCCTCCGAACGGCGCGCTGGCGGCGGGGTCGGTGTTCCAGCCGTCGGGGACCACGCACTCGGCGAGGAATCCCCATCCGTCCCGGACCCGCAGGTGGGCGGCCCGGTAGAGGTAGCCGCTGCGCGCCGTGCGATCGCTGGTGCGGGCCAGTCCGACGTGCGGTTCGCGTTCCGCTGGGGTGTGCGCCTCGTGGGCCACCTTCCCGGAGTCGACGGCCGAGGTGGCGAGGCGTCCTTGGAGGTAGTCGCTCATCGCGCTCGCGGACAGCCAGGTGTCCCATTGCTTGCCCATGCCCGCCCGGCCGCCCGCACCGAGCCAGTGGGCCATCTCCGGCAGATCCGTCACCACGCCTTCCGGCAAGGCCTGAGGCCTCAGCCGGACCACCTCCGTGGTGTCCTCGACGGTGACGAGGTCCGCCGGCGTTCGGAAGTGCGGAACCCAGGAGCCGGAACGGGTGCGGCGGGCCAACACCGGGCCGCGCACCTCCAACGGCTCCCGGCCGAAGGCGGCACCCACCGCGCCGGCGACGGTGCTGGGCGTGGGCCAGACCGCCTGCGCGCTGTTGTCCGAGCCGGCGTCGAAGGACCGGCCGTCCCGGATGAACACCGTGTCGCGGGGGATGAAAGCCAGCCACACCGATCGGGTCACGATCCGCCTCCGCCGCACTCCTGCCGCAGGAACGCGGCCACCTTCACCGGTTCCGCCAGCCGCCTCGTGAACTCCCCCGGGTCGCCTTGGCGGCCGGTCTCCGCGTTCGACAGCCGCACCAGGGCGTCCGCCTGCGCAAGCGTTCCGCCGTGCCGTGTCACCAGCCGGCGCATCTCCGCGGTGAACAAGCCGTCCGGCAGGCTGATGAGCTCTTCCTCGTCCCGCAGGCAGTCGTACACGACGCCCAGCGACAAGCGTCGGCCATGGACCGCACCCTCGGCCGTCGTCTGTGGTGCGGCCAGGAACTCCGCGAAGTCCTCGGCGGGGCCCCGGTCGTCCGTGTGCCGGCTCCACTTCTGTACGGACTGCTCCCGCACCCCTGAGCGCCGGATGTACCCGACGGCGAGCCCGTTCTTGTTCGTCACGTTCTCCTTCGCCTGCTCCAGCAGTCGCTGGACCTCGACGACGGCTCGCTGCAGGGGCGAGCGGTGGTGGAAGAAGAGAACCGCGGTGCTCGCGCTCGGGAGTTCTTCGTCAGGCACCGCGTCGCGGCAGGCGCGGGCCGCGGCGAGCGCGTGCCGGGCGGGCGCGAAGGCCAGCAGGTCGTCTCCCCCGGCGTATACCGGAACTGCGAAGTAATGCTCCGTCTCGAGGAGTTCCGTGGTCTGCTGGGCCAGTTGCGAGAGCCGGGCAGAGACCTGCCGGTGCCAGGACTCGGTCACCGTGTTGGTCCGCCGGGTGCCGGTGACCTCGCCGCTCAGGAACCGGCCCATACTGTCCAGGTCCTGGGCGATCACCGCGAGGTGCGTGACCGGCGGCGCCACTCTGTGCTCCCGTATCGCGTCCCGCAGCTGGAGCGCGGCTCGCCTGCCTCGTGCGACCGCCTTACGCACCTCTGCGGCCGCCACGGTGGGCACGCCGTGTATCAGTACGTCTTCCTGCCACGTGTCCTCGTACACCCATCGGCCGGCGGACGCGGCAAGCCATCGGGCGTCCGGCGTGCCCGGCGCGGCAGCGGCGAGCACGGGCAGCGGTTGCTCCCGGCCGGGGTCGAGGACGAGGGCCGCCTCGTGCAGCGCGGACACCGCGTTGGCGACCATCCGGTCCGCACCGGCGGCGAGGACTTCGAGAACCTGCCGCCGGTAGGGAGCCGATGCGATCGCGCTCGTCGACGGGAAGCCGCGCGGAACCGCCCCCGGCTCCTCGCTTCCGGCGCTCCGCACATCCTTGATCCGCCGATAGCAGCGCTTCGTCCAGTTCGCCGCTGCCAGACGGTCCTGCTCGTGCGCCGGAACGCCGGGCGGACGGTGCCTCTCGGCCGGCCATCGTGTGCTGAGAGAACACAGTTCCCGCTCCGGCTCCTTCATCCCCTCGAAGGCCCGGAGCCGCTTGCGCGCCACGAGCAGCCGCTGCGCCTGGGCCCACTGCTCCGCGTAACCCCCGGCCACGGCTGGAACGCTGACCCACTGGACGTTCGGCATCCCCGGTGTGGCGACGTCGCGGCTCATCACCGCGCGAACCAGCCTGGACCACTCCTCCCGGACGGCGTCCCGGGCCGCAGCGGCGATCTCCGGGCCCGTCCCGTGCGGAGCCAGGGCGACGATCCGGTTCGGGACGACGGAAACACCCGGGATGTCGTCGGAGCCCTGGACTCCGGTCTCAGTCAAACCGGTTGTGCCCGTGCCTGACGGGCGCAGGGAGGCCGGGAAGACGAGGCGCGCTCCTCGGCTGTCGCACTCACGCGCGGCGCAGACCGACAGTCGTTCGATGATCGCGCTTCCGGCACTCAGGTCCGAGGTGGTCCGGGATTCGCTGATGAACCGCTGCACTCCCGCCAACGCGACGACGACCAGGTCGTCGTCCCGGCTGTCGGCATCCGGCGGCCCCGCATCCGACGGAGTCGTGATCGCCGTCGCGCTTGTCTCCATGATCGCGTGGTTCTCCGTCCCCACTCGTGAACCGCCCCCTGCGGCGGGTGTCGACGCCGACAGCGCCTGCGCCGACACCCGCCTTGCCGGCCTCTCCCCGAGCCGGACCGACAGCGGCCTGCCGCTCGCACCGCACACAGGGCAGGCAGAACCCGCTCAACCGCTGACCCGTTCAGCAGAGCGGCGCAGCCCGAGTATCGGGGACAGCGAGGTTTGATCTCCACACTGTGACTGACGGCCATAATCAATCAATCAACACAGCCTCAACATTGCTGGGGGTGACGCACGTTGAAAAGGAAGCCCGGGCGTCGGGAGCGACCGCTCGACCCTCAGGGTGGACCGGTCGAGCAGTTCGCGCTGGAGCTTCGTGCGCTGCGGGAGAAGACCGGACTCACCTACACGCAGATGGCCGTCAGCGCGTCCTTCTCCTCCAGCACCCTCTCGCAGGCCGCCGCCGGACACCGGCTTCCGACCCGGGACGTGGTGGCCGCCTACGTGCGCGCGTGCGGCGGAGATGCCCGCGAGTGGGAAGAACGCTGGGAGCGAGCGCATTCGAAGCTCCACGGTCCGGTCCCCCAAGGGAGCATCGAGCACGTCACCGCGCAGAACTTCATCAGCGTGGAGACGACCAGCTTCGTGGGCCGCGAGTCCGAACTGGCGGCCGGAGCCGAACTAATCGGGCGAGGCCGACTCGTCACGCTGGTCGGGATCGGCGGCGTGGGGAAGACCCGCCTCGCCCGGCGGCTCGTCCAGGCCGTGGCCTCGCGCTTCCCGGACGGCACGTACTGCACGGAGTTGGCGGACCTCCGGAGCGGCGAGGGAATCGCCCAGTCCATCACCTCCGCCGTAGGAGCACAGGTAGGCGCCGGGCAGGACCCTTTGCACACCCTCGCAGAAGTCCTCCGCGGCCGTAGTGTCCTTCTCCTGCTCGACAACTGCGAGCATCTGTTGCACGCATGCGCCCGACTCACCAACAATCTGCTCACACTCGCTCCGGGCCTGCGCATCCTCGCCACCAGCAGGCAGCCCTTCGACATCAGCGCCGAACACGTACTGCGGGTGAGCCCATTGAGCCTGCCCGCCCCGAACGACGCCGGCCTCGATGACGGGTCTCAGCGCGAGACTGCCGGTACGACCACGAGCACGGAGGAGTCCATCGACGGATACATCCATTCCTCCTCTGCCGTGGCCCTCTTCGTCGACCGCGCCAAGGCAGCCTCCCCCGGCTTCCAGCTGGCCTCCGCCAACCAGGTCGCCGTCGCACGCGTATGCCACAGGCTGGACGGCCTTCCCTTCGCCCTGGAGCTCGCCGCACGACGCCTTCGAGCGCTGACCCTTGACGAACTCCTGGAGCGACTCGACGACCGCTTCCGGGTCCTCGGCCCCCGCGGCGGCGACCGCACCGCACACCCCCGGCACCAGACGCTGCGCACACTCTTCGACTGGAGCTACGAGCTGTGCACCGAGGCCGAACGCAGAGCCTGGCAGCAGTTGTCACTCTGCGCCGGCGGAGTCCTGCTGACCGATGCCGAGCGACTGTGCGGCCCCGCAGCAGACGACCCCACCGCGACCGCACCCGACGACGTCTTCGATGCTTTCGACGCCTTGGCCGGGCTCGTCGACCAGTCCCTGCTCACCGTCTCCGCCGCGGACGGCCAGACGCGCCTGCACATGCTCGAAACCGTTCGGGCCTACGGCCAGGAGCGTCTCGCGGGCAGCGGCCGAATGCCTCTCGCTCTGCGCCGCCACCGTGCCTGGTACCTCGGACTCGCCGCCCAGGCCGGCAACGCCTACGGCACCTCGGACGAGGCCGTCTGGCTCCGCCGCCTGCGCAGGGAACACGCCAACCTCCGGCAGATCCTGACCGCACCACCTCCCGCCGACGAACCCGCGGAGACCGTCCTTCGCGCATCTCTCGGCTTCTGGCTGCACTGCCTGACATCGGCAACGGTGGGCGAGGGCACACAGTGGATGCACAGCATCCTCGAACGCCATCCACAGCCCCCCACCCCCGAGTCGGCCCCTGACTGGTGCCGAGCCGCCTGGGTGGCCGCGTTCCTCCTCCTCCTGCACGGCAACCACGAGAGCGCCCACGAGATCATCCGCCGTGCAGAGCAGTTCCTCCCCGGCCCCAGCAGCCCGCCCTCCGCCACGGACGCTTCCGCGCAGCAAGCCCTCGGAGCGGAACTCATGGCCGCATTCCTGCAGCTGCGCGGCCTGGCAGCACTCCTCATCGGAGACACCGAGGCCGCGGACACGTACTCGGAGTCAGCCCTGGTGGTCGGGCGTTGGTCCGCCTCACTGTTGACCGAACCGCAGTCAATCGCCCAGCGCGGCTTCGCGGCCGTCCTCCACGGTGACCGCGCCGGCTCGACACCGTTCCTGGAGGAGGCCCTCGCACTGTCCGAGGCACGGGGCGACTCCTGGCACCGGTGCTACCTGCTCTGGGCCCTCGCCGTGGACCACGGCGAAGCAGGCCGCACGGAGATCGCCCAGCAGCTGCTCCGCCGCGCGCTTCAGCACGTCCGGGACATCGACGAACACATGGGCGAGGCCGCCATCAGCGAAACCCTGGCCTGGCTCCTCTCCTCCGGCAAGGACCCGCGCTCCGCAGCCACTGTCCTGGGAGCCGTGGACCACGTGTGGGCCCCCTCCGGCATCCCCCGCCTCTTCGGCTTCGCCCTCTTGAGCGCCCACCGCGACCGCGCCCTGCACAACGCACGCCACGCACTCGGCGATCACGCATTCGCCGCAGCGTATCGAGAGGGAGGACGAATCGGTCTGCGGGTTGCGCTGGCGCAGGCCTGCGAAGAGTCCCGGTAGCGCCGTGTTCCCGTGGTGTTCCCGCGAGCCTGTGGGCAGCGGCCATAATTCGGCCGTCTCTGCAGTTCAAGGCCGGTGAAAGCAAGAACGGCCGCAGCCCCCGCACAGCGGGCTGCGGCCGTCTCGGTGACCGGTCGGAGTGCCCTACAGGGCCAGGCCGGTCAGGACCAGTACACGCTCGTAGGTGTAGTCGTCCATGGCGGAGCGCACGCCCTCGCGGCCCACGCCGGACTGCTTGACACCGCCGTACGGCATCTGGTCGGCGCGGTAGGACGGGGCGTCGCCGATGACGACGCCGCCGACCTCCAGGGCGCGGTGGGCGCGGAACGCCGTCTGCAGGTCATGGGTGAACACGCCGGCCTGGAGCCCGAACTTGGAGTCGTTGACCGCGGCGAACGCCTCGGCCTCGCCGTCGACCTTCTGCACGGTGAGGACCGGTCCGAAGACCTCCTCGGTGGCCAGGGCGACGCCGGCGGGGACGTCGGTGACGACGGTCGGCGCGTAGGAGGCTCCGTCGCGCTTGCCGCCGGTGAGCAGCTTGGCGCCCGCGTTCACGGCCTCGTCGACCCAGGCCTCGACACGCCGGGCGGCGTCCTCGCTGACCAGCGGGCCGACGTCGGTGGCGTCGTCGGACGGGTCGCCGGTGCCCTGCGCCTCGACGGCGGCGACGACGCGCGGCAGCAGGCGGTCGTACACGGCGGCGTCGGCGATCACCCGCTGCACCGAGATGCAGGACTGGCCGGCCTGGTAGTTGGAGAAGGTCGCGATGCGGCCCGCGGCCCAGTCGAGGTCCGCGTCCGAGGAGTAGTCGGCGAGGACGACGGCGGCGGCGTTGCCGCCCAGCTCCAGCGTGCAGTGCTTGTGCGGCACCGACGCCTCGATGGCGTAGCCGACCTTGTCGGAGCCGGTGAAGGAGATGACGGGCAGCCGCTCGTCCTGCACCAGGGCGGGCATCTTGTCGTTGGTGACGGTCAGCACGGACCAGGAGCCGGCCGGGAGGTCGGTCTCGGCCAGCAGCTCACCGAGGATCAGGCCGGACAGCGGGGTGGCCGGGGCCGGCTTGAGGATGATCGGGGCGCCGGCGGCGATGGCCGGGGCCACCTTGTGCGCGCACAGGTTCAGCGGGAAGTTGAACGGCGCGATGCCGAGGACGACACCCTTCGGGAAGCGGCGGGTGACGGCGAGGCGGCCCTGGCCTCCCGCGTCGGTGTCGAGGCGCTGGGCCTCGCCGCCGTTGAACCGGCGGGCCTCCTCCGCCGCGAGGCGGAACACGGACACCGCGCGCCCGACCTCGCCGCGCGCCCACTTGATCGGCTTGCCGTTCTCGGCGGAGATCAGCTGTGCGATCTCCTCGGCGCGCTCGGCCAGCCGCTTGCTGACGTGGTCCAGGGCGGCGGCGCGCACATGGGCCGGGGTGGCGGCGAACTCGTCCAGCACGGCGTGTGCCGCGGCCACGGCCTCCTCGACCTGGGCGTCGGTCGGCACGCTGACCTTCCCGACCAGCCGGCCGTCCCACGGGGAGGTGACGTCGTAGGTGTCCTCGCCGGTGGCCTGGCGGCCGGCGAGCCAGAAGGCGTGGGTGGAAGTCATAGAGGAGTCCCGGCCCTTCCGCGTCGGAGTGTGTGCTTGCGCCGTCAACGGTAGGACGGAGGCGGCGGCTGGACGTTTGTCCGAGGTGGAGCAGTGGGCGGCGCGGGCGCTACGGTTTGGCACAGGACCGCTGCGGGCTACTCCGTCGAGGTCGCCTTCAGCGCCAGCCACAGTTCCATCCGCACGTCCGGATCGTCCAGCGAGCGCCCGAGGATCTCCTCCACCCGCCGCATCCGGTAGCGCAGGGTGTGCCGGTGCACGCCGAGGTCGGCGGCGGCGGCGTCCCACTGGCCGTGGCGGGACAACCAGGCCCGCAGCGAGGCCACCAGGTCGCCGCGGCCGGTCGCGTCGTGCTCGTACAGCGCGCGCAGCAGCCCGTCCGCGAAGGCCCGGACCGCGTCGTCCGCCAGCAGCGGGAGGACGGAGCCGGAGGCCAGTTGCTCGTGCTCGACGAGCACCCGGCCGCGCCGCCGCGCCACGGACAGCGCCTGCTCGGCCTGCTTGTAGGCGGCGGCCGCCGCGATCGGCCCGGCCGGCGCGGACAGACCCACGACCAGCTCGTCCAGGTCGCCGGCCGGCTGCTCCGGCACGGACGCCCGTGCGGCCTCCAGAGCGGCGGCGTACTCGCCGCACGCGGTCACGGCCGTGCTGCCGTCCCCGGCCAGTATCACCAGCCGCTCCCCCTCGGGCACGACCAGTACCGCCTCCCCCGCGCGTGCGGCGGCCGCGTCCACGGTCTCGGCGAGGGCCGTGAGCGGATCGCCGCCGCTGCCGCCGGCGGCGGCCGTCGCGGGGGCCGGGGCGGGCTTCGCCGGTTGCACCCGCGCATGCCCGTCGGCGTGCGCCCGCGCGGCGGACGCCGAGGCCGACTCGGCGACGATCATCCGGAAGGGCGCGTCCAGCAGACCGCCGTACAGGTCGCCGGCGACGGCGCGGGCGTGGTCGGGCTGCCCGGCGAGCAGCATGCGCAGCACGGCCGCGCCGATCCGTTGCTCGGCGGCGTGCAGCGAGCGGGAGCGTTCGGTGGTGAGGGTCAGCAGGGCGATCGCGGAGTGCACGGCGTAGCGTTCGGCGGTGCCCAGGGGGGCGGCGGTGCCGACGGCGAGCGCCGCGCGCGGGCGGCGTGCGGCGCCGATGGAGTGCAGCTCGACCCGGTCCTCGGTCTCCGGTCCGCCGACGACCGCGCTCGCGGGCGCGGGCCGGTCCCGCAGCCGTTCGACGTCCGCCGTGAGCCGGGCGGCCCTGCGGCCGGCCCACTCGGGCGCGGTGGCGACGACGGCGCCCGAGGCGTCGTAGAGCGCCGCCCAGCCGTCGACCTGGGCCGCGAGCGCGGCCAGCAGCCCCTCGGGGCCGGCGTTGAGGGCCTGCCTGGTCAGTTCGCGCTGGGCGGCGAAGCCCGCCGTGACCGCCTGGTACTGCTCGGCGGCGATGGCGGCCGAGACGGCCTTGCTGATCGCGAGGAAGGGGGTGCGCCGGGGCACCTCCAGCAGTGGCAGGCCCTCCCCCTCGGCCGCGTCGAGCAGCGCCTTCGGGATCTCGTCGTAGTTGACCCCGATGGCGAAGCCGAGCCCGACCACCCCGGCGCCGACCAGCCGCTTCACGTAGCGGCGCATGGCCTCGGGGTCCTCCGCGTCCAGCTTGAGCGCGGTGACCAGCAGCAACTCCCCGCCCTCCATGTACGGCACGGGGTCGGCGAGCTCGCTGGCGTGCGCCCAGCGGACGGGCACGTCCAGGCGGTCCTCGCCCGCGCGCACGGTCAGCTTGAGCGCGGAGTGGTGGACGAGCGAGGCGAGCGTGGGGGGCATGGGGCCTTCAGGTCTGTGGAGGTGAGAGGATCCTTGTGATCTTTTGGCCGCCGCGTATGAACGGCTCGTGTCGATTCTGCCGCACTGTACGGTGACCGCGAGCCCCGGCCTCCGATCGCGGGGCGGGTTCAGCCGCGCAGGTCCACCAGCAGCGGCGGTGCGTGCTCGCCCGCCACGTGGGTCAGCGACAGCACCGCGTGCCCCGGCGGGACCTCATGGGCCAGCTGGGAGGCGGACCAGCGCTCCCGCTCGACCTGCTTGGTGGTCACGGCATCGGTGGTCACGGCCCTGCCGGTGACCAGCTTGCGCAGGGCGTGGAGGGCCCTGGTCATCGGCTGGTCGGCGAAGACGGTGTGCTTGGCGACCTCGGTCGTCTCCACCCATTCGGTGCCCCAGGCGTGCGCGAACCGGCTGCCGTCCCAGGTGGTGACCCCGCACAGCGCCATACGGCAGCCGACGGCGCCGAGCAGCGGCCCGTGCAGTTCCTCGGGGACGTCCGCGACGGTGCGCAGCGCGAGGACGACTCCTGCGTTCTGCGCGCGCAGCCGTTGGATGCGGCGCACCGACTCAGCGGTGACGGTCCCGGTGGCGTCGTCCAGGACCAGGCAGGCGAAGTGGGGGCGCCGGGTGTCCCGTACGACGGTGTGGAACTGGGCGAGGACGAGCCGGGCGATCACCCGGGACGCCTCCTCGTGCCCGCGTTCGGGCAGGTCGATGCGGACCCGCAGCGGGTGGTGGGTGACGGCCCGCAACGAGAAGGGCCGGCTGCCGGGACCGGCGCCGAAGAATTCGGCGAAGACCGGCCGGTCCAGCAGCGCGAGCCGGTCGGCGAGGGCCGGCCCCGCGTCGGCGGCGCTGCCGGCCTGGCGCATCCGGGCGTCGAGTTCGCGGCGCATCACGGCGTGCTCGTCGGCGGCGAGACCCGCCCGCAGGGACGCCAGCGCGCCAGGGTCGCTCTCCAGGAGTTCGCGCAGCACGGGCAGCGTCGGGAAGTGGCCGTGCACCGCCCGGTAGGGGCCGAGCAGCTGGGCGAGCGCGGTGGTGGCGCTCTGGGTGCCGACGGTGTCCAGGTCCCCGGCCAGCGCCTCGGCGAGGACCGCGGCGGCCTCGTCGGGGTCGTCGGACCCGGCGTAGGGGTCGAGGTCGTGCACGGAGGCGGCGTCTCCGATCCGCACCACCACGTCGTACGACGTGTCCGCGCCGAGCGGCGCACCGGCGGCGCAGACGGCGACGACCGCGCACCGGCCGGTGAGCGCCTGGAGCGCGAGCGCCTCGGTGACCGGCTCGACGACGTGCCGGGTCTTGCCGGAGCCGGGCGGTCCGACCAGCAGCAGCGAGGTGCCGAGGGTCTCCGGACCGACGGCCGCCCCGGCACCGTGGTAGGCGCGCGGGGTCCGCTCCCCCGGCACCCAGCGCCCGATGCGCACCTGCCCCTGGAGCAGGTCGTGCCGGGCTGTCCGGCCGGGCAGGTCACGGGCGCCGGACGGGTGGGTCCAGGCGCCGCCGCCCTGGCGCAGCACGGTGTCGGTGAAGGCGGCGAGCCGCGCCTCGCGGCGGGCCTCGGTCCAGGCCCGCTCGACGCGGGCGCAGTCCACGTCGTTCATCCGGCCGCCGGCCACCTCGGCGGTGAGCACGTCGGCCGCCTGGTACTGGCCGGCCTCGCGCAGTTCGGGCCACTGCGAGCGGGGCAGTTCCACGGCGGGCGGGGCGGTGGGCCGGGCGCCGGCCCGGCGGCGCGCGGCGAGCTGCCGGGCGTAGGCCCACCAGCCGCCGAGCCGGGCGAACGGCCACACGACCAGCGCGGTGATGAGCGCGTACAGCGTGTCCGTGAACAGCTGGGAGGCGAACAGGTCGTAGCCGCCCGAGACCAGGACGATCAGGGAGAACACCGGGTCGACGACCGGCAGCGGGTCCCAGCCGACGCCCGGGAAGGCGCCGGGGAAGACGAGGCTGAGCGCGGCGAGGGCGCCGAGGGCGGCGTACAGGGCGCGGGCGGGCTGCGGGCGGCGGCCCAGGAAGTGCCGTACGACCTCGGGCCAGCTGCCCAGGTGCGCGACGGCGTAGACGAGCACGGCGAAGAACACACCGTCGTAGACGACCTTGGCCTCGCTGCCCTGCGTCCCCTTGGGGGAGACGGTGCCGCCCCACCACCAGTCGCCCGGTGTGAACAGCTTCAGCGGCGCCCACTGGTAGGGCAGGGCGCCCTGCCGCCACAGGGACCACACGAGCAGGGCCACGACCAGGGGGATCAGCAGCCCGACGACGGTGATGGAGGGCAGCCGGTCCCGTGTTTCGCCGCCCCCCGGCGGGCGGTGGCCGAAGCGCCAGATGCCGGGCGCCGCCTGAGGCCGGGGGGTGTCGAGCCAGTCGGCGACGGCGGCCCGCCCCGGCGGCCTCTGCTCCGTGCCCGGCTGCGCCCCCGGCGCGCTCGCCGCCCCGGGGGGCCGGGCCGGCCGGGGCGGCATCGCGGGCGGTGCGTCCCGCGGCACCGCCGGGCGCGGCACGGGATGCGCATGCCGCGGATGCGTGCCCCGGGCGTCCTGCGTCCCGCCGTCGTCCATCTGCCCTGCCCCCTGACCAGCCGCTCCGTCCACCATCAGCGAGTCAATCTAACGCCCGGACATGGGGAGTTCACCGATTGCGCCGCATGGCGCGCTGCGATCCGTACGCACCCGGCGCGAGCACCGGAGTCGCTGCCGTCTCCCCTTTCCTCTCCCCTTCTATGTCCACGGCGGACAACCATGACCGCCGACAACGCCCACATGGAGCATGCCCACCCTCCCCCTGCCGCCATAGCCTGCGAGAAAAGAAGGAAAAGCGTCCGAAAAACGCCCCCCGTACGCCACGGCCGTACGCAGCCGTACGCCGGGCCCGCAAGATCTCACCAGGGAGCCCCCATGACCGCACTTGAGCAGGAGCGCCGCGTCGTCACCGCCATCCCCGGCCCCAAGTCGCAGGAGCTTCAGGCCCGCCGTACCGCCGCGGTCGCGCAGGGCGTGGGCTCCACGCTCCCGGTCTTCGTCACCCGCGCCGGCGGGGGCATCATCGAGGACGTCGACGGCAACCGCCTCATCGACTTCGGCTCCGGCATCGCGGTGACCTCGGTCGGCGCCTCCGCCGAGGCCGTGGTCCGCCGTGCCTCCGCGCAGCTCGCCGACTTCACCCACACCTGTTTCATGGTCACCCCGTACGAGGGCTACGTGGCCGTCGCCGAGGCGCTGGCCGAGCTCACGCCGGGTGACCACGCGAAGAAATCCGCGCTGTTCAACAGCGGCGCCGAGGCCGTCGAGAACGCGGTGAAGATCGCCCGCGCGTACACCGGGCGCCAGGCGGTCGTGGTCTTCGACCACGGCTACCACGGCCGTACGAACCTCACCATGGCGCTGACGGCGAAGAACATGCCGTACAAGCACGGCTTCGGCCCGTTCGCCCCGGAGGTCTACCGGGTCCCGGTCGCCTACGGCTACCGCTGGCCGACCGGCCCGGAGAACGCTGGTCCGGAGGCCGCCGCCCAGGCCATCGACCAGATCACCAAGCAGGTCGGCCCCGACAACGTGGCCGCGATCATCATCGAGCCGGTGCTGGGCGAGGGCGGCTTCATCGAGCCGGCCAAGGGCTTCCTCCCGGCGATCCGCAAGTTCGCCGCCGACAACGGCATCGTCTTCGTGGCCGACGAGATCCAGTCCGGCTTCTGCCGCACCGGCCAGTGGTTCGCCTGCGAGGACGAGGCAATCGTCCCCGACCTGATCACGACGGCGAAGGGCATCGCCGGCGGCCTTCCGCTCTCCGCCGTCACCGGCCGAGCCGAGATCATGGACGCCGCGCACGCGGGCGGACTCGGCGGCACCTACGGCGGCAACCCGGTGGCCTGCGCGGGCGCGCTCGGCGCGATCGAGACGATGAAGGAGCTCGACCTCAACGCGAAGGCGCGGCGGATCGAGGAGGTCATGAAGGGCCGCCTGTCCGCGATGCAGGACAAGTTCGACATCATCGGCGACGTCCGCGGCCGCGGCGCGATGATCGCCATCGAGCTGGTGAAGGACCGTACGACGAAGGAGCCGAACCCGGAGGCCACGGCGGCCCTCGCCAAGGCCTGCCACGCCGAGGGCCTGGTGGTCCTGACCTGCGGCACCTACGGCAACGTCCTCCGCTTCCTGCCGCCGCTGGTGATCGGCGAGGACCTGCTGAGCGAGGGCCTGGACATCATCGAGCAGGCTTTCGCGCGCATCTGAGCGGCGCGGACGCACAAGTGGCGGGCACGGACGGCAGACCGTGTGAAGAACGTGTGCGGGGTGGATGGCAGGACGCCGATGACGCTGTCCTCCGCCCGTCGCCTGCCGTAGCGTCTACTTCCAGATGAGAGATACACCCGCCCGCGGGAGACCGCGGGCGACATCAGGCCGTCGCCTCCCCAGCTTCGACCTGGTTTCGTGCCTCGCGCACACCACCGGGGCCTTCGGGCTCCGGGTCTCCTCACCGATCGGACGGTCGCCCGCCCCAAACCCCCCGGGGCGCGCGACGTTCCGGTCAGAACGGTCGCGGACATGCGCAACGGCCGTTGCACCTGAAGGGCCGACGCGAATCCCCCCCTTGCGCCGGCCCTTCGGCATGCACGGACCCGGCCGGCGGGCGTCGCCGCCGGGGGACCTGCGAAGCTGTCACCGTGTCGACGTCGCGAGAACTGGACCTCGAGTCCGCGCCCGCCGGGCGGGGCGGACGGCGGAGCCGTCCCGCGGTGGGTCGGCGCGTCTCGCTGTCCTTGCTGTCCTTCCTGGTCCTGCTCGTGGTGGTGCCGGCGGGGCTGTTCTCCGTGATCACCTGGCAGGTCGTCGCGCACGGGCCGTTGCTGCGCGTGGACCAGCGGGTCAGTGACGCGCTGGTGCATCCGGACCGGGCCTCCGAGGTGCTTTCCGATCTCGGGAACGTGCAGGTCGCCGTGCCGGTGCTGCTGGTGGCGCTCGTCCACGTCGCCCGGCGGGGGTGGAGCGCCGGTGCGGCGCGCTGGTGGCTGCCGCCCCTCGCCGCGGGTCTGCTGATGGCGCTGCTTCCTGTGCTTCTCGTTCCGCTGAAAGAGTGGACCGCCCGGCACGGAACCGATGTCATGCCGCCCGGAGTGGGGTACTACCCGTCCGGGCACACCGCGACCGCCGCGATGGGCTACGGGGCCGCGGCTCTGGTGCTCCTTCCGTGGTTGCGTGCGGCTCTCGCCCGTGCGGCGGTCGTGGTGCTGTGCGCCGCGCTCGTGCTCGGTGTCTCGTACGGGCTGGTGCGGCGCGGCTACCACTGGCCCCTGGACGTGGTGGCCAGTTGGTGTCTGTGCGCCGTGCTGCTCTCGGTGCTGCGGCTGGTGATCGGCGAGTTCAGCCGAAGTAGCCGTCGAAGGTGTGCTGGAACTGCCAGTTCGAGAACCGGTCCCAGTTGATCGACCAGGTCATCAGGCCGCGCAGGGCCGGCCAGGTGCCGTGGGTGGTGTACGGGCCGCAGTCGGCCTTCTTCGTCAGGCAGTCCAGGGCCTTGACGGCCTCCGCCGGGGCCACGTAGCCGTTGCCCGCCTGGGTGGAGGCCGGCATGCCGAAGCCGGTGCCGTACCAACCGTGCGTGTAGACGGTGACCTCGGTGGTCTGCGCGCCGGTGCGGAAGGTGGTGGTCAGCTGCTGCCAGTCGGCCGCGGACCGGGTCCAGGTGGAGACGTCGGTGGCGCCGGTACCGCTCGCGCCCAGGTACACGTAGGAACCGCGGACGTGACCCGACAGCGTGTACTGGGAGTCGGGCTGGACGGACACCGTCTGCGCGCACTGGGCGTTGTCGTTGCCGGCCGGGTCGCCTGCAACGCGGACGTGCCGCTGTGGACGGGGCTGGTGACCGTCTTTCCGGAGCCGGCCGAGCAGGTCCACCCGTCGAGGCCGGATTCGAAGCCGCCGATGGGGGTCCCCGGCCGAGTCGGTTCGAGGCTGGGGGAGTACGAGGTCCGTGTCGGCCGCGCGGGCGGCCGCCCCTCCCGCGCCCCGGGTGCGGCACCACGATCCAGGTGCCGGCTTCGGCCGCGAGGTCCCGGTGCCGGGCCGGCGCTCGGCCGTGCCCGGCGGGACCGGGAAACCGATCCGCCCGTCGCCGAACCCGGCCGGCACGGGGTCCACCCGGTCCAGGACGCGGGTGAGCACGTCGAGCGTGGGACAGCCCAGTCCGGCCGGCAGGACGAGTACGTCCCAGGCCCTGCCCGCGGGCAGCAGGGCCGCACTGCTGGGGTCGCGCTGCCACGCGCGGCGGCAGACCCGGGGGGCCGGTGCGACGGATGCCAGCCACTCGACCGCCGTCTTCGCGCCAGTCATGAGGAGACCTCCCTGTCTCGTCGTGGACGCCAATCGCGTCCACGGGAGAGAGAGGGAGGTCTCCCCGCGGGCATGACGCGGGTTTCGGGCTCTTGTCGGGGTGAAGGGGCGTGAACCGGCGCACAGCGGGCGTGCGCCTCAGCTGTCGAAGCCCAGGCCCAGCCGGTCCATGGTGCGCAGCCACAGATTGCGCCGGCCGCCGTGCGCGTCCGCCCGCGCCAGCGACCACTTGGTGAGCGCGATACCGGTCCAGGCGAACGGCTCCGGCGGGAAGGGCAGCGGCTTGGTGCGCACCATCTCCAGTTCGGTGCGCTCGGTGCGCTCACCGGCCAGCAGGTCCAGCATCACCTCGGCGCCGAAGCGGGTCGCCCCCACGCCCAGGCCGGTGTAGCCGGCCGCGTACCCCACCCGGCCCCGGTGGGCGGTGCCGAAGAAGGCCGAGAACCGCGAGCAGGTGTCGATCGCCCCACCCCAGGCGTGCGTGAAGCGGACGCCCTCCAACTGCGGGAAGCAGGTGAAGAAGTGCCCGGCGAGCTTGGCGTACGTCTCCGGGCGGTCGTCGTACTCGGCGCGCACCCGGCCGCCGTACGGGTAGATCGCGTCGTAACCGCCCCACAGGATCCGGTTGTCGGCGGAGAGCCGGAAGTAGTGGAACTGGTTGGCCGAGTCGCCGAGGCCCTGGCGGTTCTTCCAGCCGATGGACGCCATCTGGGCGGTGGTGAGCGGCTCGGTCATCAGGGCGTAGTCGTAGACCGGCACGGTGTAGGAACGGACCCGTCTGACCAGGCTGGGGAAGACGTTGGTGCCGAGCGCGACCCGGCGGGCGCGGACCCCGCCGTAGGGGGTGCGTACGGCCATGCCGGCGCCGTACGGCTTCAGGGTGAGGGCGGGGGTGTGCTCGTAGATCCGCACACCGAGCCGCAGGCACGCCCGCTTCAGGCCCCAGGCGAGCCTGGCCGGGTGGACCAGGGCGACACCCCGGCGGTCCCACAGGCCTGCCTCGAAGGTGGGCGAGTCCACCTGCTCGCGGACCGCGTCGGCGTCCAGGAGCTCGATGCCGTCCGCGAGGCCCTTCCCCTCCAGCTCCCGGTGCCAGTCCCGCAGTTCCCGGGCCTGGTAGGGCGCGGTCGCCACGTCGATCTCGCCGGTGCGCTCGAAGTCACAGTCGATGCCGTACCGGGCGATCGCGGCCTCGATCCCGTCGAGGTTGCGCCGGCCCAGTTCCTCCAGCTTGTGGATCTCCTCGGGCCAGCGGGTGAGACCGTTGGGCAGGCCGTGGGTGAGGGAGGCGGCACAGAAACCGCCGTTGCGGCCGGAGGCGGCCCAGCCCGCCTCGCGGCCCTCCAGCAGGACCACGTCCGTCTCCGGGTCGCGCTCCTTGGCGATCAGCGCGGTCCACAGCCCGCTGTAGCCGCCGCCGACGACCAGCAGGTCGCAGAACTCGATGCCGGTGAGAGCGGGCTCCGGGCGGGGCCTGCCGGGGTCGTCCAGCCAGTACGGGACCGGCTGGGCTTCGGAGAGGGATTTCGTCCGGTTGCGGTGGCTCATGGCGCTCGGGGCCATGATGTCAACTCCCTACGGGAGCCCTGTGGCGTGTGGTGCCACAGGGACTCATGCCTTCTGGTTCCTACGGCGGTTGGTGACGAGCATCGAGATCAGGACCAGGAGGACGGCGACGAGGAACATGGCCGTGCCGATCACGTTGATCTGCACGGGTGTGCCGCGCTGGGCCGAACCCCACACGAACATGGGGAAGGTGACCGTCGAGCCGGCGTTGAAGTTGGTGATGATGAAGTCGTCGAACGAGAGCGCGAAGGACAGCAGCGCGCCCGCGGCGATCCCAGGTGCCGCGATCGGCAGGGTGACCCGCAGAAAGGTCTGCACGGGGCCGGCGTACAGGTCCCGGGCGGCCTCCTCCAGGCGCGGGTCCATCGACATCACGCGCGCCTTGACGGCGGTGACGACGAAGCTGAGGCAGAACATGATGTGCGCGATCAGGATCGTCCAGAACCCCAGCTGCGCCCCCATGTTGAGGAACAGAGTGAGCAGCGAAGCGGCCATGACGACCTCGGGCATCGCCATCGGCAGGAAGATCAGCGAGTTGACGGCGCCGCGCGCGCGGAAGCGGTAGCGGACCAGCGCGAAGGCGATCATCGCGCCCAGGACCGTGGCGCCGATCGTCGCCCATACGGCGATCTGGAGGCTGAGGGACAGCGAGCCGCACATGCCGGCGACGCCGCACGGGTCCTTCCAGGCGGCCAGGGAGAACTGCTGCCAGTCGTAGTTGAAGCGCCCCTTCGGCTTGTTGAAGGAGAACACCGTGACGACGACGTTCGGCAGCAGGAGGTAGGCGAGCGTCAGCAGTCCCGCGATGACGACGAGACGGCGCTTGAGCCAGGTGACGAAGGGCATTTAGACCAGATCCTCCGTCCCGGATCGGCGGATGTAGAACGTGACCATGGCCAGGATCGCGGCCATGAGGATGAAGGACAGGGCCGCGGCCGTCGGATAGTCCAGGATCCGCAGGAACTGCGTCTGGATCACGTTTCCGATCATCCGGGTGTCGGTGGAGCCGAGGAGTTCGGCGTTGACGTAGTCGCCGGACGCCGGGATGAAGGTCAGCAGCGTGCCGGAGACCACGCCCGGCATGGACAGCGGGAAGGTCACCTTGCGGAAGGTGGTCCAGGGCCTGGCGTACAGATCGCCGGCCGCCTCGTGCAGCCGCCCGTCGATCCGCTCCAGCGACGTGTACAGCGGCAGGATCATGAACGGCAGGAAGTTGTACGTCAGGCCGCACACCACGGCGAGCGGGGTGGCCAGCACCCGGTCGCCGGCCGTCCAGCCGAGCGCGCTGGTGAGGTCCAGGACGTGCAGCGAGTTCAGGGCGTGCACGACCGGGCTGTTGTCCGCGAGGATCGTCTTCCAGGCCAGGGTGCGGATCAGGAAGCTGGTGAAGAACGGCGCGATCACCAGGATCATGATCAGGTTCCGCCAGCGGCCCGCGCGGAAGGCGATCAGATAGGCCAGCGGGTAGCCGAGCAGCAGGCAGAGCACGGTCGCGGCGGCGGCGTAGAGCACCGAGCGCAGGAACTGCGGCCAGTACTCGGCAATCGCGTCCCAGTAGGTCGCGAAGTGCCAGGTGACCTTGTAGCCATCCTCCAGGGAGCCCGTCTGCACGGAGGTGGAGGCCTGGTAGACCATCGGCAGCGCGAAGAAGACGATCAGCCAGAGGATGCCGGGCAGCAGCAGCCAGTACGGGGTGAACCGGCCGCGCCTGCGCGGGGCTTTCCTCGCGGGTGCGGCGGAGGCGAGAGGCGGTGGCGCCTCGGTCAGGGTCGACATGTCTACGCGACCTCTTCCTCGACGGTCTCGACGCCTGCGTCGATGTCCTGGGCCGCGTCCAGTGCGAAGGTGTGCGCGGGGCTCCAGTGCAGGACGACGTCGGCGCCCGGGACGAGCCGGCCGTCGCGCTCGACGTTCTGGACGTACACCGCGAGTTCGTCGCAGACCGGGCTGTCGACGACGTACTGCGTCGAGACGCCGATGAAACTGGCGTCGGCGATCTTGCCGGTGAGCCGGTTGCGGCCCTCGGGTATCTCTCCCGCGTCGTCGGCGTGGGTGAGGGAGATCTTCTCCGGACGGACGCCCACCAGCACCTTGCCGCCGGCCGTCGCCGGCGCGGAGCAGCGCGCCCGGGGCAGCACCAGCTTGCCGCCGCCGGCCTTCAGCACGACGTCGTCGCCGCTGGTGCTGTCCACCTCGGCCTCGATGAGGTTGGAGGTGCCGAGGAAGTTCGCCACGAAGGTGGTCCGCGGGTTCTCGTACAGGTCGGCCGGCGAGCCGAGTTGCTCGACGCGGCCCGCGTTCATCACGGCGACCGTGTCGGCCATGGTCATGGCCTCCTCCTGGTCGTGCGTGACGTGGATGAAGGTGATCCCGACCTCGGTCTGGATGCGCTTGAGCTCCAGCTGCATCTGACGGCGCAGCTTGAGGTCCAGGGCGCCCAGCGGCTCGTCGAGGAGGAGCACCTTGGGGTGGTTGATCAGCGCGCGGGCCACGGCGACGCGCTGCTGCTGGCCGCCGGAGAGCTGGTGCGGCTTCTTGCGCGCCTGCTCGCCCAGCTGGACGAGCTCCAGCATCTCCTCGACCTGCTTCTTCACGCTCTTCATGCCGCGCCGGCGCAGACCGAAGGCGACGTTCTCGAAGATGTCGAGGTGCGGGAAGAGGGCGTAGGACTGGAAGACGGTGTTGACCGGGCGTTTGTAGGGCGGCAGAGCGGTCACGTCCTGGTCGCCGAGGTGGACGGTGCCCTGCGTGGGCTCCTCCAGGCCGGCGATCATGCGCAGGGTGGTGGTCTTGCCGCAGCCGGAGGCGCCCAGCAGGGCGAAGAAGGAGCCCTGCGGCACGGTCAGGTCGAGCGGGTGCACGGCGGTGAAGGAGCCGTAGGTCTTGCCGATCCCCGAGAGGCGGACGTCGCCGCTGTTGTCTGTCGTCGTCATCGTCGTCACGCCCCTGTGAGCTTGGAGAACTTCTGCTGGTAGGCCGTCTCTTCCGCCTGCGTCAGCGAGCGGAAGGCGTGGGACCTGGCCGCCATGGCCTTGTCGGGCAGGATCAGCGGGTTGTTCGCTGCGTCCTCGTCGAGCTTGGCGAGATACGGCTTCACTCCCTCGACCGGGCTCACATAGTTGATGTAGGCGGCGAGTTCGGCGGCCGGCTCGAGTTCGTAGAAGAAGTCGATGAGCCGTTCGGCGTTCGTCTTGTGACGCGCCCTGTTGGGGACGAGCATGTTGTCGGTGGACGTCATGTAGCCGTGGTCGGGGATGACGTAGCCGACGTCCGGGTTGTCCGCCTGGAGTTGGACGATGTCACCGCCCCAGGCGATGCACGCCGCGAAGTCGCCCTTGGTGAGGTCGGACGTGTAGTCGTTGCCCGTGAAGCGGCGTATCTGGCCCCTGTCGACGGCCTTCTGAAGGCGTGCGACCACCGCGTCGAAGTCGTCGTCGGTGAACTTGCCCGGGTCCTTGCCCATGTCGAGCATCGTCATGCCGATGCTGTCGCGCATCTCGGTCAGGAAGCCGACGCGGCCCTTGAGCTTGGGGTTGTCCAGCAGGTCGGAGACCGACTTCACCTCGATGCCGTCCAGCGCCTTCTTGTTGTACGCGATGACGGTCGAGACGCCCTGCCACGGGTACGAGTAGGCGCGGCCCGGGTCCCAGTCGGGGGCGCGGAACTGGTCCGCCAGGTTGGCGAAGGCGTGCGGCAGGTTGGACGGGTCCAGCTTCTGCACGTATCCGAGACGGATCATGCGGGCGGCCAGCCAGTCCGTGAGGATGATCAGGTCGCGGCCGATGTCGTGGCCGGCGGCGAGCTCCGGCTGGATCTTGCCGAAGAACTCGTCGTTGTCGTTGATGTCCTCGGTGTACTTGACCTTGATGCCGGTGCGTCGGGCGAACGCGTCCAACGTGGGATGGCGCTTGGTCTTGTCGTCCACGTCGATGTACTCGGGCCAGTTGGAGAAGTTGACGACCTTCTCCTTGGCCGAGTGGTCGTCGGCGGAGACGCCACCCTGCGTCTTGGTCGCCGCCGGGATGCCGCAGGCGCTCAGCGCGCCCAGTCCGCCGACGGCGAGCGCCCCGCCCGCCGAGGCGCGCAGCAGGGAACGCCGGGTGAGGGCGGCCCGTCCGCCCCGGAAGCTGCGCCGTACGGCGGCCGCGTGGGCCGGGAACGGGCGGTCGGGCTCGTACTGCTCCATGCGCGTGGTGCCCTTTCGGAGGGTTCGGCCTGGTCACGGCCTGGTACTGACTATCGGACCCCGAAGATCGTGCGGTGCCAGTCCTTGCGGACCACCGCGGTGTTGTCGAACATGACGTGCTTGATCTGCGTGTACTCCTCGAACGAGTAAGCGGACATGTCCTTGCCGAAGCCGGAGGACTTGTAGCCGCCGTGCGGCATCTCACTGATGATCGGGATGTGGTCGTTGATCCACACACAGCCCGCCCTGAGCTCCCGGGTGGCGCGGTTCGCCCGGTAGACGTCGCGGCTCCAGGCAGAGGCGGCCAGGCCGTACGGGGTGTCGTTGGCCAGCCGGATCCCTTCGTCGTCGGTGTCGAACGGCAGGACGACCAGCACCGGTCCGAAGATCTCCGACTGGACGATCTCGCTGTCCTGCGCGGCGTCCGCGATCAGCGTCGGAAGGTAGTAGGCGCCGCTCTTCAGCTCCCCCTGCGGAGCCTCGCCGCCGGTGACCACGCGCGCGTAGGCACGTGCCCGGTCCACGAAGGCGGCGACGCGGTCCCGCTGCGCGTGCGAGATCAGCGGGCCCAGGTCGGTGCCGGGGGCGAAGGGGTCGCCGAGCCGGACGGTCTCCATCAGTGCGCCGGTCCGCCGCACGAACTCCTCGTACAGGGGGCGCTGCACATAGGCGCGGGTGGCGGCCGTGCAGTCCTGCCCGGTGTTGATGAGAGCGCCCGCGACCGCGCCGTTGACCGCCGCGTCCAGGTCGGCGTCGTCGAAGACGACGAAGGGGGCCTTGCCGCCGAGTTCCAGGTGCAGCCGCTTGACGGTGGCGGTGGCGAGCTCGGCGACGCGCCGGCCGACGGCGGTGGAGCCGGTGAAGGAGGTCATGGCCACGTCGGGGTGGCCGACCAGGTGCTCGCCGGCCTCGCGGCCGGTGCCGGTGACGATGTTGAGCACGCCGTCCGGGATGCCCGCGTCCGTGCCGGCCTGGGCGAACATCAGCGAGGTCAGCGGGGTCAGTTCGGCCGGCTTCAGCACGATGGTGTTGCCCGCCGCGATCGCCGGGAGGACCTTCCAGGCAGCCATCTGCAGCGGGTAGTTCCAGGGGGCGATGGAGCCGACGACGCCGATGGGCTCGCGCCGGACGTAGGAGGTGTGGTCGCCGGAGTACTCACCGGCGGACTGGCCCTGCAGATGCCGGGCGGCACCCGCGAAGAAGGCGGTGTTGTCGATGGTGCCCGGCACGTCGAACTCGCGGGACAGCTTCAGCGGCTTGCCGCACTGGAGGGACTCGGCGCGGGCGAAGTCCTCGGCGCGCTCGGCGAGTACGGCGGCGAAGCGGTGCAGTGCGTCGGAGCGCTCGCCGGGCGTGGCACCCGCCCAGCCGGGGAACGCCTCCCGCGCGGCGGCGACCGCGGCGTCCACGTCCTCGGCGCCGGCCAACTCGTAGGTGTACACGTCCTCGCCCGTGGCCGGGTCGACCACGGCGTGGGTGCGGCCGGACGTGCCCTGCGCCGGGCGTCCGGCGATGTACTGCGCGCCGCCCGCGAGGCGGTCCTGCGCGGGGAATCGTTCCGGGGTGGCGGTGCCCGGCTTGTGCATGTCGCTCTCCTCCGCCGTCGCCCCGCTTCGCGCGGGGTCGGCTGGCGTAGCTCCAGCTCGATTTGAGTGCCGATCCTGACAGAGGAGAGGGGGTCCAACAAGTGATTCCGTTGTTGCCTTTTGGTTACGCGACGGAATCTGTCGACCGGGTGTCGAGTTGGCGTGGAAAAGCCGGGACGGAGTGTCAGTGGTGCGTGCCACACTCGCGTGCATGGGGACGATCGGTTCTTGGGAAGCCCTGATCAGGGAGGTCCGCGCGGGGGCGAGGATCAAGTACCTGCATTTCTGGGGGCATCGGCCGCGGCCGGACGGCCGGGTGGGCGCGAGCTGCCTGAGTCAGTGGTGGCCGTCGCCGTTCACGGTGGACGGGGTGACCTACGCGACCGCCGAGCACTGGATGATGGCCGGCAAGGCGCGGCTGTTCCGGGACGCGGAGGCGGTGCGACGGGCGCTGGCCGCGGGGCATCCCGCCCAGGCGAAGAAGGCGGGGCGGCTGGTGCGCGGCTTCGACGAGGACCTCTGGGCGCGGGAGCGGTTCCGGATCGTGGTGGAGGGCAGCGTCCACAAGTTCGCCGCGCATCCGGAACTGCGGGAGTTCCTGCTGGGCACGGGTGAGAGGGTGCTGGTGGAGGCGAGTCCGGTGGACCGCGTGTGGGGCATCGGGTTGGCCGCGGACGACGAGGCCGCCGCGGACCCGGAGCGCTGGCGGGGAGCGAACCTGCTGGGCTTCGCCCTGATGGAGGCCCGGGACCGGCTGCGGGCGGCGGCGTAGGCCTGTCGCCGGTCGAGCGGGGGCGGCGGCCCCGGCGCGGCGCGTGGGCGGCGCGGTCGCCGGCTCGACGCCTGTATGCGGCTCAGGCCTCGAGGCCGGCCGCAGGAGCCGCCCGTGATGTCCGGGCGCACGGGCAGGACGCCGCACTTGGCACAGGGGCCGACTGGAAGCCGGCCCCCCGGGGTGTGGCGGAAGACGTCAGAACGTGCCGGCCGTACCCATGATGCTCGCGAACACCAGGATGCCCAGCAGCGGCAGCACCACCGTGGCGATGATGCCGCAGACGAGACCGGCGGTCGCCGCGCCCTTGTTCGTGGCCTCGCCCCTGTTGGCCCTCCCCCTGCCGATGGCGCCGAAGATGATCCCGAGGATGCCCAGGATGACTCCGAAGAACCACAGGAAGAAGGTGAGGCTGCACACGACACCGATGATGCCCAGCACCATGCCCGTGGTGCCCATGCCGTTGTTCGGCTGCGCGGGCATGGCGTAGCCGGGGGCCTGGGGGTAGCCCGCGGGCGGCGCGGCCGGGTAGCCGGGGCCCGACTGCGGGTAGCCGTAGCCCGGCCCGGACTGCGGGTAGCCGTATCCCGGCGCCGGCTGCTGCGGCGGCTGGGACGGCGGCCCGAATCCACCGGGTGCGGGATTGTTGTCGGACATGGCTGGAGCTCCCCTCCGTTGACAGTCAAGGCATCGTAATGCCCGTGATCGTCGCGGTGTACGGCGTGTGCGCAGGCTGTTGCGGAACGGATGCGAGCGGAAGGGGCGGAGCCCGCACGGCCGGGTCGAGAGGCCGTACGGCCGGGTTCGGCGGCGGGTGTTCAGCGGTCGGTGAGGACTGGCGCGGACACCCGGAGCACGTCGCCGTACCCGTCCCCGAAGCCGTCGTCGTACCCGTCGTCGTCCGCGTGGATGGCGGCGGTGATCCCGATGGCGACCAGGACGATCACCGCGATGCCGAGGACGATGCCGATGATGCCCGTGATGAAGCCGGCCTGGGCCTGGCCGTGGTTGTCGGCCTCACCCCGCTCGGCCTTGCGGCGGCCCTTGATGCCGAAGACGACGGCGAGGATGCCGAGGACGACCGAGACCACGCCGTACAGGCAGAACAGACAGCAGGACAGGATGCCGAGCACCATGGCCGCGATGCCCAGGCCGTTCTCCCGGGGCCGCGGCATGCCGGGCCAGCCGTAGGCCCCGTAGCCCGGCTGAGCAGGGTGGCCGGGATAGCCGGGGTGGCCCGGATAACCGTAGCCGCCGGGACCCGCGGGACCGCCGGGGCCGGTGGGGGCGATCGGCGGCGGGGGCACGGCGGACTCGCCCGCCGGGGCGACGGGCGGCGCGTCGGCGGGGGCGGCGAACGCCGGCGGCGGGAAGCCGCCGGGCGGCATCGAGGCGAGGGTGGCCTGGTCGTGCACGGACGGCGAGGAGCCCGGGGCCTGCGGCGGCACGGGCGGCAGGTCGCGCACCGGGGGCTGCTGAGGCACCGACGGCGGGTTCTTCTCCAGGGAGGGCCGGCTCTCGGGCGGCGCCCACGGGTTGTCCTCGGCCCCGGCACCTGAGCCCGCCCGCGTTCCGTCCGTCATGTGCTCGCGTCCCCCTCCATCGATCGTCCCGCCATGCTACGGCCTGGTCGCCGGGTCCATGCCAGGCGGTCGGGCAAGGGCGCTGACCGCCGCCTCCACGGGCCACCGCCCGGTCACGCGTGCCCTGCGTGCGCCTACCATGGCCGTGCTCATCGATCAGCCGATCACCCGCACCGCGCCCGCCCGCTCGGGACACACGGTGCCGTTCCCCGGGGAGGAACCCCTTGACCGACCAGCGCGCTCCTCGCGATCCACACGCCTTCATCGCCGGACTGCCCAAAGCCGAACTGCACGTGCACCACGTCGGCTCCGCCTCGCCCCGGATCGTCTCCGAGCTGGCCGCCCGGCACCCCGACTCCAAGGTGCCCACCGACCCCGAGGCCCTGGTCGACTACTTCACCTTCACGGACTTCGCCCACTTCATCGAGGTGTACCTGTCGGTCGTCGACCTGATCCGCACCCCGGAGGACGTCCGCCTGCTGACGTACGAGGTGGCCCGGGACATGGCCCGCCAGCAGGTGCGCTACGCCGAGCTGACCATCACCCCGTTCTCCTCCACCCGCCGCGGCATCGACGAGCGTGCCTTCATGGACGCGATCGAGGACGCCCGCAAGGCGGCCGAGGCCGAGTTCGGGACCGTGCTGCGCTGGTGCTTCGACATCCCCGGCGAGGCCGGTCTGGAATCGGCCGAGGAGACGGTGCGGCTGGCCACCGACGACCGGCTGCGCCCCGAGGGGCTGGTGTCGTTCGGGCTGGGCGGCCCGGAGATAGGTGTGCCGCGGCCCCAGTTCAAGCCCTACTTCGACCGCGCGATCGCCGCCGGACTGCGCTCCGTCCCGCACGCCGGCGAGACCACCGGCCCGCAGACGGTGTGGGACGCGCTGACCGAGCTGCGCGCCGAGCGCATCGGCCACGGCACCAGTTCGGCCGAGGACGAGAAGCTGCTCGCGCACCTGGCCGAGCACCGCATCCCGCTGGAGGTCTGCCCCACCTCCAACATCGCCACCCGGGCGGTGCGGACCCTGGAGGAGCACCCCGTACGGAAGTTCGTCGAGGCCGGGGTCCTCGTCACGATCAACTCCGACGACCCGCCCATGTTCGGCACCGACCTCAACTCCGAGTACGCGGTGGCCGCCCGCCTCCTCGACCTCGACGAGCGGGGCATCGCCGAGCTGGCCAAGAACGCGGTGCACGCCTCCTTCCTCGACGAGGCGGGCAAGAAGCGCATCGCCGACGAGATCGACGCCTACACCGCGCGGTGGCTCGCGCCCTGAGCCGACGGGCGCGGGACACAATGGGGCGCATGCAGACCGTGACCGCCGTCGCGCACCGCGGCGACCCCTACCGCTTCCCCGAGAACACGATCGACTCGCTGCGCTCCGCGCTCGGCCGGGGCGCGGACGCGGTGGAGATCGACGTGCGCCTGACCCGGGACGGGGTGCCCGTGCTGCTGCACGACGAGTCGCTGAAGCGGCTGTGGGGGCACGACCGGCCGGTGCGCTCGCTGTCCGCCGGCGAGGTGCGCGCGCTGACGGCGGGCCGGGTGCCCACGCTCGTGGACGCGCTGGCCGCGACGGACGGCAGCCGGGTGATGCTCGACCTGCCGGGCGCTGCCGATCCCCGGGCGGTGCGGGAGATCGTCGGGGTGGTCCGTGACTGCGGTGCGCGCGACCGCGTGTACTACTGCGCGGGCGCGGCGGCGATGCTGGCGGTGCGTGCGGCCGACCCGTCCGCCGAGATCGCTCTGACCTGGACGACGCTCGCGCCTCCGCGCCCCGGTCTGCTGGCCGCGGTGCGACCCAGGTGGCTGAACTACCGTTTCGGCCTGGTCGGCCGGGATCTCGCCGCGCGGCTCCACCGCGAAGGCCTCCTGCTGTCCGTCTGGACCCCGGACACCCGCCGCTCGCTGCGCCGTCTGGTCGCCCTCGGCGTGGACTCGATCACGACCAACCGCATCGAGGTCCTGTGCGCGCTGCGCGGGCGCTGAGCGGCGCGCTCCGTGGGGCACTCGGTGGCACCCGTAGGGGGTGCCCCGGGTAATACCCGTGCTCCGCCGGGTCGTTGACCGAGGGTCGGTTCGGGGGCGGGTGCCCTCCTCGGTGATGATCCGCCGGTGCGCCGGGTCGGCCGAGGATGATCGGCAGCGGCCGTGCACATCGGTCGCGCACCCGTTCCGGATCCCCTCGGACCTCACAGGAGCAGCCGATGCGAGCCCGTACCACCGCCCTGACCGCCGCCTGTCTCGCCCTCGCCCTGGCCGCCGGGCCACTGGCCGCCGCCGGGGCGTCCGCCGCACCGGCCACCGCCGCCGGCGCGACCCCCGCGCCGAGGCCGTCCACGGCCCGCGACGCGACCGGACCGGACGTGGCGGCCCTGTCCGCCGCGATCGCCGGGCTGCCCGACGAGGACGTCACCGCGGCGGACGTCCGTGTCGGCGGCAACGGCACCTGGCGCGGTACGGCCGGGGTCCGGGACATCCGCACGGGGGCACCCGCACTCCGGGACGGGCGCTTCCGCGCCGGTTCGGTGACGAAGGTGGTGACCGCGTCCATCGTGCTGCAACTGGCCGCCGAGGGCCGGATCAGCCTGGACGGCACCGTGCAGCACTACCTCCCGGGCCTGCTCACCGAGGACTTCGAGCCCATCACCGTACGGCAGTTGCTGAACTACACCAGCGGCCTGCAGCCCGGCCCTTCTCTCGGCGAGACGGTCGAGGACGGATACCCGCACCGCTTCGAGACGCTGACGCCGCGCCAGGTCGTGGCGGGCTCGGTCGCGCAGGGACCGGCGTACCGGCCGGGCACGCGGCAGACCTACGGCAACATCCACTACACCGTGCTCGGCATGCTGATCGAGAAGGTGACCGGCGACTCCTACGCCCACCAGGCCCAGGTACGCGTCTTCGAGCCGCTGGGCATGCGCCACTCCTCGTTCCCGGTGGGCGCCGACCCCCGTGTCCACGGTCCGCACAACCGGGGTTACGACTGGATCGACGGCAAGCTGGTCGACGTCACCGACTGGAACGTGTCCGACCGGTGGGCGGCCGGCGACATGATCTCGACGACCGCCGACCTGCAACGGCTGCTGGTGGGTCTGTTCCGCGGCCGAGTGGTGCCCGAGCCGCAGCTGCGGGAGATGTTCACCGTTCCCGACCTGCCGGGGGCCAGGTACGGAGCCGGGCTGGAGCGGTTCGAGCTGAACGGCAGGGTGATCTGGGGCAAGACCGGCTCGCGCCCCGGTTACGCCACGGCCGTCGCCGCGACCCGCGACCTGTCCCGGACCGTGGTCTACGACGTGACCGCCACCGACGCCAAGGGCGACGGCGCGGCCACCGCCGAACGGTTCGGGTACCCGGCGTTCAATCGCTGACCGCGACTACGGCGGCGGGGGGCGCGGGCGGTGCGGTCAGCGCCTCCAGCCGCTTGATCTTCCTGCGCAGGACGTGGAGCGGGACGATCCCGAACAGCCCGAAGGACATGTCGATCAGCGACCACCAGAAGGGGATGCCCCGGATCGGCCCGCAGATCAGCGCGAGCGGCACGATGCCCACGCAGGCGATCATCCCGAACTCCACGACCCAGATGTTGCGGACCGGGTCGCGGTAGGGCCCGTAGAACGCGACCGCGATGACGAGATGTGCGAACGCCAGCCAGTCCGTGCCGTACAGCAGGAACGGGTAGTCGGCGTCGGCGGTGTCGAGCCCGTGCCGCACCCGCTCGATCCAGTCCATCAGTCCGGGCAGGTGATCGGGCACCGCCAGGGACCGCAACACGCTCTCGGTCCACCGCAGTTCGTGCACCAGCGGGAAGGCGGTGGCCCCGCTGAGCACCAGACAGACGACGAAGACAACCAGCCAGAGACGAATGCCCTTGAGCAGGGCGGCGCTGTCGCTCATGGCATGAGCGTACGCCGGTGTTGAACATGTTCAAAAAGAGGGGTGGGTCATCCCCGGCCTCCCTCCCCTCTCCCCCTTGCTCCCCCGCCGAGCACGCGGCGCGCCACCGCGTGCGACGCCACCGTCGCCACCGCCGCGAACCCGAGGCCGAGGGCCGCGTCGCGCGGGCGCGCGGGACGCAGGACACCGGCGCGGCGCAGCCGGCCGCGCGCCCACAGGGTGAAGGGGACGACCAGCAGCGGCGAGGTCGCCGCGCCGGGCGTGTAGCCGCGCACGGCGGCGGACTGGGCCAGGTGCACCAGGCCGTGCAGCCCGAAGCCGTTGAGGGCGGTCTGATACACCGCCGAGCGCCCGCCGGTGGCGAGGCCCGCGGCGGAGGCGGCGGCGACCGTCGCCCCCATGAGCCCCACGGCCACGGCGAATTCGCGCCCGTCGAGGGACTCGGCGCGCCGCCACACCGCCTCCGGAACCGCCGGGAATCGCTTCCGGAGCGTCGGTGTGTTCCGGCGCAGCCACCGCGGCAGGGTGGCGAGTTCCTCGGCGTCGTGCAGCGCCCAGGCCGCCAGCGGGCCCAACGTGAAGGCGGGGCCCGCCTGTTGAGCGTGAGCGTTCGCCTTCGAGGTGTTCGTCATGACCGCGAGTCTGCTACAGCCCACGAACCCCCGCCCTGCCCTTCCGGCCCCGCGCAGGCCGCGGCCCCGGGTGGTAAGTCCTTCCACCCGGGGCCGCGAGTTCGCTCACGTGTGCGCCGTCGCGCGCGCCCTCGTCGTCCGAGCCGTCACGCGCGCCCGAACCATCGCGCCGCTCAGCCGTCCAGGGACGTCATCACGTGCTTGACGCGCGTGTAGTCCTCGAAGCCGTACGCCGACAGGTCCTTGCCGTAGCCGGACTTCTTGAAGCCGCCGTGGGGCATCTCGGCGACCAGCGGGATGTGGGTGTTGATCCACACGCAGCCGAAGTCGAGCTTCTTGGACATCCGCATGGCACGGGCGTGGTCCTTGGTCCACACGGAGGAGGCCAGCGCGTACTCGACGCCGTTGGCCCACTCGACGGCCTGGTCCTCGTCCGAGAAGGGCTGGACGGTGATGACCGGGCCGAAGACCTCCTTCTGGATGATCTCGTCGTCCTGCTTGACGCCGGAGACGACGGTCGGCGCGAAGAAGTAACCCGTGTCGCCGACGCGCTTGCCGCCGGCCTCCACGCGCGCGTGGGCCGGCAGCCGCTCGATGAAGCCCTCGACCTGCTTGAGCTGGTTGGGGTTGTTGAGCGGGCCGAACAGGACGTCCTCGTCGTCCGGCAGGCCGGTCTTCGTGTCCTCCGCCGCCTTCGCCAGCGCGGTCACGAACTCGTCGTGGATCGACTCGTGGACCAGGACGCGGCAGGCGGCCGTGCAGTCCTGGCCGGCGTTGAAGAAGCCCGCGACGGAGATGTCCTCGACGGCCTTGGCGATGTCGGTGTCCTCGAAGACCACGACCGGCGCCTTGCCGCCCAGTTCCAGGTGGACGCGCTTGACGTCCTTGGAGGCGGACTCGGCGACCTGGATGCCGGCGCGGACCGAGCCGGTGATGGAGGCCATGGCCGGGGTGTCGTGCTCGACCATCATGCGGCCCGTCTCGCGGTCGCCGCAGATGACGTTGAAGACGCCCTTGGGCAGGACCGAGCCGAGGATCTCCGCGATCAGGACCGTGGAGGCCGGCGTGGTGTCCGACGGCTTCAGGACGACCGTGTTGCCGGCGGCGATCGCCGGGGCGAACTTCCACACGGCCATCATCATCGGGTAGTTCCAGGGCGCGACCTGGGCGCAGACGCCGACCGGCTCCCGGCGGACGATCGACGTCATCCCCTCCATGTACTCGCCGGCGGATCGGCCCTCCAGCATCCGCGCCGCGCCCGCGAAGAAGCGGATCTGGTCCACCATCGGCGGGATCTCCTCGGAGCGGGTCAGCCCGACCGGCTTCCCGGTGTTCTCCACCTCGGCCGCGATCAGTTCCTCGGCACGCTCCTCGAAGGCGTCCGCGATCTTCAGCAGGGCCTTCTGCCGCTCGGCGGGGGTGGTGTCGCGCCAGCCCGGGAAGGCCGCGGCGGCGGCGGCCATCGCGGCGTCGACATCCGCCTGGCCGGACAGCGGCGCGGTCGCGTACGCCTCTCCGGTCGCGGGGTTGACCACCTCGGTGGTCCGTCCGTCGGCGGCGTCCCGGAACTCACCGTCGATGAAGTTGCGCAGACGACGCAGCTCGGTGCTCACTGCCGGCCCTCCTGGGTTGGTTCATGGTGTCCGATCTCTGAGACACCCACCCTAGTCCGGTCTCCGACGTTTTCAACACCCCCGTCGCCATCACTTCTGCGAAATCCGCACGTCTCGGCCCGTCAAACAACGAATTTCATCGAATCAGGCTTGCGGAACTGTCGAGACGTCGTGCACAGTGAGCACGTGGCCAGTCGAAGCGCAGACCAGAAGGACTCGTCCCGCGAGTCCCGCAACGGGAACGGCACCCCCCAGCTGGACGCCGTCTCCCTCGCCATCATCGAGCAGCTCCAAGAGGACGGCCGCCGGCCGTACGCCGCGATCGGCAAGGCCGTCGGCCTGTCCGAGGCGGCGGTGCGCCAGCGCGTGCAGAAGCTGCTCGACCAGGGCGTGATGCAGATCGTCGCCGTCACGGACCCGCTCACCGTGGGCTTCCGCCGGCAGGCGATGGTCGGCATCAACGTCGAGGGCGATGTCGAGTCGATCGCGGACACGCTGACCGCCATGTCGGAGGTCGAGTACGTGGTGATGACCGCGGGCTCGTTCGACATCCTCGCCGAGATCGTCTGCGAGGACGACGACCACCTGCTGGACGTCATCAACAAACGCATCCGCGCGCTGCCCGGCGTGCGCTCCACCGAGAGCTTCGTCTACCTGAAGCTCAAGAAGCAGACCTACATGTGGGGAACCCGATAACCGTGAGCACCAAGGACCTCAGCCGCACCGCGTACGACCACCTGTGGATGCACTTCACCCGCATGTCCTCGTACGAGAACGCCCCGGTTCCGACCATCGTCCGGGGCGAGGGCACCTACATCTACGACGACAAGGGCAAGCGCTACCTCGACGGTCTCGCGGGCCTGTTCGTGGTCCAGGCCGGTCACGGCCGCACGGAGCTCGCCGAGACCGCCTTCAAGCAGGCACAGGAGCTCGCGTTCTTCCCGGTGTGGTCCTACGCCCACCCCAAGGCGGTCGAGCTGGCGGAGCGGCTGGCGGACTACGCGCCGGGCGACCTCAACAAGGTCTTCTTCACCACCGGCGGCGGCGAGGCGGTGGAGACCGCCTGGAAGCTCGCCAAGCAGTACTTCAAGCTGACCGGCAAGCCCACCAAGCACAAGGTCATCTCGCGTGCGGTCGCCTACCACGGCACCCCCCAGGGCGCCCTGTCCATCACCGGACTGCCGGGCCTGAAGGCCCCCTTCGAGCCGCTGGTCCCCGGCGCGCACAAGGTGCCGAACACCAACATCTACCGCGCGCCGCTCTTCGGCGACGACCCGGTCGCCTTCGGCCGCTGGGCCGCCGACCAGATCGAGCAGCAGATCCTCTTCGAGGGCCCGGACACGGTCGCGGCCGTCTTCCTGGAGCCGGTGCAGAACGCCGGCGGCTGCTTCCCGCCGCCCCCCGGCTACTTCCAGCGGGTGCGCGAGATCTGCGACGAGTACGACGTGCTGCTCGTCTCGGACGAGGTCATCTGCGCCTTCGGCCGCCTCGGCACGATGTTCGCCTGCGACAAGTTCGACTACGTCCCGGACATGATCACCTGCGCCAAGGGCATGACCTCGGGCTACTCCCCGATCGGCGCCTGCATCATCTCCGACCGCCTGGCCGAGCCGTTCTACAAGGGCGACAACACCTTCCTGCACGGCTACACCTTCGGCGGCCACCCGGTCTCCGCGGCCGTGGGCCTGGCCAACCTCGACCTGTTCGAGCGCGAGGGCCTCAACCAGCACGTGCTCGACAACGAGTCGGCGTTCCTGTCGACCCTCCAGAAGCTGCACGACCTGCCGATCGTCGGCGACGTCCGCGGCAACGGCTTCTTCTACGGCATCGAGCTGGTCAAGGACAAGAACACCAAGGAGACGTTCGACGAGGAGGAGACCGAGCGCGTCCTGTACGGCTTCCTCTCCAAGGCCTTGTACGACAACGGCCTGTACTGCCGTGCCGACGACCGCGGCGACCCGGTCGTCCAGCTCGCCCCGCCGCTGATCTCCGACCAAGAGACCTTCGACGAGATCGAGCAGATCCTGCGCGCGACGCTGACGGAGGCGTGGACCAAGCTGTGACCGGCGCGCCGCGCGCGGGCGCGGTGAGGCGCACACCTCCGATCAGATGATCATCACCGGCCCCGGAGCCGTCCGTTCGAGTGGGAAACGGCGGTCCGGGGCCGTGTGCTGTCCCGGCACCCGGCAGCGGCTGCCTAGCGTCTTGACTCCTCCCCCTCGCAGGACGACAGGGATTCCTGGCTCACGCTGCTCGGTCGTTCGGCGAACGACCGAGTCTGCCGCGATCAGCACCAGCCGGGTTGAGACCAGCCCGGGTGGCAAAAACGCCTAGGAGGCAACGCGTGCTTGGTTCTCGCAACGCGCTGTCCATCGATCACCGTACGCCGAACCGGCACCGTGACCTTGAATCTCTGCGCTCGTTCGCCCATACGGGGGACAAGGCGCGGCAATCCCGATCAGAACCGAGGTGCACACCCATGGACGACTCGCCGGACAACGACGTTCTCTGGGCACGCGCCCTGCACTACACCCACAGCGACGGCTCACCCGCGCTCGGCGGCGTCTCGCTCGGCGTCCGGCAGGGAGAGATCCTCGCCGTCGCCGGACCGAGCGGCAGCGGCAAGACGACCCTGCTGCGCTGTCTGTCCGGCATGGTGCGGGTGCGCCAGGGCGAGGTGTGGTTCAACAGCGCCCCCGTGCACACCCTCGGGCCGCTGGCCCGCGAACGGCTGCGCCGGGACCGGTTCGGCTGGATCGACCCCGCCCCCGTGCTCGTACCCGAGCTGAACGTCTGGGAGAACACCGCCCTGCCGCTGATGCTCCGCGGCACCAGCCGGCGCCGCGCCAAGGTGGCCGCCCTGGAGTGGCTGGAGCGCCTGGACGTCGGCGAGCTGGCCCGCAGACGGCCGTACCAACTGCGCCAGGCCGAGCGGCAGCGCGTCTGCCTCGCCCGTGCCCTCGCCCCCGCGCCGACCGTGCTCTTCGCCGACGAGCCCACGGCCCCGCTGCACCGGGCCGACCGCGCCCATGTGCTGCGCACGCTCACCACGGCGTCCCGCTCGCACGGCATCACGGTCGTCCTGGCCACGCACGACCCGGAGACCGCGGCCCTCGCCGACCGCACGGTGGCTCTGCTGGACGGACGGTGCGTGAAGACCGTGCATCTGCCCCCCGTCGGCGACACGACGGAAGGCCGGGCCGCGTGCTCGCTCTCCGTCTGACCCGCGTCGCCCACCCGGCCGTCCAGCTGCGCCGCCTGACCGTGGCGACGGCCTCGGCGGGCACCGGCTTCCTGTTGCTGTGCAGCCTCGCCTACGCCCTCCGTCACCCCGGCGACCCGTCCGCCGCGCTGCTGCGCCTGTCCTGGTGCGCGGTGCCCCTGGCCGCCACGACCCAGCTGGCGGTCGCGGTGGCCCGCACCGACCCCGGCACCCGGCCGCGCAGCGCTCTGTCGGCCCTCGGCCTCGGACCCGGCCGCCTGATGGCCGTCTCGGCGGCCACGACCGCACTGACCTGCTCGTTCGGCGCCCTGCTCGCGCTGCTGATCTTCCTCCATCTGCGCGACGGCCTCGCCGACCTGCCCTTCGGCGGCGCCGCCTCGCACTTCCTCGCCGCGAAGGACCCCCTGCCCGTGCCGGGGACCCTGCTCCTGCTCGCGGTCGTGCCGGCGCTGGCGTCCGCGGCGGTGGCACTGGCCCTGAGGCCCCGGGAGACCAAGCCCGCGGCCCGGGCCCGGGAGGCGAAGAAGGGCACCGCGGAGCCGGCCCGCAGGGTCCTGGTGACGGTGGACGCGGCCGGCTCTCCGGCCGATCGGACCGGCGCCCCGTCCGAGGTCCTCCTCGAGGACGGCCCCGTGCCCGGGGACGACCAGGCACCCGACGCTCCGGATCCCGACCCGCAGCGCCCGCTGCCACCGCGCCGGCCCCCCACCGGCCTGCCCTGGGGCATCGCCGTACTGGCCGCCGGCCTCGCCGTCGAGGCCTACGCCGGCCGCACCCCGAACCCCTCCCGAGCCTCCACCACGGCGCTTCCCGGCGGCCTCGCCGCCGACTCCACGGCGGTGCTCGTCGGCTGGCTGCTGACCGCTCTCGGCCTCGCCCTCGCCGGCCCCGGCATCACCCACCTGTGCGGCCGGCTGCTCCAGACGGCCGGGCCCGGGCCCGTGCGTCTGCTGGCCGGCCGGATCCTGATGGAGGAGGCGGGCCGCATCGGCCGCCCACTGGGCGTGGTGTGCGCGGTGGCGTCCGGGACGTACGCCATGGGCGTCCTCTACGAGGGCAGCACGCCCGTCATGGGTCCGCTGACCGTCCTGGGGACGCTGCTCGTGGCCGGCTGTGCTTTGGCGACCCTGCTCACCGCGGCCGTGGAGGCGCGGCAGGCCCGCGCCGACGTCACCGCCGCCCTGCTGCGGCTCGGCGCGCCCGCCACGACGCTGCGCTCCGCAGCGGTCCTGCGCGCCGGCGCGCTGCTGGCCGTCTTCGCCCCGCTGACCTTCCTGATCGCCGACCTCGCCGCACTGCCGCTGACCCGCTGAACCACTGGGCCGCTCAGTCGCTGACGAATGCGGACCGCCACGCGCGGAAAAAAGATTTCTCGTCGGCGATGAGTTCCGCCTCCGACCCCGGTCTACCCCACCGAACGGCACGAACGACGTGCCGGTGCACACCGACGGGAGAGACCCACCATGTACCAGCAGATGATCTTCCTGAACCTGGCGACCGACGACGTGGCCGCGTCCCGGAAGTTCTTCACCGAGCTCGGCTACACGATCAACCCGCAGTTCTCCACCGACGACTGCTCGTGCGTCGTCATCAGCGACACGATCGTCGCGATGCTGCTCAGCAAGCAGCGCTACGCCGACTTCACCAAGAAGGAGATCGCGGACGCCACGAAGACCAGCGAGGTGCTGATCTGTCTGAGCGCCGAGAGCCGCGAGAAGGTCGACGAGCTGGTCGACAAGGCCGTCGCCGCCGGTGGCACCGTGAGCGGCGAGACCCAGGACTACGGCCACATGTACGGCCGCGCCTTCGACGACCTCGACGGGCACACCTGGGAGGTCATGTGGATGGACCCGGCGGCGGTGCAGGGCTGAGGCGGAGCGGCGGTGCGGGGCTGAGGCGGGGCGGCGCGACGCCGGGACGGCTCAACACGTTCAAACGTGCGGGTGGTTAACAAATAGGTAAAGCCAACGCCCCTGCCGGGCATATGCGTTGACAGTTCCGACGGAGCGCTTATAGACCTGAGAGCCTCCTGGGGGTGCTGGGGCAGCCGCGTCGTCCGTGGTCGCCCGACGCCCCCTTCACCCCCCTCAGTCGCGCATCCCGTGAAGGGCCAAGGCCATCTTGTCCATATCACTGTCCCGCCGTACCGCACGTTCCGTGCGCGTCCTGGGCGTCGCCGCCTCGGCCGCCGCGCTCGCGGTCGGCGCCGCAGGCACCGCACTCGCGTGCAACATCAGCGAGTTCTCCGCCGAAGCCACGTGCTCCGGTGGCAAGGGCGTCATCGTCGTCACCGACAAGGACCGGTCCGGCACCCCGGCGGTCGTCACCGTGTTCCTCGAGAACAACGGCGCCGACGCGAAGAAGATCGGCGAACAGTCGGTCAAGGGCTCCGCCCGGGGCACCACCGTCACCTTCGCCGAGGACTGGCAGCCGAACGCCGTCTACCGCATCCACGTCAAGGCCGGAAAGAACCTGGTCGACGAGGACATCAGCCCCAACCTGACCACCCCGTCCACGGCCTGTGCGCCGGCCACGCCGAGCGCACCGGCCACCCCGTCGAAGCCGGCCACCCCGACCCCGTCGGCATCGGCGACGCCGTCCAAGCCCGGCACGGCGACTCCGACGCCGTCCGAGTCCGAGAGCAGCACCGCCCCCGCGGGCGCCGTGAGCAACGCTCCCTCGCCCGCCGTCGGTGACTCCAACCTCGCCGAGACCGGTGCGAACTCCAACACCGGCCTGATCGCCGGCATCGCGGCCGCCCTGGTCGTCGTCGGCGGCGGCGCGGTCTTCTTCGGCCTGCGCCGTCGTGGAGCCAACGGCCAGCGCTGACGCGCCTCCCTACGGCCCCGGACGTCTCCGTACGTCCGTACGCCACCCGTGGCCCGTCCCCGAACCCGGGGGCGGGCCACAGGCGTTCCCGCGGGCCGTGCGATCAGCCGAGCACGACGACGTCGGCCGGGTCGAACTCCACCCCGACCTCGGTCCCGACCTCCGGTGCCGACCGCAGCGGGCAGGCCGCCTCCAGCCGCGGCGCGTCCACCGGCTGGAGGTGCACGGCCACGTGGGTGCCCTTGAAGGCGCGCGCGGTGACCCGGCAACGCAGGCCCTCGTCGGCGGGGACGAGACGGATACCGGCGGGCCGTACGACGAGGGTGCGGGCGCCCTGCGGGGCGTCCCCGGGCACCGGCACCTTGCCCCACGGCGTGACCGCCAACTGCCGCTCGACCCTGGCCTCGACGACGTTCTCGAAGCCGAGGAAGCGGGCCACGAAGGCGTCCGCGGGCCGCTGCCACACCTCAAGGGGCGTACCGGACTGGGCGATCCGGCCCTCCCGCATCACCACCACCCGGTCGGCGAGCGCGAACGCCTCGCCCTGGTCATGGGTGACGGCCAGCACGGTGGTGCCCAACCGCCCGAACAGCTCCCGCAGTTCCACGACGAGGCGTTCGCGCAGGGAGCGGTCGAGCTGGCCGAGGGGTTCGTCGAGCATCAGCAACCGGGGCCGGGGCGCGAGTGCGCGGGCGAGGGCCACCCGCTGCTGCTCACCGCCGGAGAGCGCGGCCACCGCCCGGGCCCCGGCCCCCGGCAGCCCGACCAGCTCCAGCAACTCCTCCACCCGGGCGGCCCGTTCGCTCTTCGACGCGCGGCGCATCCGCAGTCCGAAGCCGACGTTCCCGGCGACGTCCCGCTGCGGGAAGAGCTGGTGGTCCTGGAACATCAGGCCGACCTCGCGCCGGTGCGCCGGCACCCCTGTCCGGTCCCGACCGTCGAGCAGCACCCGCCCGGAGTCCAGCGGCTGCAGTCCGGCCACCGCCCGCAGCAGCGTCGACTTGCCGCTGCCGCTGGGTCCGAGCACACACACGATCTCGTGTTCGGCGACCGCGAGATCGACGGCGTCGAGCGCGGCCCGCCCGCCGAAGCGGACGGTCGCGGCCTGCAGGCCCAGCAGCATCTAGAACTCCCCGCTCCGGTCGGTGCGCAGCCGTTCGAGGACCAGCAGCGCCACCGCGCACACCACCATGAGAATCGTCGACAGGGCCATCGCCTGCCCGTAGTTGAGGTCGCCGGGCCGCGACAGCAGCCGGGCCACGGCGACCGGCAGGGTCGGGTTGTCCGGCCGGGCGATGAACACGGTCGCGCCGAACTCCCCCAGTGACACCGCGAAGGCGAACCCGGCGGCGACCAGCAGCGCCCGGCGTACCATCGGCAGGTCGACCTCCCGCCACACCCGCCACGGCGACGCCCCCAGCACGGCCGCCGCCTCCCGCAGCCGTACGTCCACCGCGCGCAGCACCGGCAGCATGGTCCGCACCACGAAGGGCGCGCCGACCAGGGCCTGCGCGAGCGGGACCAGGATCCAGGACTGTCTGAGGTCGAGCGGCGGTTCGTCCAGTGCGATCAGGAAGCCGAAGCCGACCGTCACCGCCGACACCCCGAGCGGCAGCATCAGCAGCGCGTCGAAACCGCGCACGATCCGGCCGGCGTCGCGCCGGGCGAGCGCGGCGGCGGCGAGGCCGCCCACGACCACGGCGATCGCGGTCGCGGCGGCGGCGTAGGACAGGGAGGCGCCGATGGCTTGGATCGGCGCGACCAGGAAGGTGCCGCCGTCGGCGTCGGTCAGCGCCCGGTAGTAACCGAAGCCGGGTGCGGTGAGCGAGCGCTGCACCAGCACGGCGAGCGGCAGCAGGAGGAGCAGGGCGATCGTGGCGAGGACGGCGGCCAGCAGCGTCCACTGGCCCGCGCCGCGCGGACGGCGGGCGGTGAGCGAGGCGTCGACCAGCTTCAGAGCGGTCTCCCGGTGCCGTACGGTCCAGGCGTGCGCGGCGAGGATCGCGCCCACCGCAAGGAACTGGACGATGGTCAGCACGGCCGCGGTGGAGAGGTCGAAGATCTCGGAGGTCTGCCGGTAGATCTCCACCTCCAGGGTGGAGAAGGTGGGGCCGCCGAGGATCTGCACCACGCCGAAGGAGGTGAAGGTGAACAGGAAGACCATGAGCGCGGCGGCGGCGAGGGCCGGGGCCAGGGCGGGCAGGGTGACCTTGCGCCAGGCCGTCAGCGGCGAGGCGCCCAGCATCCGGGCGGCCTCCTCCTGCCGCGGGTCGAGTTGAGCCCACAGCCCGCCCACCGTCCGTACGACGACCGCGTAGTTGAAGAAGACGTGGGCCAGCAGGATCGCCCACACGGTGGTGTCCAGCCGCAGCCCCCACAGCTGGTCGAGCAGCCCTCCGCGCCCGACCAGGGCGAGGAAGGCGGTGCCGACGACGACGGTGGGCAGCACGAACGGCACGGTGACCACGGCCCGCAGGACCTGGCGGCCGGGAAAGTCGAGGCGGGCGAGGACGTAGGCCCCGGGCAGCGCGACCAGCAGGGTGAGCGCGGTCGAGGCGAGCGCCTGCCAGGTGGTGAACCACAGCACGTGCCGGATGTCCGGCTGTCCGAGCACGTCCACGATCCGCCCGACGTGCCAGGTTCCCCCGTCCTTCAGACCGCGCCGGACGATCGCGGCGACGGGATAGGCGAAGAAGACCGCGAAGAACGCGACGGGCACGGCCATCAGGCCGAGCCGCGCCGCGTTCCCCCTGCGGCTGACCGTGCGCTCCTTGCCGCCGGCTACTTCAGTACGAGCGAGGTCCACGACTTGACCCACTGGTCACGCTCGGCGGCGATCTTGTCCGGGGACAGGGTCTCCGGGTCCTTGGCCTGGGCACCGTACCGCCTGAACTCCGCGGGCACCTCGGAGCCGTTGGTCACCGGGTAGACGAACATGTTCAGCGGCATGTCGTCCTGGAACCGCTTGGTGAGCAGAAAGTCGAGGAACGCCTTGCCGCCCTTGGGGTTCCGGGCGTTGCTGAGCAGTCCCGCGTACTCGATCTGCCGGAAGCAGGTGCCGTACGCCACCCCGGTCGGCGCGGTCTTCGGCCGGGGGTCGGCGTAGATCACCTCGGCGGGCGGCGAGGAGGCGTAGGAGACGACGAGCGGCCGGTCGCCCTTGGCCTTCTTGCCGCCCGCGGATCCGGAGAACTCCTGGTTGTAGGCCTGCTCCCAGCCGTCGACGACCTTCACGCCGTTGGCCTTGAGCTTCTTCCAGTAGTCCTGCCAGCCGTCGTCACCGTACTTGGCGGCGCTGCCGAGCAGGAAGCCGAGACCGGGCGAGGAGGTGGCGGCGTTCTCGGTGACGAGCAGGTTCTTGTACTGCGGCTTGATCAGGTCGTCGAAGGAGGCCGGCGGGGCCAGCTTGTGGTCGGCGAAGTACTTCTTGTCGTAGTTGACGCAGATGTCGCCGGTGTCGATCGGCGTGACCCGGTGCTCGGCCTCGTCGGTCCGGTAGGCGGGCAGCACCAGGTCGGAGCCCTTGGGCCGGTACGGCTGGAACAGGCCGTTGTCGAGGGCGCGGGAGAGCAGCGTGTTGTCGACGCCGAAGAAGACGTCGCCCTGCGGGTTGTCCTTGGTGAGGATGGCCTTGTTGACGGCCTGGCCGGCGTCGCCGTCCTTGAGGACCTTGACGGTGTATCCGGAGCTCTTCTCGAAGGCGGACACGACGCTCTTGGAGGCGGCCCACGAGTCGTGGCTGACGAGGGTCACGGTCTTGGAGTCCGCGGCGTCGGTCGACCCTTTGCCATCGGTCGACTCGCACGCGGACAGCGTGACGAGGGCGAGTCCGACCGCCGCGGCGACGAACGTCTTGGTGTGCACTGGATGTCCTCCTGGGGGTTGGCCAGGAAGAGACGCGGCCCTGCCCGGGATCCGCGAGGATGCCGGGCAGGGCGCAACAGCTCGAGTGATGACCGAACTTCCTACCCAGAATGACCTGGGCGAGGTTCAGAGGGTCTGCGGCCGGTGCCGCACTCTCAGCGCTGTGGCGCTCCCCTGTCGGAATATGAAGATGTGAACGGCCACAGACTACCGCCCGGCCGCCGCCCGAACACCACCCGGTCGTCGGCCGGCCAACCCTCCGGCTACCTCTCGGTGGCCGCCAGCTGACCGCACGCCCCGTCGATTTCCTGACCACGGGTGTCCCGGACGGTCACCGGCACCCCGTGTGCCGAGATCGCCTCGACGAACGCCTTCTCGTCCTCGGGGCGTGAGGCGGTCCACTTGGAGCCGGGGGTCGGGTTGAGCGGGATCAGATTGACGTGCACCGGCTTGCCCTTGAGGAGGCGGCCGAGCCGGTCGCCGCGCCATGCCTGGTCGTTGATGTCCCGGATCAGCGCGTACTCGATGGACAGCCGGCGCCCGGACTTCGCGCTGTACTCGAAGCCGGCGTCCAGCACCTCTCGCACCTTCCACCGCGTGTTCACGGGAACGAGGGTGTCGCGCAGTTCGTCGTCGGGGGCGTGCAGGGAGATGGCGAGCCGGCACTTCAGGCCCTCGTCGGCGAACCGGTGGATCGCCGGGACCAGCCCCACCGTGGAGACGGTGATCCCGCGCTGCGAGAGCCCCACCCCGTCCGGCTCGGGGTCGGTGAGCGCGCGGATGGCACGGATCACACGGTTGTAGTTGGCGAGGGGCTCGCCCATGCCCATGAAGACGATGTTCGACAGCCGCGCCGGCCCCCCGGGGACCTCGCCGTCCCGCAGGGCCCGCATGCCGTCCACGATCTGGTGCACGATCTCGGCGGTCGACAGGTTCCGGTCCAGCCCGGCCTGTCCGGTGGCGCAGAACGGGCAGTTCATCCCGCACCCTGCCTGCGAGCTGATGCACATGGTGACCCGGTCCGGGTAACGCATCAGCACGGACTCCACGAGCGTGCCGTCGAACAGCCGCCACAGCGTCTTGCGGGTCGTCCCCTGGTCCGTCGACAGATGCCGCACGACGGTCATCAGCTCCGGCAGCAGCGCCTCGCGCAGCTTGGCCCGCGATCCGGCCGGGATGTCGGTCCACTGCTCCGGGTCGTGCGCGTACCGCGCGAAGTAGTGCTGCGAGAGCTGCTTGGCACGAAACGGCTTCTCACCGATCGCGGCCACGGCCTCCTTGCGCTCGGCGGGCGAGAGATCGGCAAGGTGCCGCGGCGGCTTCTTGGCTCCGCGCGGGGCGACGAAAGTGAGTTCTCCGGGCTTGGGCATGGTCGTACCAGTGTCGCAGATCGACTTGGGTGACCTGCGAGTGTCTCTCCGTGCGACAGCAGGCCGTCCATGGCGACATGTGCCGCCGCCACGAAGGCATCGAAGCGATCATCCAGGTGGGAGCGGATCCGGCACCCTTCCCCGTCGAGCCCGTGGGACCTCGGCCGGTCCCGCCGGCGTGTCCCACAAGGGTGGCTTCACACCATGCCTCAGCGGGCACACGGTCAGTGAGACCACGGAGGTATCGAGATGAGCGCCGGAGAACGGGCCAAGGCAAAGGCCGAACAGATCGTCGGAAAGACCGTGCGGACGGCGGCCCACGCGATGCACAAAGAAACCCTCGCTGCGAAAGGCGCCGCTCTCGAAGCACGAGGCAAGATGCGGGGCGCGAAGGAACAGGCCAAGGGTTCATTCAAGCACTGAGTGCGCTGCCGCAGGCTTGAACCCGTACCAGGAGCGGCTGAAGGCCCAGGGAGAGGGAAGAACCCTTGCCTGGGCCTTCGGCGTTCAGGGCGCGCGTCAGTGTTGGCCGTCGTTGAGCGCCTTGACGGCCCGGAGGGGCCCAGCGCACTGGGTCGTACGCTCTTCGCCACGACGATGAGCTGGGCCGACTTCTGGGCGTTGATAGGCATTCTGGATGGCAAGGCCGATGAAGCTGGTTGCCGAAGTCTTGCTGCGGCACTGAGCAAGCGCCCGGTATCCGACATCCAAGCCTTCGCCGAACGCCTCGCGGAGGCTTTGTACCGTCTGGATCAAGAAAAGGCCGCCGTCCACGAACGGCCCCTGCGTACCGGGTGGGCTCTCCGGTGTCCGGGTCGATGCCGGTCGCCAGGAGGCGTTGAGCCCCTCACCGCGGCGCCGGCTCAGGTAGCCGCGGCGGGCATCACGCGTAGCGTGGGGAGAGCAGGTGGACCCGGCGGGGAAGCTGGTGAGTTCGATGCCTGAACGGGCCCAAGCGGTGCTTCGGCTGCTGCGCGGGTACGCGACCGTGGCGCCCACCGACCTGCCCGAGGTGTTACGGCACGAGTACGAGTCGCTGCAGATCGACCACCTGACCATCTATCTCGCGGACCTCCAGCAGAAGGTGCTGGTGTCGGTGCCGGACTCGCGGATCGAGGCGCCGCGCAACGTGCCCATCGACGGGACGCTCGCCGGGTGGGCGTACCGCACGGCCTCGCCCCGCATCGCCGAGGACACCATGGGTCGGGGGCTGGTCCTGTGGCTGCCTCTGCTGGACGGAGTGGAGCGATTGGGGGTCGTGGCCATTCACGCCCCCGTGTTCGATGCCACGACGGTGGAGACGTGCCGGTCTCTGGTCTCCTTGATCGCTCTGATCATGGTCGACAAGGGCTCATACAGCGACTCCTACATCGCGCGTCAGCGCGTCGCCGCCATGCAGATCCCGTCGGAGCTGGTCTGGGCCTTCCTCGCCCCGCGGACCATCGGTACGGAGAGGTTCACCTCCAGCGCCGTACTGGAGCCCGCCTACGATCTCGGCGGCGACGCCTTCGAGCACACCACCCGTGATCACACGGTTCACCTCGGCATCTTCGATTCCATGGGCCACGATCTGGCGGCCGGCCTGGTGACCTCCGTGGCTCTCGCCGCCTGCCGCTCGGCTCGCCGTGCGGGCGCGGGCTTGGAGAGGATGGCGGCGATCATCGACGAAGCGGTGCACGAAGTCTTTCCCGACCGGTACGTCACCGGAGTCCTGGCGAATCTGCAGACCGGCACCGGCAGCCTCGAGTGGGTCAACTGCGGGCATCCGACGCCCTTGCTCATCCGCGGCCCGGACGTGCTGCACGACGCACTGAACCGGGACCCGGCGCCCCCGCTCGGCCTGGGCGACATGGAACCCGACAGCGACCGCCAGGTGTGGCGCTTCCAGATGGAGCCCGGCGACAGCGTGCTGCTGTACACCGACGGTGTCACCGAAGCCCGCTCGCCGAGCGGCACCCGTTTCGGCGAGAAGCGCTTCGCCGACTTCATCATCCGCGCCATAGCCGCCGGCGACCCCACACCCGAAGTCCTGCGCCGCCTGATCCACACGATCCTGGAACACCACGGCGGCGGCCTCGACGACGACGCGACCATCATGCTCTCGCAGTGGCACCCCTTCCCTCAGACCCGGAACTACGCCGAAGCCTGAAGGACGAAGGGCTCGCACGGCGGCCGGCCTGCGCCGTCCTTCGGCAACCGTGCCCGGCCGCTGGGCGGAACCCCAGCGCCAGGTCCCGCCCGAGGGGAGGCGGGTTCGTCAGCCGCCGACGAAGAGGACCAGGAGCAGCCACACCACCGGGGCCGTCGGCAGGAGGGAGTCCAGGCGGTCCATGATGCCGCCGTGACCCGGGAGCAGGGTGCCCATGTCCTTGATGCCCAGATCGCGCTTGATCATGGATTCCCCGAGGTCGCCGAGGGTGGCGCTGGCGGCGACGGCGAGACCGAGGACGAGGCCCTGCCACCAGGCACCGTCGTCGATCAGGAACTGTGTGCACAGTGCCCCCGCCACCATCGCGAAGGCGACCGCGCCGAACAGACCTTCACGGGTCTTGCCGGGGCTGATGCGCGGGGCGAGTTTGTGCTTGCCGAAGCGCCAGCCGACGGCGTACGCGCCCGTGTCGCTGACCACCGTGAGGATCAGGAAGGTCAGAACGCGGAACGGGCCGTCGTCCGCGGTGAGCATCATCGCCACGAAGGTGGCGAGGAACGGCACGTAGAAGGCCGCGAAGACGCCGGCCGTGACGTCCTTCAGATAGCCCTCCGGCGGTTGTGTCATCCGCCAGACCAGAACCGCGAGGGTGGTCAGTGCCATCGCCACCCAGGCGCCCTCGGCGTCGCGGACGTACCCGGCGACCACCATCGCGGCGCCGCCCACCGCCAGCGGCACCAGCGGAGCCTTGATGCCCTTGCGCTCCTCCAGCCGCTTGGTGAGCTCCCACAGGCCGACCACGACCGCGACCGCGATCACGCCGACGAACACGGCCTTGACGATGAACAGCGAGGCAATGATCACCACGCCGAGCCCGAGGCCGACTCCTATGGCAGCGCCCAGATCACGGCCCGCGCTCTTCTTCTGCGGGGCGGGCGCCGGTTGCTGGGCGTCGGGCATGGGCTCCGGATTCTGCTGTGCCGTCGCGTGGGCGGGCGGCGTCTGCGGCGTGTCGTGGGGCCGGGGCTGTGGGGCCTGGTACTGCGGGTCGTAGGTTCCCCGCTGTGGGTCGTACATCCCCGGCTGCGGGTCATGGGGCTGTCGCGGGTGCGGCTGTGCGTCGTAGGACTGCTGCGGGTGCGGCTGTGTGTGCGGCGTGCCGTACGGCTGCGGCCGCGGCACCTCGTCGCGGAACAAGGGGCCGCCCGTCCAGGCGGCCCCCCGGTCGTCCTCCTGGATTCCGCCGTGAGCGGGCACCTCGGGCACGATGGGCATGGGGCGGGTCTGCTGGGCGCCCTGCGCACCGTACGCGGGGTCCGCCGGGGCGGCCCCCGGGACGGGTCCCTGGGCGGGTGACCGGTCCGTGGGCTCCCAGTATCCGGCTTGCGGCGGCGCTCCCCAGGAAGAGTCGTTCATCAGACCTCGAGCAGCTCCGACTCCTTGTGCTTCAGGAGCTCGTCCACCTGCGCGACGTACTTCGCGGTGGTGTCGTCGAGCTCCTTCTCCGCACGGCGGCCCTCGTCCTCGCCGACCTCGCCGTCCTTGATCAGCTTGTCGATGGCGTCCTTGGCCTTGCGGCGCACGGAGCGGATGGACACCTTGGCGTCCTCGCCCTTGCCCTTGGCGACCTTGATGTACTCGCGCCGGCGCTCCTCGGTGAGCTCGGGGAACACCACTCGGATGATGTTGCCGTCGTTGCTCGGGTTGACGCCCAGGTCGGAGTCCCGGATCGCCTGCTCGATGTTGCGCAGCGCGCTCTTGTCGAACGGGGTCACGACCGCCATCCGCGGCTCCGGCACGGAGAACGAAGCCAGCTGGTTGATCGGCGTCGGCGCGCCGTAGTAGTCGGCCACGATCTTGTTGAACATCGCCGGGTGCGCACGGCCGGTGCGGATCGCGGCGAAGTCCTCCTTGGCGACCACGACGGCCTTCTCCATCTTCTCCTCGGCCTCGAGGAGGGTCTCTTCGATCACCACTTGCTCCTGCGTGTCTTGAGTGGAACCGGCTGCGGTTCCTCGTCGGGGCCGTCGGCCGGCTGCGTCGCGTCTTCTTCCTGCACGGTTCCCGACCGGCGGAACATTGTCCATCCCCCGGTCAGGGTCCGTCGGTGTTGCCGGTCAGTCCCGGCTGCCGTGGTCACCCACCAGTGTGCCGATCTTCTCACCCTTGACGGCCCGGGCGATATTGCCCTCCGCGAGAAGCTCGAAGACGAGGATCGGGAGCTTGTTGTCTCGGCACAGCGTGATCGCCGTGGCGTCGGCGACCTTGAGGTCGCGCGTGATGACCTCGCCGTAGCCGAGGGAGTCGAACTTGACGGCGTCCGGGTTGCTCTTCGGGTCGGAGTCGTACACCCCGTCCACGCCGTTCTTGCCCATGAGCAGCGCCTCGGCGTCGATCTCCAGGGCGCGCTGGGCGGCGGTGGTGTCGGTGGAGAAGTACGGCATGCCCATACCGGCGCCGAAGATGACCACGCGGCCCTTCTCCAGGTGGCGCACGGCGCGCAGCGGGATGTAGGGCTCGGCGACCTGGCCCATGGTGATGGCGGTCTGCACCCGCGACTGGATGCCTTCCTTCTCCAGGAAGTCCTGCAGCGCGAGGCAGTTCATCACGGTGCCGAGCATGCCCATGTAGTCCGAGCGGGCGCGGTCCATGCCACGCTGCTGGAGTTCGGCGCCGCGGAAGAAGTTGCCACCACCGATCACGACCGCGATCTGCGCGCCGTCCCGTACGACGGCCGCGATCTCGCGGGCGATGGCGTGCACCACGTCCGGGTCGACGCCCAGGCCCCCGCCGCCGGAGAATGCCTCTCCGGACAGCTTCAGCAGAAACCGGCCGGTCACTTTGCCGTCGTCGCTCTTCTGGGCCTTGGTGGTCATGGAGATCCCGCCTCTGTTACGTGGTGCACATGCGAAGAAGGCCATTGCCGGTGGGGCGTGTTTCGCATCCCATGCAGCGGCAATGGCCTCCTCGTCAGATCTGCTGTCGTGCGTCACGCGCGGGTGCGTGGTGTTACCCGCGGGCGACGTGGACGACTGCTGTCGACCCTATAGGGCCGGGTGTCCGTCGCGGTACGGACTTCGGACTCAGATGCCGACCTTGATGCGCGTGAAGCGCTTCAGGGTGACACCGGCCTCGTCCAGAACCTTCTGGACCGACTTCTTGTTGTCCAGCGCGTAGGGCTGGCCGAGCAGGGTGGCGTCCTTGAAGAAGCCGTTGAGACGACCCTCGACGATCTTGGCGATCGCGGCCTCGGGCTTGCCCTCGGCGCGGGTGGTCTCCTCGGCGATGCGACGCTCGGACTCGACGACCTCGGCCGGCACCTCGTCCTTGGAGAGGTACTTCGGCGCGAAGGCGGCGATGTGCTGAGCGACGCCCTTGGCGACCTCGACGTTCGGCTTGTCGAACTCGACGAGAACACCGATCTGCGGGGGCAGGTCGGGCATCGTGCGGTGCATGTAGGCGGTGACGAAGCCGTCCGCGAACTGCGCGAAACGGTCCAGGACGATCTTCTCGCCCAGGTTGGCGTTGGCCTCGTCCACGAACGCCTGGACGGTCTTGCCGGGCTCGATCTCGGAGGCGAGCAGCGCCTCGATGTCCGCGGGGGACGTCTTGGCGATGTGCTCGGCGATGGCCTTGGCGACGCCCTGGAACTTGTCGCCCTTGGCGACGAAGTCCGTCTCGCACTTCAGCTCGACGAGGACACCGGAGGAGTTGTCGTCGGCGATGATCGAGACCACGGCGCCGTTCTCGGCGGAGCGGCCCTCGCGCTTGGCGACGCCCTTCTGGCCCTTGATGCGCAGCGCCTCGACGGCCTTCTCGACGTTGCCCTCGGCCTCGTCCAGCGCCTTCTTGCAGTCCATCATGCCGGCGCCGGTGAGCTCACGGAGCTTCTTGACGTCGGCGGCGGTGTAGTTCGCCATGAGTCTGTGAATCTTTCTCGAAGTCTGGAAGATCGAAGATCAGGGGGTCCGCGGGACCCGTGCCCCCTCAGGGAGCCTCTCGCTTGTCGAACCGGGCCCGCCGACGCGCCGCTGACCTACGGGTGAACGGCGGGAGCGGACTTCATGCACCGCTCCCGCCGTCAACGCTGACTTGACGGGTCAGGCCTGCTGCTCGCCCTCGGCGGCCGGAGCCTCGGCAGCGGCGGCCTCGGCCGGCTTCTCGGCCTCGGCGGCCGGAGCCTCTTCGGCCTTCTTCTCACCCGCGAGCAGGTCGCGCTCCCACTCGGCGAGCGGCTCGCCCGCGGCCTTCTCACCCTTGTCACCGGCGGCCACGCCGGAGCGGGCGATGAGGCCCTCGGCGACGGCGTCGGCGATCACACGGGTGAGCAGGGTGACGGAGCGGATCGCGTCGTCGTTGCCCGGGATCTTGTAGTCGACCTCGTCGGGGTCGCAGTTGGTGTCGAGGATGGCCACGACCGGGATGTTGAGCTTCCGGGCCTCGCCGACCGCGATGTGCTCCTTCTTGGTGTCCACGATCCAGACGGCGCTGGGCACCTTCTGCATCTCGCGGATACCGCCGAGGGTCTTCTCCAGCTTGGCCTTCTCGCGGGAGAGAACCAGCAGCTCCTTCTTGGTGAGGCCGGAGGCGGCCACGTCCTCGAAGTCGATCTGCTCGAGTTCCTTCAGGCGCTGCAGGCGCTTGTAGACGGTCGAGAAGTTGGTGAGCATGCCGCCCAGCCAGCGCTGGTTGACGTAGGGCATGCCGACGCGGGTGGCCTGCTCGGCGATGGCCTCCTGCGCCTGCTTCTTCGTGCCGACGAACATGACCGTGCCGCCGTGGGCCACGGTCTCCTTGACGAACTCGTAGGCGCGGTCGATGTACGACAGCGACTGGAGCAGGTCGATGATGTAGATGCCGTTGCGCTCGGTGAAGATGAAGCGCTTCATCTTCGGGTTCCAACGGCGGGTCTGGTGACCGAAGTGGACGCCGCTCTCCAGCAGCTCCCGCATCGTGACGACGGCCATGGCCGTACTCTCCTTGAGTTTCTCGGTTGTGCCGCGGATGCCGGACGGCTTCCGCGCCTGACGCCCGCGGCGCGCCGTGCCACGAAGGACCGAGGGGCGCTGACACCGGCCGTTGCCGGCCGGAGTGTCGGGGCGTGCGAAGTCGACCCGGTGACCCGGATCGCCACCAGAAGTGTACGGGACCCGGGAGGCGTCGGGTGACGCCGCCGCCGACAACCGGTGAGTTGTCCACAACCGCCCACTTGTCCACAGGTTCCGGCGGGGTGCGGCAGGGTGCGGGACCGTGGAGCCGTGTTCGCAAGTGGCGGGGCAACGGGCGGGGCGAGGAGCAGCGCGATGGGCGGGGCAATGGGCGGGGTGCGGTGCGTGGGCGTCCGGCTCGGGCCGGCGCTTCGGACGGTGGTGGTCCTGGTGGCGGCGGTGGCGACGGTGGCCCCGGTGGCGGCGGCATGGGCGAGCGGGGGCGGTGCCCTGGCTCCGCCGGAGGATGCTGGGCGGGTGGCAGCGGGGGTCTCCAGTCCGGTGGCTGGGGACGGGTCGGCGCCGCTGGAGGGGTCGGGGCCGGCGGACCGGGCCGGGGCGGCAGACAGGTCCAGGGTGGCGGGCCGGCCGACGGCGGACGGGCCGGTGCCGGCGGTGGGCCGCTTCTGGCCGGTGGGGGTCCGTCCGCCGGTGCTGCGCGGCTGGGAGCCGCCGGCGACGGAGTACGGTGCCGGGCACCGGGGAGTGGACCTGGCGGCCCCACCGGGCACTCCGGTACGGGCGGTGGCCGACGGCCGGGTGTCCTTCGCGGGCCCGGTGGCCGGACGCGGTGTGGTGTCGGTGGAGCTGGCGGGTACGGGCACCCCTGCCCTGCGGACGACCTACGAACCGGTGCGCGCCGCGGTGCGGAAGGGCGACGAGGTGGATGCCGGCGAGGTGCTCGGCACGATCGAGCGGACGGCGCCGGGCCGCACCCCGCACTGCGCGGCGGGATGCCTGCACTGGGGCCTGCTGAGAGCGCAGACGTACCTGAACCCGCTGTTGCTCCTGCCGCCCTGGCTGCTGAACCCGGCCCCGGCGAGGCTGCTGCCGGTACTGGGGGTGCCCGCCCTCTAGGTTCTGTCGCCGCCAGGCAGGCGGGGATTCGACGACGGGGCCTGGTGCTGTGACCACGCGGGCGCGGCGAGCCGCAGCTCAGGGGCGGACCCCCCGCAGCGCCATGGACACCGCGGCCTCCGCCACGACCGAGGGCTCCTCCGCGGCCCCCAGCTCGATCCTCCGCACGGCCGCGTCCACCACTCCCTGCAGCAGCATCGCCGCCAGCCGCGGCTGCCCGTGCCCCAGCTCCGCCAAGGTCTCGACGATCATCGCGATGAGCTCGCCGTGCGCGGCGCGGATCTTCTCCCGCGCCCCCGCGTCCAGCTCGCTCGCCGAAATCGCCACCACGGCCCGGTGGCGCCGGTCACCGACGAGTTCCAGCTGCTTGCGGACGTACGCCTCGACCTTGGCCTCCGGCCCGTCGGCCGCGGCCATCGCCGTTGAGACCTCGGCGGCCCACACGGGGAAGTCGACCGCGCACAGCTCCTCGACCACGGCGGCCCGTGACCGGAAGTACTCGTACACCGACGACCGCGCCAGCCCCGTCCGCTCGGCCAGGGCGGGGAAGGTCAGGGCCTCCGTCCCGCCGTCGGACAGCAGGGTCCGGGCCGCGTCCAGCAGGGCGGCTCGCTGCATCGACCGGTGCTCGGCCACGGAGGCCGCTCGAATCCTTGGCACGTCGACCACTGTACGGAGGCCCCCTGCGGGCCGGGGCCGTCCGGGTCCCGGCGCGTCAGGTGCGGCCGGCCGGGTCCGGGTCCGGTCAGCCGTCGCGGCGGGTCAGCGGCCGAAGCTCGCCAACTTGGCGCGCAGTTGCAGCACCGACTTGGTGTGGATCTGGCTGACCCGGCTCTCGGTCACCCCGAGCACGTTGCCGATCTCGGCGAGTGTGAGGCCTTCGTAGTAGTACAGCGTGACGACGGTCTTCTCCCGGTCGGGCAGGGTGTTGATCGCCCGGGCCAGGAAGCGCCGCAGCTCCCGGTCCTCGGCCACCTCGACCGGGTTGTCGGCGGCGGTGTCCTCCAGCGTGTCCATGAGGCTCAGCCGGTCGCCCCCCTCGCCGCCCACATGCAGCAGCTCCTCCAGCGCCACCACGTTGGCCAGCGACAACTGGCTGAAGACGGCATGGAGTTCTTCGACCGCGATGCCCATCTCCGCAGCCACCTCGCTCTCCGACGGGGTGCGGCGCAGCCGGGCCTCCAGCGTGGCGTACGCCCGCTCGACGTTCCGCGCCTTCTGCCGCACCGAGCGGGGGATCCAGTCCAGCGCGCGCAGTTCGTCGATCATGGCGCCCCGGATCCGGGTGATCGCGTAGGTCTCGAACTTGATCTCCCGGTCGATGTCGAACTTCTCGATCGCGTCGATCAGCCCGAAGACCCCCGAGGACACGAAGTCGGCCTGCTCGACATTGGGCGGCAGGCCGACGCTCACCCGCCCCGCCACGTACTTCACCAGGGGCGAGTAGTGCAGGATCAGCTGCTCACGCAGCCGGTCGTCCCCCGTCGCCTTGTACGACCGCCACAGCTCGTCGAGCGTCGAGGGAGCGGGCGGCCGCACGCTGCCACCGTCACGGACGGCTGGGGGGATCTCCGCCCGGTCGGAGCCGGAGGTGTGCTGGGGCATTCGTCGCCTTGTGCCGTTCTGCCGTGGGTGCGGCTTCCTGGGTGAGTTGTCGTATGGGTCGGGGATCGGGTTTCTGTATCGGAACCACGTGAGCGTAGCGTGACTGGAGTGTCGCGGTGCGCGAACGGCGGGGCGCGGGGCGTGCGCAGATTCGTTCCGCGAGGCGCTCCACCGGGTCACCCGCGTCACCCTGGGTGACCGGTGAAACGCCCAACTGCGGGAATTTACGCAGGCGTCGGCTTTCCCCCGGACGGTCGAACACGCTCGGTCAGCACCCCGGCCGGCCGGCCCGGACCGAGATCATTGCCTGGCGTGTCAACTTCCATCCGTCGCCATGTCGTTCGACGTAGCCAAGCGATCGGAGTTCGTACAGCCTCGCGATCGCGTCGTCCGGCGTCGTCCGGGCGCCACGGGCGACCTCGGCCGCGTCCGCCGCGCCGCGCCCGGGGAGCGCGGCGAGGACCTGCCGGGCCTCCGGTTCGAGCAGGTCGAGCGGGAGAACGGGGCCGCGCCGGTACGGGGCCAGCTCACCCATGTCTCCCACCAGCTCGACGACTTCCGCGGCGTCGCTGACCAGTGCCGCCCCGCCGCGCAGCAGTTCGTGGACGCCCGCGGAGAGCGCGCTGGTGGCCGGGCCGGGGACCCCCATGGTGTGGCGGCCCAGCCGCTGTGCCGCGCGGGCGGTGACCAGGGAGCCGCTGCGGTGAGCGGCCTCGACGACGACGGTGCCACGCGTAAGGGCAGCGATCACTCTGTTGCGGACGAGGAACCTGCTCGGCGTCGGATGGTCGCCGGGCGGCAGTTCCCCGACCACCAGCCCCTGCTGGGCCATCCTGTTGATCAGCTCGGTGTGACCGCGGGGGTAGGGCCGGTCGACGCCGCAGGCCAGGACGGCGACGGTGGCGCCGCCGCTGCCGAGTGCGCCGCGGTGCGCGGCGCCGTCGACTCCGTAGGCGCCCCCGGACACCACCACCCAGCCGCGTTCGGCGAGCCCGCCGGCGAGCGTGGCGGCCATGTGGGCGCCGTACTCGGTACAGGCCCGGGCGCCGACCACGGCGACCGACCGCAGTGCCCACATCCGCAGACTGGGACGGCCGCGCACCCACAGGCCGACGGGGCGGGCGTCGCCCAGGTCGTCGAGCTGGGTGGGCCACTCGGTGTCGCCGGAGCGCACGAACCGCACCCCGGCGTCCCGGGCGACGGCGAGGTCCCGCTCGGGATCGGCCCGCGCGGCCCGCGCGCACAGACCGGCCCACCGCCTGTCCGACACCCCGGCCGGCCGTGGCGCGCCCTCCCGCAGCCACCGCGCCACGGCCACGGCCCCCGACTCCCTCACCCACCGTCCCGCCGTCTGGTCCCCCGGCTCCACGACCCGGCTGAGGAAGACCCGCGCCAGCAGCTCACGCCCGTCATCGTCGCCACGCCCGCCGGCCGGACCCCTCCCGCGGCAGACGCCGGGCCGGCCGTCCGGACCACCCACGCCGTCATGGCCACCGACCCCGTCGTGGCCACAGCCGCCGTCCGCAGCACTCCCGTCACCGGGACGACGCCCGCCGTCGGCGCCATTCCGGCCGTCAGGGTCGCGTCGGCCGTCACGGTCACGCCCGCCATCCGCGGGGCGGCCGCCGTCAGGGCCGTACCCGCCATCGGGGCACCGCCCGGCGTCCGTGTCGCGCCCGGGGTTCCAGCCGCACCCGCTGCCCCCGCCGGGGCCCTGCGGGGGGCTCATGCCAGGGTCCCGATGGTCATGGGTACGCCGCGGGGGACTCCGGTGCGCAGTTGCAGTGCCAGGGCGACGTCGGAGGCGTCCGGGCGGTCGCGGCCGACGAGATCCGCCACCGTCCAGGCGACCCGGAGGACCCGGTCGAGCCCGCGAGCCGTGAGCACGCCGCGCTCCAGGTTGCGCTCGGCCTCGTCCAGCGCACCGGCCGCCGCGTGCCAGCGGCTGCGCAGTTCACGTCCCGGCACCTCGCTGTTGGTCCGCCAGGGCGTGCCCGTCAGCCGTGCCGCCGCGCGCTCACGGGCGGCCCGCACCCGGTCGGCCACCGTCGCCGTGGGCTCGCCCCGGGCGCCCGCGCGGGTGAGCTCCGACCGGGTGACCGGGTCGACCTCGACGCGCAGGTCCACCCGGTCGAGCAGCGGCCCGGAGAGCCGGGCCTGGTAGCGCCGGACGGCCGAGGGCGGGCACTCGCACAGGCTGTCGCGCTGCGAGAACCGGCCGCAGGGGCACGGGTTGGCCGCGAGCACCATCAGGAACCTCGCGGGGAAGCGCACGACCCCGGCGCTGCGGGCGATCACCACGTGCCCGGCTTCCAGGGGCTGGCGCAGGGCGTCGAGGGCGTGGCTGCTGAACTCGGGGGTCTCGTCCAGGAAGAGCACGCCGCGGTGGGCGAGGGAGGCCGCGCCTGGACGGGCGACGCCGGGCCCGCCGCCGACGAGTGCCTGCATCGTCGCGGAGTGGTGCGGCGCGCAGTACGGGGCGAGGTCGATGAGCGGCTTGCCCGGTGGCAGCAGCCCGGCGACCGAATGGACGGCCGTGACCTCCAGGGACTCCTGCCGGTCGAGTGGAGGCAGGATCCCGGGCAGTCGCTCGGCGAGCATCGTCTTGCCCGCGCCCGGCGGTCCCTCCAGGAACAGATGGTGCCCGCCGGCCGCGGCGACCTCCACCGCCGTGCGCGCGGAGAGCTGGCCGACGACGTCGGAGAGGTCGTGCGCGTGGTCGGCGGCCCCGACAGTGTGCATGCCGGTGGCCGCGCCGGCTCCGGGCACGCGCAGCCCGGCGAGGAGCGGGTCGGGCCGTCCCTGCTCGTCCGGGTCCTCCTCGGGCACGGGTTCGTCGGTCAGTACGGCGATCAGCTGGCCCAGGCTGCGGACGCCGAGCACGGAGATTCCGGGCACCAGCGAGGCCTCGGCGGCCGCGCACTCGGGCACGACGACCTGTTCACAGCCGGCGTCCGCGGCGGCCAGTACCGCCGGGAGGATGCCCCGCACGGGCCGCACCCGGCCGTCCAGGCCGAGTTCCCCGATCATCACGACGTCGGCCAGCACCCGGGGGTCGATACGCTCGGCGGCCCCGAGGACCGCGCAGGCCACGGCCAGGTCGAAGCCGCTGCCGGCCTTGGGCACGGAGGCCGGGCTGAGTCCGACGGTGAGCTTCTTCTGCGGCCACTCGGCGCCGGAGTTGACCACAGCCGCCCGCACCCGGTCCCGGCTCTCGGTCAGGCTCTTGTCCGGCAGCCCCACGAGGGTGAAGGCGGCGACGCCCGGTTCGAGGTCGGCCTGGACCTCGACGACCACGCCCTCGACGCCGACGAGGGCCACGGAGCACGTACGCGCGAACCCCATCAGGCCGCCCCCCGTACGTGTTCGACGCGGGGCGCGCCGCGCCGGGGCAACAGGACGCCGACGACGTCGATGCGGACGCCACCCGGGGGTGCTCCTCCGTGGGCCGCGACCCAGCGTTCCGCCAGGGCGCGCAGCCGCTGGGTCTTCTCCGGTGTGATCGCGGCCATCGGATGCTGGAAGACGCCCGCCCTGCGGGTCTTCACCTCGCAGACGACCAGGACGTCCCCGTCCCGGGCCACGATGTCGATCTCACCGGTCCTGCCGCAGCGCCAGTTGCGCTCCAGGACCGTCATGCCGAATCCGGCGAGCCTGCGGGCGGCGAGGTCCTCGCCGTACCTGCCCAGTCCGTTGCGTGCCTTGCTCATGTCGGCACCACCTCCGGCGCCAACGGTCACGCATCCGGCCCGGCGGAATGGATCTTGGTGTGCTACTCACCGGTTGTGGACAACACCGTCACTCACACGAGTGGTTCTCCCGGCCACGCCCCGCCCGCTCCCGACGGTCCTCACCCGCTGGGCAGCTCCAGGTCGCTCTTGTTCAGCTCCTCGATGTTCACGTCCTTGAATGTGAGGACACGGACCTGCTTGACGAACCGGGCCGGTCGGTACATGTCCCACACCCAGGCATCGGCCATCGTCACCTCGAAAAACACCTCGCCCTGGACCGAGTGCACCTGCATCTCGTAGTCATTGGTGAGGTAGAAGCGCCGCTCGGTCTCGATCACGTATTTGAACAGACCGACGACATCGCGGTACTCCCGGTAGAGCTTGAGCTCCATCTCGGTCTCGTACTTCTCGAGGTCCTCGGCGCTCATGGCATGTTCCCCTTCAGCCGTACGGTCCCCCCATTGTGCGCCAGTCCCGCGAGCCCCTAGACGATTTCGGCGTCCAGAGTCACGGGCCCGGCCGGAGGACCTTCGTCGAGCAGCGTGCGCAGCAGCTCGGCGAGTCTGGTCGGATACACCGTCTCACGTGCCCGGGCCAGTTCCTGACACGTCCACCAGCGCGCTCCGGCGACACTGCGCCGCTCCAGTTCCGTCAGGGCCGTCGCGGCGGTCGCCGTCTGGGTCGTACGGGCCAGGTAGTACCACTCGTCCTGGTCCCAGCGGCGGCCCGCGAACGGGAAGGAACACCGGCGCCGCCACAGCACCGGCCCGAGCTCGACCTCGGTGATGCCGGTCTCCTCCGCGAGTTCCCGCAGAGCGGCCTCCTCGCGGCTCTCGTCGCCCTCCAGGCCGCCGCCGGGCGTGAACCACCAGTCGTCGGCCGGATCGCCCGGCTCGTGGCCGTGGAGGAGCAGGATGCGGTCCGCGGGGTCGGGGAGGACCACCCGGGCCACCTTGCGCAGCCCGTCGCCGTCCACGTCCTGGGTCTCAGCGAGCACCGGCCGGCTCCGTCCGGGTGCGGGCACGGGAGCGGCCCAGACGCTTGGCGATCGGACCGTAGGCGCCACCGCCGAGGACCAGGACGGCTCCGGCGACCACCAGCAGGACGATCGTGCGCAGCGGTCCCGGCTGGGAGAGTGCGCCCAGTTGCTCGAAGCCGGTGGGGCGCTCCAGCATGCCCTTCATCGGCCAGACCACGGCGTCGACGCGGGCGGTCACATCGGCGCGGGCGACCGTGCCCTTGGCCGCGTCGTCGAGGTGGGCGCTGGAGTCGAGGGATCCCTGGCGTTCGTCGCCGAGCAGGAACAGCCGGCCCTCGGGGACCTTCACCGTCGGAATGGTCTTGTCCTCGGCGACGCCGCCCTTCAGGTACGGCTCGTCGATCGGCTTGCCGTTGACGGTCAGCTTGCCCTGTGTACAGCAGGAGACCGTGTCGCCGCCGACGGCCACCACGCGCTTGACCACCGGCGCGTTCGACACCCAGCTCTTGTCGTAGAAGACGACGACGTCACCGCGGCGGATCTCGTCGCCGTCGACGCGCTGGGCGAGCACCCGGTCGCCCATGGCGATCGTCGGCGTCATGGAACTGGTGGGGACGGTGTACGGCCGGTAGACCACCGCCGCCCACGCGAATCCGCCGAGGAACAGCACCAGACCGAGCGCCACGGCCAGCCCGGACAACCTCTGTCCCGTCCTGCCGCCCGCCGGGCTCCTGCCTGTGCCGCCGCTGCGCGGGGCCGTACGCGTCGTGCTCTCGCCACCCATGGACCCGCACCCTACCGGTCGGTACCGGAACGGGGCAGCCCCAGCCGTGCCTGCGGGGAAGAGCTCCACGACGGCTTCACACAGGGGCGGGGCGCCGCGAGTGGACTCACCGCCGCGCGAGCGGCGTCACCGCGAGGTCTCCCCCGCCCGGGGGACGTCCCGTACGGAGGGAAGGCCCCGCGGCAGGGTCCTCAGCGGCTGCCGGCGGCCGTGGTCCTGTCGCCCGTGCCGCCGGCGGCCTTCACGGTCCGCCTGCGGCGCCACACCACCAGCGGTACGGCCGCGCTGAGCGCCACGCCGCCCGGGGCCACCGTCGGGGCGCCCGCGGTCGAGGGCTGCTGCTGGCCGATGCCGGGCTGGTCGAAGGTGTCGGGCACGGGCAGGGTGCCCCAGCGGTTGATCGGCCAGGCCCGCACGATGGCGCGTCCGACGACGTCCTTGACCGGGACCATGCCGTGGTTCTTGTCGGCCTGGTTGTAGCGCGAGTCCCGGGAGTTCTGCCGGTGGTCGCCCATGACCCAGATGTAGCCGTCGGGCACGGTGACCTTGAACTGGCCGCCCTGGTCGTCCTGGCTGCACGGCGTGTTGCCGGGATAGACGTAGGACGACTCCTCCAGCGCCCTGCCGTTGACGATCAGGGGACCGGTGCCGTGGCACTCGACGGTGTCGCCGCCGACGCCGATGACTCGCTTGATCAGGTCCTTCTCCTCCGCGGACGGCATCAGGCCGATCCAGCTGAGCACGGTCTGCAGGGCGTTGGGCTTGGCCGTCGGCTCACCGGCCAGCCAGTCGTCCGGGTCGTGGAAGACGACGACCTCGCCGCGGTCGGGCTCGGCGCCGAACCAGGGGGTCAGCTTGTCGACCAGCACCCGGTCACCGCGCTGCAGGGTGTCCTGCATGGAGTCGGACGGGATGGAGAACGCCTGGACGAGGAACGTCTTGATCAGCAGCGCGAGCACCAGCGCGATACCGATCAGGATCGGCAGTTCCTTCCAGAAGGAGCGGGGTTTCCTCGCCTCGGAGGTGGTCTCGTCGGTCCCTTGGTCATCGGTCTGGTTGTGCTCGGTCACCCTGCTGCCCTCGGCCGCTTCGCTCTCACTCCCGGAGCCCACGGCGGGGTGTGCGGGGCGGGCCTCCGCATCCACGGGGTGTCCGCGGTGCTCCTCGCCGTCGCTGCCGGACCGTGCGCCAACCGCCACATCCCCCACGCCAACTCCTTACTCCTTGCCGCTGCCCGCGCCACGCCCGGCGCAGGCCCACCACTCCCATAACGAGCGGGAGTTCCGCAGGGGTCGGGAGCTGAACCGATCTGTTGGGATCGTCCGGGGCAACCCTATGCGACAGGCGGGCTACGGCGTTCGACCCGGCCGCCGCGTCGGACACGGCGGCAAAGGTTTTCGGTTCCTTCAGTGTGCTCCAGTGGCCGAGCGGCCACCCGATGACCATGGCCCGGCCCACGACGGATTTCTCCGAGACCGTACCGCCGTACGGCGTGTTGCGGTGCGCGCGCGAGTCGGCGGAGTTGCCCCGGTGATCGCCCATCACCCACAGCCGTCCCGGCGGAACCGTGATGTCGAACGGCTGCTCGGAGGGCGTGTCACCCGGGTAGATGTAATCCCCCTCGTTCAGGGGAACGCCGTTCACGGTGACCCGTCCCTGCGCGTCACAGCACTTGACGTGGTCGCCGCCGACGCCGATGACCCGTTTGATGAGGTCCTTCTCGTCGTCGGAGGGCAGCAGCCCGATGAAGGTCAGGCCCTCCTTGATCTGCTTGACGCCGACCGGGTCGTTCTTCTTCGTGGTCTGCTCGTCGTCCAGCCAGCCGCCCGGGTCGCGGAAGACGACCACGTCCCCGCGCTGCGGCTCGGAGCCGAACCAGGGGGTGAGCTTGTCGACCAGCACCCGGTCGCCGATGCGGATCGTCTGTTCCATGGAGCCCGAAGGGATCACGAAGGCCTGCACCAGGAAGGTTTTCAGAACCAGGGCTATGAGCACGGCGACGCCGACGAGGAGAGGGATCTCCCGGACGGCGGAGCGCCTGCGCTTGCGCTTGACCTTGCGCTGGAGCTTGCGCCGCTCCGCGCGGGTGCGCCCGCCGGCCGGGCCGCCCGCGCGCCTGGCCCCGGTGGGCAGCAGTTCGTCGGCGGGGCTGACCGGCGCGCCACGTGGTTTGCCTCGGTTACCCATGGGTGCCGCCCGCGTGGTCGGCGGCCGGCACGCGCGCGTAGGCGCCGGGGCGGGTGAGGTGGGTCCAGTGGCCGTAGGGCCAGACGATCCAGTCGGCCCGGCCGACGACCTCACCGACGGGGATCATGCCGCCGCCCGGGGAGCCCAGATGGTCGCGCGAGTCACTCGAGTCGCCACGGTGGTCACCGAGGACGAACAGGGTGCCGTCGGGCACGGCGACGTCGAAGGGCACCGTGGAGGGACGGTCGCCGGGGTACAGGAAGGTCGACTCGTCGACCGGCCGGCCGTTCACCTCGATCCTGCCCTCCTTGTCACAGCAGACCACATGGTCACCCCCCACACCGACAACGCGTTTGACGTAGTCGGCGTGCCCGAAGTAGCCGGTGCCGTCGAACACGACGACATCGCCGCGCCGCGGCGCGGCACCGAAACGGTATGCCAACTTGTTTACGAGAACGCGGTCCCCGATCCTCAATCCCTGCTCCATGGATCCGCTCGGGATCTGGAACGGTTGCAGCACGAACGTGTTGAGGAGCAGCACGAGGACCAGGCAGATCAGCGCGGTCAGGGTGATCCGCCCGCCGGGCAGCCAGTCGGTGACGCCCGCCACCAACGACGAACGCGACCGGTCCTCCGGCCCCCGCGCACCGGGAGCCTGGTCGGCTTCGGCGTCGGAGGGGCCGGAGGAGCGGTCGCGCTCGGTCGGCTGTGCCTCGGTGTCCATCGGGGCGGAATGCTATCCCGCCCCGCTGAGAACCCGCGCCGGACCCATGTGCGGGTCCGGCGGGCGGAAAGCGCTCAGCTCTCGCGCTTCTCCTTGATCTTCGCGGCCTTGCCGCGCAGCTCACGGAGGTAGTACAGCTTGGCGCGGCGCACGTCACCGCGGGTGACGAGCTCGATCTTCTCCACGATCGGGGTGTGCACCGGGAAGGTGCGCTCGACGCCGACGGAGAAGGAGACCTTGCGGACGGTGAAGGTCTCGCGCACGCCGGAACCCTGGCGGCGGATCACCACGCCCTTGAACTGCTGCACACGGGAGCGGTTGCCCTCGATGACACGGACGTGGACGTTGACGGTGTCACCCGGGCGGAAGGCCGGGACGTCGCTGCGCAGCGACGCGGCGTCGACGGAGTCGAGCAGGTGAGACATTTCGTCTGCTTTCTTCGCCGATGCCACAGGTCATCAGCGGAAACTAGGGGTTTTCCGAAAGGGACCGCTGTGCGGTCGGGGCGGGCGTCGTGTCCCCCTGTGGCAGGGGCGCACACCGGACGGCGCACAGCAGCGGCCTATTCTTCCACGTCGTCGGTCCTGCGCCAAAATCGGCCGTACGGCTCGCCGTCGGGGTCAGGCGTCCAGCCCAGGATGGACAGCATCTCGCGGTCCTTCTTGTCGAAGGCCTTGGGGTCGCAGCGTTCGATCAGGTCGGGCCGGTTGACCGTGGTGCGCCGCAGGGCCTCGTCGCGGCGCCATCGGGCGATCTTCCCGTGGTGGCCGCTGAGCAGCACCTCGGGGATGCCGCGCTCGCGCCAGCGGGGCGGCTTGGTGTACACGGGGCCCTCCAGCAGGCTCGCCATGGCGCCGGGCGCGAAGGAGTCGTCCCGGTGGGACTCGGCGTTGCCGAGGACGCCGGGCAGCAGCCGGGCCACGGCCTCCGTGATCACCAGGACGGCGGCCTCTCCGCCGGCGAGCACGTAGTCGCCGATGGACACCTCGTAGACGGGCATGCGGGTCGCGTACTCGTCCACCACCCGGCGGTCGATGCCCTCGTAGCGGGCCGGGGTGAAGACCAGCCAGGGGCGTTCGGAGAGCTCGACGGCGAGTTCCTGGGTGAAGGGGCGGCCGCTGGGGGTGGGCACGATCAGCGCCGGCGCGTGGGAGCCGGTCTCGTAACCGTCGGCGAGGACGGAGTCCAGGGCGTCGCCCCAGGGCCCGGTCATCATCACCATGCCGGGACCGCCGCCGTACGGCGTGTCGTCGACGGTGTTGTGGCGGTCGTACGTCCAGGAGCGCAGATCGTGCACGTGAACGTCCAGTTGCCCGCGCGCGCGAGCCTTGCCGACGAGGGAGACGTTCAGCGGCTCCAGGTACTCGGGGAAGATCGTGACGACGTCGAGGCGCATCAGGACTCGTCCCCGGAGTCTTCGGAGCTCCCGGAGCCCTCGGGGGCCCGCCAGGAGACGGTGTCCCGCGAGGAGGCGATCTCCGCGCGGTCGTCGATCAGACCCGGCGGCGGCGCGATGACGGCCCGCTGCTCCTCCAGGTCGATCTCGGTGACGATCTCCGCGACGAACGGGACCATCAGCTCGGTGCCGTCCGCACGCTCGACGATGAACAGGTCCTGGGAGGGCAGGTGTGAGATCTCGCTGATCCGGCCGACCGTCTCACCCTCCTCGGTGACCACGTCGAGGTCGATGAGCTGATGGTCGTAGTACTCGTCCTCCTCCTCGGGCAGCTCCTCCGGGTCCACCTCGGCGATGAGCAGGGTGTTGCGGAGGGCTTCGGCGCCGTTGCGGTCGCCGACGCCCTCGAAGCGCAGCAGAAGGCGGCCGCTGTGGACGCGTCCGGTCTCGATGGTGAGCGGTCCCGCGGAGGCGGGGTCGGTGGCGAGTACGGCGCCGGGTGCGAGCCGGAGCTCCGGCTCGTCGGTGCGGACCTCCACGGTGACCTCGCCCTTGATGCCATGGGCACGGCCGATCCGTGCGACTACCAGCTGCACGTGTCCAAATCTCCTGTCATACGACTGCGGGCCGGGGACGGCCCAGTGGCCCTCCCCGGCCCGAGCCGGTTGTGATGCGTCAGCGGACGTGGTCCGCGTCGACGAGGTCGACACGGACGCCGCGACCGCCGATGGCACCCACGACGGTGCGCAGGGCGCGTGCGGTGCGGCCGTTTCGACCGATCACCTTGCCGAGGTCGTCGGGGTGGACCCGGACCTCCAGCACGCGTCCGCGGCGCAGGTTGCGCGAGGCGACCTGCACATCGTCAGGGTTGTCGACGATGCCCTTCACGAGGTGCTCAAGCGCCTCTTCGAGCATGCTGCTCAGGCCTCGGTCGACGCGGACTCGGCGGCCGCCTCGTCCTTCTTCTCAGCCTTCTTCTTCTGGGTGATCGCCTCACCCTTGCCCTCGTCCTCGCCGCCCAGGGCCTCGAACGACGGACGCGCGGCCTTCTCCGCCGGCTGCAGCAGCGGCGCAGGGGCGGGCTCGCCCTTGAACTTCTGCCAGTCACCGGTCTTCTTCAGGATGGCGAGCACGGGCTCGGTCGGCTGGGCGCCGACGGAGAGCCAGTACGCCACGCGCTCGGCGTTGACCTCGATGCGCGAGGGGTTCTGCACCGGGTGGTACAGACCGATCTCCTCGATGGCCCGGCCGTCACGGCGGGTACGGGAGTCGGCGACGACGATGCGGTAGTGAGGCGAACGGATCTTGCCCAGACGCTTCAGCTTGATCTTGACTGCCACGGGAGTGGGTTCTCCTGGATTTGACGTGGTTGGGCACGGCGGGGACGCCGCGTGGGGTTGCGGTACCCGAGTGCCCGATGGACGCGTCAGCCGGAGGAGAGAGGGGTCCTGTGCGGCTGTCGAGTACAGCTAGTCATTGTGCCATACGCCGCGGGTCGCCCCCGGCGCGGGGTGGAGCGGCCGCGCGCGGGCACGCCTGACTCGCACCCGGCGCACCGGGTGCTCGACGAGCGGCCCCCCGGGGTACGGCTGCCACGAGCAGCCGTACCTCAGCCCGCGGCGCCCACGATCTCCGGGATCCGGAACGGCTTGCCGCAGCCACCGCACATGATCGGGGCCTGGGCCAGGACCGAGGGGACGACGCGGACGTTGCGGCCGCAGTCGCAGACCGCCTTGACCCGCACCCCGCCGCCGGAGGAGCCGTGCCGGGCCGCCGGGCCGCGGAAGGTGCGGCTGGTGTCGGCGGACGTGGCGGCCGTGTGCGCCTTGAGTGCGCGCTGGAGGCGCTCGATCGTCGGACGGTAGCGCCGCTTCGCCTCGGGGCTGAGCGTGACCAGCGAGAAACCGCTGCTCGGGTGCGGCTCCTCGGGGTGGTCGAGGCCCAGCTCCTCGGCGATGGCGAGGAAACGTCGGTTGTGGTAGCGGCCGGCGCGCGAGGTGTCGCGTACTCCGCGCGCGGCGGCGATGCCGTGGACTGCCTCATGAAGCAGTCGCTCGAAGGAGAGTTCGTGTCCGCAGGCGGACGACGACTCCCCGATCAGGGACTCCGGCGCGGCGAGATCCGGCAGTTCGGGGTGGTACCGCTGAATGTCGGCCCACGCCTGCGCCAGTTCCGCGGCGAGAACAGGTGGTGTCTGTGTCGTGCTCACGTAATGAGAACGAGCGTGGGGCCCACTGTGTTCCTATTCCGGGGCATCCCAAATAATTTGCACGTACCCGTCAGTTGCCGCTGATGCGTCCTGACGAGGGCGGGTGCGCTGAACTGCGGAGAAGGCTCGCAGCTCGTATCAAGCTGGTGCGTAGTCCCGCGTACGCCCCCCGTCTCCCACCGCCACTCTCGACGGAGGCCTCGCGGGCGACCTGTTCACCACCCGCGCGCAGGACCGACTCGCACACGGGTGCGCATGCCCTCGGGCGATGCGCAAGAGGCGTTTCGGCCGCTTCCCGGGCGGAAGCCTCTACTCGGGTCAGCGTGCGCGACGACCGTGACGTTACCGGGCGCGTCCCCGGCGCTGCGCACCGGCCCGCCTTGGGGGCCACCGTACGGCGCGGCGAGGCCCGGGTTACCGCACTGTGAAATCTCGCGCCACGCGCCCGGAAGGCACCAACCATGGCCTCACGACCCCTGGACGCGGTCCGGAGCGGGGAGTTACCTGGCATACGGGAAGTGCGGCGCACGGGGGCCACGGAATCGGGCAGCGGCAGACCTCTCGGCGGATTGGGGCGCTTATCCATGACACCTACGCTCGTGCGGCAGCAGGCGGAACTCGCCGGGCAGGCGCCCCGGGTGGATCTGCGGGCACGCGCGCGTGACTGGGCCGAGATCCAGGAGCGGATGCTGGTGCCGCTCTACGAGGCCGTCCACGAGCGGCTGGAGGTGGGCCGCGGGACCAGGGTGCTCGCCCTCGGCTGCGGTTCCGGGCTGGCCCTGCTCATGGCCGCCACCAGAGGAGCCGCGGTCACGGGTGTCGACCCCGCCTCGCCCGAGCGGCTCGCGCTCGCACGGCAGCGGTTGCAGCCCGAGGCCGAGGCATGGGGCACGCGCCCGCGTGCGGACGCCCGCGTCCTCGACGGACCGGTCGAAGACCTCGCGGACATCTCCGGGCCGGGGACGGCCGCCTACACCCTGGTGACCGCCTTCGAGCCCATCGGGTGCCTCACCGGCGACCCGGCCGCCCTGGCCGGGCAGCTCACCGCGGCCGCCTCGCTCGCCGAGCGGGGGGCGCCGGTGGTGCTGGCGGGCTGGGGACCGCCCGAACGGTGCGCCACGTCCTCCGTGGTGCGCGCGGTCGTCCGCCCGGCCGATCCGCCGGTCGCGCTGCGCGACGGCCTGGAGGAGGCGGTCCTGAGCGCCGGTCTGCGCCCGGACGGCTCCGGGCGGGTGGCCTGCCCCTTCGGATACGCGGGCCTGGACAGCGCGGTCCGCGGCATGCTCGCCACGGGGCTGTTCGACGCGGCGATCGCGGCGAGCGACGAGAACCAGGTCGGCAAGGAACTGACGGAGGCCCTGCACGCGCACGAGCGGCCCGACGGCACCGTGTGGATGCCGAACGTGTTCCGCTACCTGATCGCGCGGACCCCTTAGGGTCCCCCGGCTCCCGGGTCCGCCGCCGCTGTCTCGGGCTCCTTCTTGAGGCGCGGTATCCCGGCGACCCGGTAGGCGTCGGCCTCGTCCAGCGTCTCGTTCTCCAGCAGGGCCGCGGCCAGGGCGTCCAACTGCTCGCGGTGGTCGCCCAGCTTGCGGCACGCCTCCTCGTAGCACTCGTCGACGATGCGTCGCATCTCGGTGTCGATGGTGTCGAGGGTCTGCGGCGCGGCGGCCAGACCGTAGGCCTGCTGGGCGTCGTTGGGCAGGGCCGACAGGCGGCCCAGGTGCTCGCTCATGCCCCAGCGGGCCACCATGCCGCGCGCGATGTTGGTGACCTGTTCCAGGTCGTTCTCAGAGCCGGTCGTGATCACGTCGTAGACCACGTGCTCCGCGGCCATGCCGCCGAGCGCGCCGATGATCCGGCCGCGCAGGTACTCCTCGGTGTAGGCGTACTTGTCGGACTCCGGCGTCGACAGGGTGACCCCGAGGGCCCGGCCGCGCGGCACGATGGTGATCTTGCGGACCGGGTCGGCGCCTGGCTGGAGCATGCCCAGCAAGGCGTGTCCGCTCTCGTGGTAGGCGGTGCGCCGGCGCTCCTCCTCGGGCATCACCAGGGCGCGTTCCGCGCCGAGCTGCACCTTCTCCAGGGCCTCGGAGAAGTCGGTCCGGGTGACCGCCCGCTGCCGCCGCTTGACCGCCAGCAGGGCGGCCTCGTTGGCCAGGTTGGCCAGTTCGGCACCGGTCATGCCCGGGGTCGTACGGGCCACCTGGGCGAGGTCGACGTCCGGGGCGAGCGGGATGTCCCGGGTGTGGATCCGCAGGATCGCCTCGCGGCCACCGCGGTCCGGCTGTGCGACCGCCACCAGCCGGTCGAAGCGGCCAGGGCGGGTCAGGGCCGGGTCCAGGACGTCGGCGCGGTTGGTCGCGGCGAGCACGATCACGCCCTCGGAGCCGGAGAAGCCGTCCATCTCGGTCAGGATCTGGTTCAGTGTCTGCTCGCGTTCGTCGTGGCCGCCCATCGACGCGCCGCCGCCTCGCACCCGGCCGATGGTGTCGATCTCGTCGATGAAGATGATCGACGGAGCCACCTTTCGGGCCTCCGTGAACAGCTCGCGGACCCGGGAGGCGCCGACGCCGACGATCATCTCGATGAACTCGGACGCGGACGCGGAGAAGAACGGCACCCCCGCCTCACCTGCCACCGCCCGCGCGAGCAGCGTCTTGCCGGTTCCGGGCGGGCCCGTGAGCAGGACGCCGCGGGGCATCTTGGCGCCCATGCTTCGGTAGTCGTCCGGGTACTTCAGGAAGTCGACGACATCGTCCAGTTCGCCCTTGACCTCGTCGATCCCGGCCACGTCGGCGAAGGTCGTGCGCTGGGTTCCCGGCCGCAGCTCCACCGGCCGGGGCGGTGTCCTGCGGCCGAACAGGCCGCCGACTCCGCCCAGCCCCGCTCCGAGCCGCCGCGCGAAGAAGATCCACAAGACCGCCAGGATCGCGATCGGCGCCAGCGACAGCAGCAGGTTGGCCACGAAGCCGCGTTCCTGGACCACCGGCTGCGCGGTCACCGTGACGTCGTTCCTGGTCAGGCTCTGCCAGAGGTTGTCGCCGGCGAACGCCGGCCGCTGGGTCCTGAACTCGGTGTAGGTGCCGCCGCCGCTGGGCCTGGGGCGGGCGCTCTTCAGCTTCCCCTGGATGGCGTCGCCCTTGGAGTAGATCTTGCTGACGTTGCCGGCGTCGACCTGCCTGCTGAACTCCGTGTACGAGATCGTCGGCTCGTTGCCCCTGTCGTAGTAGCTCAGGCCGCCGTAGGCCACCAGGAAGACGATCACCGCGGTGACGAGCAGCCCCCACCATCTGACGCGGGGCTTTCGCCCGCCGGGCCGCTTCGGCGGCTCCTCCGGGGTGCCTTCGGTGCGCCACGGCTGATCAGATGCCTTGCGTGGTGGCGCGGCATTGCTCATATCTGGACGTTACGGCAGATGCCCGGCCCTGGCATGCGCTGAGGGCGCCCCCCGTGTGGGGGACGCCCTCTACGCCGTTCGGCGGGTCGCGCGTCGTGCGACGGGTCGCGCTCCGCCGCCGGGCTGGTCAGCCCATGAACTTCTTGAACTCGTCCGGCAGCTCGAAGTCCTGGCCGCCCTGCTGCGGCAGCCCGAAGGCGTTGCCCCCCTGGGCACCGCCCTGGGCCGCGGCGGCGCGGCGCGCGGCCTCCTCCTGCTCCTGCTGCTTGCGCCTCATCGGGTTGCCCGAGCGCTGCTTGCCCTTGGCCTTCTTCTGCTGCTTCTTCTGCCGGCCGGGGCCGCCGCCCATGCCCGGGATCCCCGGCATGCCGGGCATGCCGCCGCCCTGGGCCATGCGGGACATCATCTTGCGGGCCTCGAAGAACCGCTCGACGAGGTTCTTCACCGCGCTGACCTCGACACCGGAACCCTTGGCGATACGGGCGCGGCGCGAGCCGTTGATGATCGTCGGGTCCTGGCGCTCGCCCGGAGTCATCGACTTGATGATCGCGGCGGTGCGGTCGACGTCGCGCTCGTCGATGTTGTTGATCTGGTCCTTGATCTGCCCCATGCCCGGCAGCATGCCGAGGAGCTTGGAGATGGACCCCATCTTCCTGACCTGCTCCATCTGGGACAGGAAGTCGTCCAGGGTGAAGTCCTGGCCCTTCTTCGACGCCAGCTTGGAGGCCATCTTCTCGGCCTCTTCCTGGCTGAACGTCTTCTCCGCCTGCTCGATCAGGGTGAGCAGGTCACCCATGTCGAGGATGCGGGAGGCCATCCGGTCCGGGTGGAAGGCGTCGAAGTCGTCGAGCTTCTCACCGTTGGACGCGAACATGATCGGCTTGCCGGTGATCTGCCGGATCGACAGGGCCGCGCCACCGCGGGCGTCGCCGTCGAGCTTGGAGAGCACCACACCGTCGAAGCCGACGCCGTCGCGGAAGGCCTCCGCGGTGTTCACGGCGTCCTGACCGATCATCGCGTCGACGACGAAGAGGATCTCGTCGGGGCCGACCGCGTCCCGGATGTCCGCGGCCTGCTGCATCATCTCGGCGTCGATGCCGAGGCGGCCGGCGGTGTCCACGATCACGATGTCGTGGACCTTGGTCCGCGCGAAGTCGATGGAGTCCTTGGCGACCTTGACCGGGTCACCGACGCCGTTGCCCGGCTCGGGGGCGTAGACGGCGACGCCGGCGCGCTCGGCGACCACGCTGAGCTGGTTCACGGCGTTGGGACGCTGGAGGTCACAGGCGACCAGCAGCGGGGAGTGGCCCTGTTCCTTGAGCCACCGGCCGAGCTTGCCCGCGAGGGTGGTCTTACCGGCACCCTGGAGACCGGCCAGCATGATCACGGTCGGCGGTTGCTTGGCGAAGCGCAGGCGGCGTGTCTCGCCACCGAGGACGGTGACCAGCTCGTCATTGACGATCTTGAGGACCTGCTGGGCCGGGTTCAGCGCCCTGGAGACCTCGGCCCCGAGGGCCCGCTCCTTGACGTTCTTGATGAACGTACGGACGACGGGCAGGGCCACGTCGGCTTCCAGGAGGGCGATGCGGATTTCGCGCGCCGTGGCGTCGATGTCCGCCTCGGAGAGCCGCCCCTTGCCACGCAGGTTCTTGAAAGTCGCTGAGAGGCGGTCGGAGAGAGTATCGAACACAGCGGCGTCGGTCCTCGGAGTAGGAGTCGTCTAGGGCTGCCCTCCAGGGTATCCGGCCCTGCAAGCGATTCGTCCCCACCCGCTGAGGACAGCGAGCAGGGACACACCACCGCGCGGCGCGGACCGCCAGGTCACGCCCGCAGTGTCCCCTCCAGCCGCCGCGCCACGGACGCCGCCTCCTCCTCCGGCAGCGGGTCGCCCGCCGGACCGGTGACGTAGAACGCGTCCACGGCGTTCGCGCCCAGCGTGCTCACGTGCGCGCTGCGCACCCGTACCTTCGCGTCCTCCAGCGCCCGCCCGATACGGAACAGCAGTCCCGGCGCGTCCTGGGCGCGGACCTCGATGACGGTGGCGTGCCGGGAGGCGGCCGGGGCGACCGTCACCCGTGGTGGGGGTGCCGCCACGCCCCGGCGGCGCGGATAGGCGGCGTCGCGTTCCGCGAGCCGGGCCGCGGTGTCCAGGGAGCCGTCCAGGGCCCGCACGAGGTCGGCGCGGAGCCGGGCGGCCTGGGGCAGCGAGCCGTACTCGGCGGCGACCCGCCAGTTCAGCAGCAGCACGGTGCCGTCGTCGACGCCGTCGGGCAGTTCCAGGGTGCGCAGCTCGGCGGTGCGGACCGTCAGCCGGTGCACGGCCAGCAGTCCGGCGACCGAGGGGAGCACGCCCGGCTGGTCGGGGACGGCGATCAGCAGTTCGACGCCGAGGGGCTCGGGTTCCCCGGACGGATCACCGAGTGGCTCCTCGGGCCGCGGGCGCAGCGCCAGGACCGGACCGCCGGTACGCCAGGCCTCGACGGCGAGCCGCTCGTGCTCGGCGGTGGGCGCGGCGGTGGTACCGGGGTCGTCGGGTACGTCCCCGGCAAGGACCGCGGAGACCCGCCGGACCAGGTCGGCGACGAGGGATCCGCGCCAGGACGACCAGGCGGCCGGACCGGTGGCCAGGGCGTCCGCCTCGGTCAGTGCGTGCAGCAGTTCCAGCGTGCCCTGGGTGCCGACGGCGTCGGCGACCGCGCGGACGGTCGCAGGGTCGTCCAGGTCGCGCCGGGTCGCGGTCTCGACGAGCAGCAGGTGGTGGCGTACGAGGCCGGCGAGGACGGCCGCGTCGGCGCGGTCGAAGCCGATCCGGCCGGCCACGTCCCGGGCGATGGTCTCGCCGGTGACGGAGTGGTCGCCGGGCCAGCCCTTGCCGATGTCGTGCAGCAGCGCGGCGACCAGGAGCAGGTCGGGGCGGCCGACCCGGCGGGTGAGTTCGGAGGCGCGCACGGCCGTCTCGATCAGATGGCGGTCCACGGTCCAGACGTGGACGGCGTTGCGCTGCGGGCGGCAGCGCACCCGTTCCCAGTCAGGCAGCAGCCGGGTGATCACACCCTCGGCCTCCAGCGCCTCCCAGACGTCGACGGTGGTGCGGCCGGAGCCGAGCAGGGTGACGAGTTGTTCGCGGGCCTCGGCGGGCCAGGGTGTGGGGAGGGGGCGCATGGTGGCGGCCAGGCGGCGTACGGCGTGCAGGGAGAGCGGTAGCCCGGCCTGTGCGGCGGCGGCCGCAGCGCGCAGCACCAGCACGGGGTCGCGTTCGGGGCGTGCGGTACGGGCGAGCACCACTTCGCCGTCCTGTTCGACCACGCCGTCGGCGAGCGGGGACCTGTCCGCCGCCGGTTTCCCGCCACCCAGCATGGCGCGCAGCCTCGGCCGCACGGAGCGCGACCTGATCACGCGCCCCACTTCGCGCCAGGTGACGTCGCCGGCGTAGGAGATGATCCGGGCCGCCTCGTACACCTGGCGCAGCAGGGCGTCGGCATCCAGCAGGCCCAGTGCGGCGGCGACCTGGTCCTGCTCCTGGAGGGCGAGCCGGTCGGTGGCGCGGCCGGTCGCCAGATGCAGGGCGTCCCGTACGTCGAGCAGCCGGCGGCGGGCGTCGGCGAGGCCTTCGCGCGGGGCGTCGGCGAGCCAGGAGGCGGCCACGGCGCGCAGGGCGGTGGCGTCCCGGAGGCCCCCGCGGGCCTCCTTGAGGTCCGGCTCCAGCAGGTAGCGCAGCTCGCCCTGGCGTGCCGCGCGTTCGGCGCACAGCTCCCTCAGCTCGGGAAGGCGCCGGGCCGCCTGGTTGCGCCAGTCGGCGAGGACGGCCGTGCGCAATTGGGCGGTCAGGGTGGCGTCGCCCGCGAGGTGGCGGGCGTCCAGCAGGCCGAGCTGGACCTTGAGGTCGTCGCCCGCGGTCCTGCGGGCCTCGGCCGGGGTGCGGACCGAGTGGTCGAGGGCGAGGCCGAGGTCCCACACCGGGTACCAGAGCCGGTCGGCGAGGGCGGCGACCCCGCCCTGGTCGCCGCCGTCGTGCAACAGGAGCAGGTCGAGGTCGCTGCGTGGCGAGAGCTCGCCGCGTCCGTAGCCGCCGACGGCGACCAGGGAGACGCCCCGCGGCGGCCGTCCGGCGCCGGTCTCGGCCGCGACCGCGTCGAACATTCCGGCGAGCCAGTCGTCGGTCAGTCCGGCGAGGGCGGCGCGGCGCGACGGCCCGGACCGCGCCCCCTCGCCGAGGAGGCGCAGCCGGGCCGCCGCATAGCCGCCGGTTCCCGAGCTGTCCGCTTCGTCCCGCACATCCATACCCGTCACCCGGCGACTCCCGTTCCCGTGCTCAGAGCGCGTCCGTCGTCCCGTTCAGAGGGCGTCCGGGCCGCGCTCGCCGGTGCGTACCCGGACGGCCGCGTCGACCGGGAGGCACCAGACCTTGCCGTCACCGATCTTGCCCGTGCGGGCCGCCTTGACCACGACATCGATGATCTGCTCGGCGTCGTCGTCCTCGGCCAGTACCTCGATGCGGATCTTGGGCACCAGGTCGACCGTGTACTCCGCGCCGCGGTAGACCTCGGTGTGCCCGCGCTGCCGGCCGTAGCCGCTGGCCTCGGTGACCGTCAGGCCGTGGACGCCGAAGGCCTGGAGGGCCTCCTTGATCTCGTCGAGCCGATGGGGCTTCACGACGGCGGTGATGAGCTTCATGCGTCCACCTTCTTGCTCTGCGCACTCTTGACGTTCTGGGTGGCGGCGCCCGCGGCCAGGGCACCGGCGACCCCGCCGCCCGCGCCGCTGAAGTCGTACGCGGTCTCGGCGTGCTGGGCCTGGTCGATGCCGGAGATCTCCTCGTCCTCGGCGACCCGCATCCCGATCGCCTTGTCGATCAGGAAGGCGAGGACGGCCGAGGCGACCAGGGAGTAGGCGAGGACGGCGAAGACTCCGGCGCACTGCTTCCAGAACTGGTCCAGGCCCCCGCCGTAGAACAGGCCCTTGACGTCCGACTGGCCCTCGCCGGAGGCGAAGAGGCCGATCAGCAGGGAGCCGACGATGCCGCCGACCATGTGGACGCCGACCACGTCGAGGGAGTCGTCGTAGCCGAACCGGTACTTCAGGCCGACCGCCATGGCGCACAGGACACCGGCGATGGCACCGACCGCGATCGCGCCGAGCGGGGAGACCGCCCCGCCGGAGGGGGTGATCGCGACCAGGCCGGCGACGGCGCCGGAGGCGGCACCGAGCGTGGTGCAGGCGCCGTGGCGGACCTTCTCGTAGCCGAGCCAGGCGAGCATGGCGGCGGCGGTGGCGATCTGGGTGTTGACGAACATCAGCGGGCCGACGCCGTCGTCGTTGCCGAGCCAGGAGCCGGCGTTGAAGCCGAACCAGCCGAACCACAGCAGGCCCGCGCCGAGCATGACCAGCGGAAGGCTGTGCGGTCGCATGGGGTCCTTCTTGAAGCCCACCCGCTTGCCGATGACGAGGATGACGCCGAGCGCCGCCGCACCGGCGTTGATGTGCACGGCGGTGCCGCCGGCGAAGTCGATGACGCCGAGGTCGAAGGCCCAGCCGCCGGCGCCCCAGACCCAGTGGGCGACCGGGAAGTACACGATCGTCGCCCACAGCACCACGAACAGCGACCAGGCGGTGAACTTCACCCGGTCCGCCAGGGCGCCGCTAATCAGGGCCGGGGTGATGATCGCGAACATCAGCTGGAAGACGGCGAAGACGAAGACCGGGATGGTGTAGCCGGGCCACAGGTCCGCCTTGCCGATCCCGCCGAAGCCGACGAAGTCGGAGGACCAGCCGACGAGCGAGCCGTGGTCGGTGCCGAAGGCCAGCGAGAAGCCGTAGAGCACCCAGAGAATGGTGACGATCCCGAGGCTGATGAAGCTCATCATCAGCATGTTCAGCGTGCTCTTGACGCGGACCATGCCTCCGTAGAAGAAGGCCAGGCCCGGGGTCATCAGCATCACCAGGGCGGAACAGATCAGCATGAAGCCTGTGTTGGCGGACGACAGCTTGGGTGCGTCCGCCGCAAGCATGATGGCTGGTGCCATCGGCGTCTCCTCGTCGGTTGTGCGGCCCCGTGCGGGCGAAGCCTTGAGCGGTCCGGTGATCGGGTCCGGACGGTGTCCGGGCCATGAGGGGTGGGCCGGTTATGCGCCACGAGATTGACGCAGCGCGGTTTCATTGGACGCCCCTCGTTGTTTCGCCGGGGTGACGAAGGCGCCGTGCGTGTTACGCGTGGATGAACTACGCGCGGGCATGAGTCCGGCCGCGGCGGCCTTCCGATGACCTGGCATGGGGGAGCCGAGTCGGGCAGTTCGGGAGGGCCGGCCGCGGCCGGGGTTCAGGGTGTCGTGGCTGGTTCGGGCCGGGGTCTCAGACGGCCTCGGCGGTCTCGGGGAGCTCGGCCGCGAGCTGCTCGGTGAGGTCGATGACCTCGCCCAGGTCGCCGTAGTCGCGTACGGCGTTGTCGACGGTCTTGCGAATACGGGTGTTCACCCGTTCGGAGCGGACCTTCTTGGCCACCTGCATGGCGTGCGCGGCATACCCGGTGCTCTGCTCGGGCTCGCGCCGGAGCAGGTGGACCGTGGCCATGCCGATGAGGTTCAGCGCGTACGACCGCTGGTGCTCGGGGTCTTCGGCGAAGAGCTGTACGGCCCTCTCCATCAGGGGCTGGGCCATCGAGGCGTACGTGGGGCTGCGGCCGGCGACGTATGCGAGGTCACGGAAGGAGTGGGAGTTCTCGCCGTACAGCTCCGCCTCGGAGAAGAAGCGGATCCAGTCGGGGTCGGGCTCGTCCCAGTCCTCGGCGTCGGCGAAGGCGTCCTCGGCCATCCGCACCGCGCGCTTGCACTTGCCGGGCTGGCCCATGTTGGCGTAGGCGCGGGCCTCCATCGCATACAGCATGGACTGGGTGCGCGGGCCGGCACAGTCGCGGCTGCCGTACTGGGCGAGATGGATGAGCTCCAGGGCGTCGTCGGGTCGGCCGAGGTGGATCATCTGGCGGCTCATGCTGGACAGGACGTAGGAGCCGAGCGGCTTGTCGCCGGCCTCCTTGGCGGCGTGCAGGGCGAGCACGAAGTACTTCTGCGCGGTGGGCTGGAGTCCGACGTCGTAGCTCATCCAGCCGGCCAGTTCGGAGAGCTCGGCGGCGACCTTGAACAGGCGCCTGGTGGTGGCCTCGGGCTGGGGCTCCTGGAGGAGGTCCGTCACCTCGTGCAGCTGGCCGACGACCGCCTTGCGGCGCAGGCCGCCGCCGCACTGGGCGTCCCACTGCCGGAACATCTTGGTGGTTGTCTCCAGCAGCTCCAGCTCCGGGCGGGAGAGGCGGCCGGGGCGGCGGTTCGCGGCGGACGGCTCCGGCTCGCTCGAGAGGGCCGGGGGCGAGGGCACGAGCCAGCGCTGCAGCGGCTCGATGAGGGACGGGCCCGCCGACAGCACCAGCGAGGTCCCGAGGAAGCCGCGCCGCGCCAGCATCAGGTCGCTGCGCGAGAACTCGCTGAGCAGGGCCACCGTCTGCGGGCCCGTCCAGGGCAGGTCCACGCCGGTCACCGACGGCGACTGGCGGGCGGTGCGCAGCCCCAGGTCCTCCACCGAGACGACGCACCCGAAGCGCTCGGAGAACAGCTCCGAGAGGATCTTGGGGATCGGTTCGCGCGGGTTCTCGCCGTCCAGCCAGCGCCGTACGCGTGAGGTGTCCGTCGAGATGTGGTTGGCGCCCAGCCGGCGGGCGTGGCGGTTGACCTGACGGGCGAGCTCGCCCTTGGACCAGCCGCTGCGCGCGAACCAGGAGGCGAGCAGCTCGTTCGGGCGCTTGTCGCTCGCAGCGTTCGTCCCGCTACCGCCTTTGCCGCTCACTGGAACGCCCCCATTCCTGAGACCACTTGTCGCCGAGTGCGCCAAGCCCTATCAGAATGCCGGTGACCGCCGCCGCCCGTCCGCCGGTTCTCACCCGTCGAACGGAGGGCCGACTTGCCTCCGGCATACCCACGAGTGCATGTGCCCCCAGGACTCGCACACTCACAGTAATCCTACGATCACCGTTCCAGCCACGGGGATTCCTGAAACGCCACCATTCGCCACCCCTTCGAATGAACTCTCGGTGGCCTTGGCGCGATTCACTTGACATAGGACAGCCGCGGGCCCGGTGAAGCGGTGCAGACCGGGGCGCGTGCTGACGAGCGCACCACCCGGGGCGCTTCCGGACGCCGCCCGGAGCCGGCGGGGCCGGGGAGGGATGGGCACACAGAGTCACGATCCGCATCGCGACGTAACCATCGAGGTGGCGGACCCGTTGGAGGGGGCATGGGCTTCACGATCGGCGGCATTCGCGAGATCCGCTCCGGCGCGCGGCGGCGCGGCCGGTCGTACCGCGCTTCGGAGTGCACGGCGGTGGCCGAGTACACGGGACTGTGGGGCTGGGACGTGGCACGGGGCGCGCGGGCCGTCGGCGACGCCTGCTCCTGTGGCCGCGCCGACTGCCCGGCACCGGGCGCCCACCCGCTGGACTTCGCCCCCGAGATCCGGGCCGGGGCCACTCTCGACGAGGTGACCCGTGCGTGGGCCGAGCTGCCGGGCGCGGCGGTGATGCTGGCGGTCGGGCGGGCGTTCGACGCGATCGAGGTCGCCGAGCCCACTGCCCGACGCGCCCTGGCCCGCATGGAGCGCATGGGCCTCCCCCTCGGCCCCGTGACCGCGGCCCCCGACGGCCGCGCCCACTTCTTCGTCGCCCCGGGGACGGCGCCCCAGCTCCCCCGCCTGCTCTACCGCATGGGCTGGGACGACCCGGCCTCCCTCGACCTGCGCGGCCTGGGCCCGGGTACGTACCTCACCGCCCCGCCCTCCGATCTCGGCGGCCGGGGCCCGGTCCGCTGGCTGCGCCCGCCCGCCCTGGACACCACGGGCCTGCCGGAGGCACGCCTGTTGCTGGGCACCCTGGCGTACGTCGCCCACCGCTCGCGGGCGCGGGAGAACTGGTAGGGCGTGACCGCATCGGCGGCGCGTCCCCTACGACCACGACGGCAGCGCCCGTCCCCACCGACCGGGGGACGGGCGCTGCCGTACGGACGAGGGATCGGTCAGTCGCCGATGAGGGCGTCCACGAACGCCTCCGGCTCGAACGGGGCCAGGTCGTCCGCGCCCTCGCCGAGCCCGACCAGCTTGACCGGGACACCCAGCTCGCGCTGGACCGCGACCACGATGCCGCCCTTGGCGGTGCCGTCGAGCTTGGTGAGCACGATGCCGGTGATGTCGACGACCTCGGCGAAGACCCGGGCCTGCACCAGGCCGTTCTGTCCCGTGGTGGCGTCGAGCACGAGCAGCACCTCGTCCAGCGGGGCGTGCTTCTCGACGACACGCTTGACCTTGCCGAGCTCGTCCATGAGGCCGGTCTTGGTGTGCAGGCGGCCGGCGGTGTCGATGAGCACCACGTCGGAGCCCATCTCCTTGCCCTCCTTCACCGCGTCGAAGGCCACGGAGGCGGGGTCGCCGCCCTCGGGACCGCGCACGGTGTAGGCGCCGACCCGCTCACCCCAGGTCTGAAGCTGGTCGGCGGCGGCGGCGCGGAAGGTGTCGGCGGCGCCGAGCACGACGCTGCGGCCGTCGGCGACCAGGACCCGGGCGAGCTTGCCGGTGGTGGTGGTCTTGCCGGTGCCGTTGACGCCGACGACCATCACGATGCCCGGCTTGCTGGTGGCCGGCTCGGTCTTCACCTCGCGGTCCATGGTCGGGCCGATCAGCGTGAGCAACTCCTCGCGCAGCAGTCCGCGCAGCTCCTCGGGGGTGCGGGTGCCGAGCACCCGGACCCGCTCGCGCAGCCGCTCGACCAGTTCCTGAGTGGGCTGCACGCCGACGTCGGCGGTGAGCAGGGTGTCCTCGATCTCCTCCCAGGTGTCCTCGTCGAGGTGCTCGCGGGAGAGCAGGGTGAGCAGGCCCTTGCCCAGGGCGTTCTGCGACCGGGAAAGACGGGCGCGCAGCCGGACCAGACGTCCGGCGGTGGGCTCCGGGACCTCGATCTCGGGCACCGGGAGCTCTTCGACGACGGGCGGCTCCTCGACGGCGACGGGGGGTGTGCCGTCCGGAAGGTCCACCTCCTCGATCGTCCGCCGCGGCTCCTCGTGCGGCGTCTCGGCCTCCTCGCCGACGTGCGGCTCGGCCGGAGGGGCGGTGATGTCGGGCGGGCTGGGCGGTGGCGGCGGCAGCGGCTTCCTCCGCCGGCTGCCGACGACGAGCCCGCCGAGCGCGCCGAGCACCACCACGGCGATGACTACAGCAAGGATGATGGTTTCCATAACGGCTCCAGTATCAGCCATGGGTACCGGCGGGAACCGGTTTGCGGGGTCCGCCGAGAGACAAACGCCACTCAAAGCCATGAGTCGGATCAAAGTACGATGGTCCGGGTATCGCCCGTACGCGTAGAGTCCCGACGTCACCGTCCCCCGCGAGGGCTCGCCCGGCTCCCCCACGACACGGCACCTCGCGCCCCCACGAACGAGGCACGGACCCCTTCTTCATGAGCAAGCCCGCCGACACCGAAGGCACCCTGGAGACCCGCGGCATCGAACAGGTGCCCGACCACGAACGCACCGCACGGACCCGCGAGCTGTTCCCCACCTGGGTCGGCGCCAACATCAGCGTGTTGCTGCTCACGATGGGCGCGAGCCTGGTCGTGGCGTACCACCTCGATCTCTGGCAGGCGCTCGTCGTCGCCGTGGCCGCGCCCGTCGTGTCGTACGGCCTGGTCGGGCTGATCGGCATCGCGGGCAAGCGCGGCGGGGCGCCCGGCATGGCGCTGTCCCGCGCGGTCTTCGGGCAGCGCGGCAACCTGCTGCCCGGTTCGCTGATCTGGGTCGCCCGCTGGGGCTGGGAGACGATCAACGCGGTGACCGGCGCGTATGCCATGCTCACCATTCTGGACATCGTGTTCGGCCTGAAGGCGAACAGCGTGCTCGACATGGTGATGCTGCTGGCGTTCGTGGTCGCGACCTTCGCGATCTCCGGGCTCGGCATCAACGCCGTGCAGAAGTGCAACAAGTACGCGACGTACCTCTTCGGTCTGTTCTCGATGCTGGTCCTGGCCTATCTGGTCGTGGAGACCGACTGGTCGAGGGTGTTCGCCCACTCCGCCGGTTCGACGGCCGCGGTGATCACCGGTATCGGCATGATCGCGGCGGGCGGTGTCAGCTGGATCCCGAGCGCCCCGGACTTCACCCGCTACCTGCCGCGCACGGCTTCGTCCAAGGCGATCGTGGGCACCTCGGTCGGTGGCGCCGGCATCGTCGTCCTGCCCATGGTGCTCATGGGCGCGGTGATGGCGGTCTCCACTCCGGACCTGGCCTCGGCCGCCGACCCGGTCTCCTTCCTCGGCGAGATCCTGCCGACCTGGATCGCGGTGCCGTACCTGCTGATCGCGCTGATCGGCATGCTGCTGATCAACTCGATGTCCATGTACTCGGCGGGCTTCACCGCGCAGACTCTCGGTTTCAAGGTGCCGCGCCACTGGGCGGTCTCGGTCAACGCCGTGATCTCGCTGGCCTTCGGCGGGGTGCTGATGCTGGTGGCGACCAGCTTCATGGGTTCCTTCATCGCCTTCCTGTCGCTGCTCGCGGTCGCCTTCTCCGCCTGGGTCGGCGTCTTCGGCGCGGACATGCTGCGGCGTACGGAGTACGACGGCGCGGCCATGGCCGACACCACCCGCACCAGCGCCTACTGGTACAAGGGCGGCTTCTCCCCCGCCGCGGTGGCCGCCTGGGCCATCGGCCTCGGCGCGGGCCTGCTGTTCACCACGTCCGACTGGTTCACCGGCCCGCTCGCCCACAACAACGTCATCGGCGAGTACGGCCTCGGGTGGGTCGCCACCATCGTGATCTCCGGCGCGCTGTACCTGCTGCTGCCGAAGCCGACGGTGCCGACGCCGCGCACCGCGGCACCCGTCGAGCAGCGGCAGGCCGTCACCGTCTGACACGCGGCCCGCAGTCCCCTTCCACCGGCCCGGCGGAGGGGGACTTTCGCATGCACGGGGCATCCGCCGACCGACGCGCCCAGCTTCCAGCCCGCAGCCCCGCCAGGGGCGCACCCCCACGATGGGAAGGCCGCCGGCGGACGGAAGCGGGCCGTGGGGGTGCGTCCACATGCCCGCCCGTACCACGGCCCCCTCCGGCCGGCTCGACTCCTCCGGGCCGTATGTCCGTGCGCGGCGGGCTGGACGCACCGCCGCGGCCCTCGCCCCACGACGCAGCGCCAGCACCCTCGCAACGCAGGACCGGCAGCCCACGACGCACCGCACGCGCGGCAGACGCCCTACGGCGACGCGCGACCCGGCAAACGCACCGAGGCGCCTCACCCACCCCCGGGAAGCGCACGCACGCAACGTCGTCGCCCCCGGTCCGGGCAGTGGCCGGGCCCGCGGGGGCGGGGGGGGCGAGGAAAGGGGCAGCGCGGCGGGGGCCCCGGACCGCCGGGCGGGGGTGGGTGGCCGCCGCCGCCCCCGCCCACGATTTGGTCACCGGGTACACCGAGAACGGCTCGGGGGTGCAGGTCGAGG
>NZ_JBSFRB010000024.1:0-114465 GCF_053589015.1 Streptomyces sp. NPDC003393 | reverse complement strand
GATGCGACAACCGGGCCGCTGGCCTGCCCACGGTCAGCTCCGGAAAGCGAAAGGGTCCACCGACTCCGTCGGCGGACCCTCAGGAAAGATCGAGGCTAGCCTTGATCGCAAACGCTGCCGGCTGCTGCCTCAGCGACCCGCACCTCGACTACGACTGCATCGACACGACAGTCATGGCCTCCGGAGCCCGGTACAAGCGCTGGCGGTTCGATGTGCAGCTCAAGTGCAGCAGCAGCGACAAGACCATTCGCCTGCTGGCCAACGGCGACTACTCGATGAGTCTTCCCGCCGATCAGTACGACACGCTGCGCGCGCCCGGCGCACCGGTACCCATGCGCCTCGTCGTGCTTGTTCTTCCCACGGGGGTCCAAGTCCCTCAGTTCTATGCGGACGGCGACGGCCTGCGCCTCGATGGCATCATGCTTTGGTCGGATCCCGATGAGTGGCCGGCTCTGGCCCCTGGTCAGGGGTCAGGCCGGGTGATTCTCCATCGTGAGAATGAATTCACCGCTGAGTACATCAGAGATTTAATGAAGATGCTGAGTGATGGAGGTGGGCGATGAGTCAAACAGAAATCGACGTCTTCTACAAGCTCGCCTCTTCGCTCGATCCCTTGCAGGTTTCTGGGTACCTAGAGGCCCAAGGGTGGGATCTTCTAGAACGCCACGAAGCTTTTCTTGAGTACTGGTTGGAACCGGGTCACCGAAATGATCCGGAGCGGGAAACCTCCCCCTATCTGCTTCCACTTGACATCTCTATGCGCAATTTTCAGCGCCGATTTGTCGAGTTCCTGACTGAGTTGGCCGACTATTACGAGTGCAGTGCTGAGCAGTTGGGGGAACGCCTGAGAGAGAAACTTTGGGACGCTTTCCTTATTCACCTCACTGAGGACGGAGCGAACCAAAATTCGATTGGCCTTGCTCTTGCTGGTAGCGCGATGCAAGTCGGTTTCAATCTCGTGCGGATCTCAGCCCTATACACTGCGAATCCGTGGCGTTCCCTGAGAGGTGGCGGCGCGCGGGGTGCTACTGTGAATCGATACCTCAGTGAAAGCGTTCGACTTGGACATACAGAACGCGGAAGCTACGTTATCCCGATTCTCTCGGTCGCGCACGGAGCTGGCGATAGCAGTTCACAATTTGGACGCCGCGTATTCGAGAATCTAGCAAAGGGGCTGCAGCGGATTTCGCAGCTTCCAGCAATGCTGGAGGGTGCGCGGGGCGAGCAATCGGGGTCAGCAGGACACTTTGAGGTGGCGCTCGTTCACGCTATGCGGGCCTTCAATAGTCTTCCTCAAGCGTTTACTTTTGATCTTTCATTCCGTTGGGCCGCACGCAGGGGTTTGCCGCCAGACATTCCCAGAAAGTCGATCTCTTTTAATCCTGAAATGATTCATATGCTCAGTGAGCTGACTCATGCGGATCAATTGATAGAGCATGAAGAGGCCTCATTGGCTACGGGTATGGCTTCGTATGGAAGCCGGCCGATGATTGCAGCAGCCCATGATTTGGCCGAACTGACTGGGAAGGTTATCGCCTTCGGTACGGATGATAGGCAAATCCGCAGTTTCGGTAGCCCTTACTTCGTCGTCGTTAGAGGAGAGTTCCAATCAGAGATCGCTGATATTAGAGTCGTTGTGAGCGAGGAGGAATACGACCTAGCTATTCGATCGAGAGAGCAAGATGAATCGGTTACGGCCTCTGGTTACTTCTCCAATGGACCTGCAGGTTGGCATCTAGAAGGCGAGTTGCGCTTTTCGCCTCGGCTGGTGTCAGAGTAGGGAACTCGCCTAGGGATGTGTTGTGGGCATGCCCGGAGGCGGGCCTTGGTCTGCTGACTCGCGAGTCAATCTGGCTCAATTACTGCACAACCTTCGACCGAGCAAACGCGAGGAGGGGAGGCCTTGCCTACTGGTTTGTGAGCTTCCCACACCCGTTCCATATCCACGTCTTTGAGTGACTCACGCATTCGCCTCAAGGCATTGTCGGAGAAACGTGGATGCTTCTGTGAACCCATTTCAAAGACGTAATAACATGTGGGGTCGGAGTCTATTCCCAAATGCTGACGCAAGGCGAGCGATTTCGGCGGAGAAATTTCGAGCCTTCGGGCCAACTGAGTCGCTGTCCAATGGTATTTTTTCTGTAGGTCCACTTCGCGAATTGCAGCGGCATCAGATTCGTTGCTAGCGAACCTGACGGGTGGCCCGCTCTTTTTGTCAAACCTGACTGTCAAGGTTGGTCCCTCACCGGAGAACGCGGTGCCGACTGCCTCAAGATTAGGGAATACAGACGCTCTATCCTTGCCCTGTGAGATTCCCTTCTCGACTCGATCCACATCCTTCTCACTCACGAGGCTATCTTCGGAGATGTGGCCTTCGATCGCCAGTAGGGTCCGAATCCTCGCCCGGGCCTCGTTGCGCGCCCTACGTCCCGGGCGTAGCAACTCAGAGATCTGGGTGAACTCCTTGTCGATGAGCACGTCGAGGCCGGCGGGCGGTGCAGTAGAGATTGGTAGTACTCGCAGAGGAAGATGATCGGCTAGGTGCTCGCTGAAGACCCTCGTCAGTAGATCGTCGAATAGGGTCACACCGGCCCGAGCGTGTATGAAGAGCATCTGCTCACTCACTATGTTGAACCAGTGTTGTTCGTCATCTCGCAGAGCGTCAATCGCGCGGAGTGTTCCTGCCTCCGCATCTGTCAGTTTGATGACTGGTTCTTGCCGTGCGAGTTGTAGGCACTTTTCGAATCCGATTGATCTTCCTAGGCTTTTATCGAAAACCGGCACGTTATTGTGCACCAGAGCTGCCTTTATGAGCATTTCGAAAGAGTGTTGAAGGTGTAGCAAAACGGCCGTAGCGCGGCCGTCGCTATCCACTGAGTTGAAGGATGCGGCCATACTTGTGAGGGAAGCTATAGCCTTCTTTTTCAGCGTTCGGGTTGACTGCTTCAACTGCTCTCCTGACTCTCACATGTATCTGACATCGAAGCATGACGGCTGGCGCGACGTCCATGTCTTAGTTCACTTGTATCAGTGCTTGTACTCGAGTGCCCTCGAAGTCCTCGGAGCTGCTAGGCCCGGGAAGGTGGTTCCAGATCTGGCGACGGGCAAGGTACTGACGTCGAGCGCAACTGTTGAACTTGTTGGTTACTGCTACACCTGTACGCGCGGATGCCGTCCGCCGTACCCCACGCACGCGGTGTCGTCGATGCCCCTGGGCGCCACTAGGTCGGCGGAGGGGCTTTGGGCTGGAGCTGCTTTGGCGCGAGTGATCATGGCCCCGTAAGCTTCCGGCGCGTCGGGCAGTCTGTGGACCTGCCCGGTAAAGCACGACGTTGGGGCCATGATCTTCGAGGCTCGCGCCAAAGTGGCTGCCTAAAGCCGTGGAGCCGACCGCCCCAGCCACAGAGGGGTTCTCCCCCTCTCATAGCCGCACCCGCTGTCCGTCCGGCGGCCTGGTGCGGGATCAGCGGGCCGTATGAATGTCCGCGCGTCTGGCAGCGTCGGTCCGCATGCCACCGCCACCACGATCCGGCCTCTTGCGGTAACACAGAGCGTCTTTGACCTGCCCTGTTGGGGATCACCGTTCGTCCCCGTGCCCGTGTTGGAATGAGGCCGCTGCGTGCGGCGACGGGCGGGCGGCGACGTGCGGCCGGTGGCGAAGACATTGAGGCAGCGCGGCGGCGACCGACCGGCGCCGCCGCGCTTGGCGCGGCCCTCGGGTCTTGATCCGACCTACCTGGAGTAGGCAACCGGGTGGAAAGGGGTGCGCGGTGGCCCCGTCGAGGCATTGGGGCCCTACTACTGTTGCATCTTTCCCTTCCTGAGGCCGGATCGTGGTGGCGGTGGTGTGTGGGCCTGCGACGCCGTTTGATGTGCTGGGGCGGAGTGTGCGGCGGTCGGGTTGGCGATGATCGATGAGCGTCCGTCGGCCACCGGACGAGCGAGCGAAGCGAGCCTTGATGACGTAGGGAAAATCTGTCCGCAGCATGATCCGGATCGTCCGGCTCGGGGCTGTCGGCTACCTGCCCGTCTGGGCTACGGTGCGGTCTATGCCCTCTGATCTGGACACGCCTCAAGGCGCGGCCGAACTGGCCGAGTCGCTCTTGCCTCCGCTCGGGAACCGCTGGCTGCACACTCAGGCCGTGGCGGAACGCGCACGTGAAGCATCTGCGGCAGTGTCCGAGGAGGACCGTGATCTACTCGTTGCCGCTGCCTGGCTGCACGACATCGGTTACGCGCCCGAGCTGCGGGAGACAGGGTTCCACCCCGTCGACGGGGCACGCCACCTGGAAAGGCTTGGGGCACCGGCTCGTCTCGTTCGACTGGTCGCTCACCACTCCGGCGCCATCTATGAGGCCGAACAACGCGGGCTGACCGCCGAGCTGGCCGAATACGAGCGGGAAGACTCCCCGGTCCTGGACGCGCTGATCTACGCGGACATGACGACCGGCCCCGCCGGGCAGTCCTTCGACTTCGACGCGCGCATGGACGAAATCTTGGAGCGATACGAGCCGGGCAGCGTGGTTCACACCGCGATCACCAAGGCACGCCCGTACCTCGGCGCTGCCGTCGAACGGACACGCGCCCGCCTCAGCGATCAGCCGATGTAGGGCTCAGTGCGTTTGGCCAAGCCATGATCGATCCGCATCCGCATCGACGGGTGGATGTTCAGGGCGTCCAGCCGACCGGGGTGCACAAAGGCCACTTCCTTGCTCTCGCTGCTGGTGCGCAGCTCGCCGCCGATGATGCGAGCGTGAAAGCAGATCGAGAACTGTTGGCGTACCTCGCCGTCGTCGTACGCCATGACGTGCCCGGGATTGGTGTAGATGCCGACTAGGCCGGTCACCTCGACGTCGAACCCGGTTTCTTCCTTCGTCTCGCGTACGGCAGCGTCGGGGGCCGACTCGCCGACATCGATCCCGCCGCCGGGCAGTGCCCAGAGGTTGTTGTCGGTCTTGTGGATCAGCAGCACTTCCCCGGCGTCGTTCAGGGCGACCGCGGTAACGGACGGGACGATGCTGTTCGCCTTCGGGGCGTTCGGATCGTTGAAGTAGTCGACTCGGGCCATGCCTCCAGACTCGCATGTCCAGCCGCCGACTCGACCGGCTGGGGACCGGTGCCGGTTCTGCCGGCGCCCGCAGCCCCGGCCCCGAGCTGCCCTATGCGGGTCGACCGTGTTCCCACGCGTAGTCGAAGCTCCGCATGTAGTGCCGGAACGTCCGAGCTCCGGGGATGTACCGGAAGTGCAGCACCGGGTTCTGCCCTGCGGGCGCTCCTAGCACGTGAGGGTTCACCAACACGTCGTCGTCGAACCGATAGATCGAGTTGTAGAGGATCGTGTCGTGCAGCCGGACCTCAACGCCGGGCGTCGTCATGGCAGGTTCGAGGTAGCGGCGCGTGATCCGGGCGCGTGCGGCCAGGTCGCTCCCGATGCCCTCCTCTTCGCCCCGCTGGCGCACCATCTCCGAGTCGGGGTCGCCGAGCAGGACGCGGATTTTCGCCCCGGCCTTGGCCTTCTCCGCCAACTGGTCCGGAAGGTCGGGGTGGCTGTCGAAGAGGAACAGACCGGCGTAGACGAGGACGTCTACCTGGTCCTTCGCCTTCTCGATCAGCGATGACCACAGCGCCGCCGGTACGGCCCCCCGGTGCGGGTAATACGTGATCAGCTCAGACGTGCTCGCCGTCTCGGCCTGCTTCTCCACAGTGGGCCAGAGGTAGACCTCATCGACGCCGAGGAAGCTCGCGGCCTTCCAGCGGTGTCCCCGGTGCGGTGTGCGGTTGGTCGTGATCCAGCGTTCCACGCTCTTGGGGTCGACTCCGACGTGTTCCGCTACCGACTGGATCGTCTCGCCCTTCGCCGAAATTGCCGCGCGCAGACGCTCGTTCGCCATGACGTGCCCTTCTTTAGGACGTCTCGGGGACGTTTTGACGGTACCTCAGACGTCCCTGAACGTCCATACGGACCGTGATACGTCCACCACCTTCCGCGGTCTCCTGATCTCACCGACGAACGGTCGGCCCAACAACTCTCCCGAGATCAGGAGAACAGACCATGCGTCAGATCCCTGTCGACACCAACTCCGCCACCGTGATGGTTGCCCAGGCCCCGGAGCCCAAGGTCCGTGACCGTCGGACCGGTGAGATCGCTACGGACGCCGAGACCGGCGCAAAGCTGATGACCGTCAACGTGATGTTCGCCCTCCACGGCGAGGTCGAGATCCTGAACATCACCGTCCCGGAGACCGGCATCTCCGGTGAGCTGGCCATGGGCACCCCGGTCGCCCTGACCGGCCTGATCGCCCGGCCGTGGGAGAACGAGTTCAATGGCCAGAAGCGGCACGGGATCGCCTTCCGCGCGGTCGCCGTCACCTCGCTGGTCGACGCCGCCGCGACGTCCAAGGCGGCCTGAGCCATGACGTGGCTGACCGTCGCCCTGGTGCTGGTCGTTGCCGCTGCGGGCCTCCTGCGATGGCGGCGCCCCGCCTGGTACTGGCTGACCTTCGGCGTAACCCTCGCCGCCCTGCGGGTCCTGATCCGCTACAGCTCCGTCATGGACGCCTGCGGCCTGACAGTCCCGCCCTCCCGCTGGCGGCTAGCCCTCGCCCGGACCACCAACCGGCCCGTGCCGGGTGCCCGCGCTCCGCGGATCCTGCGGCTGCGACCGACCCGGACCGGACTGGTCCTGCGGCTCGGACTCCGCGCCGGGCAGGACGCCTTCGACGTGGCGGCTTCATGTGACCGGCTGCGGCACTCGTTCGCGATGTACGGCGTCACCTCCCGTGAGCTGCGCTCTGGAGTCGTGGAAGTGCGCATGACCGGCTACGACGTGCTCAAGCGGGTGCAGATGCCCGCCCGGGTCGACACCTGCTCGATGAGGGTTCCGGTCGCCCTGCGCGAGGACGGTGCCGTGCACTACCGCGACTACCGTGCCGTGCCGCACGCCTTGACCATCGGCGCCACCGAGTCCGGCAAGTCCGTGTATCAGCGCAACCTCGTGGCCGCGCTCGCGCTGCAACGCGTCGCCCTGGTCGGGATCGACTGCAAGCAGGGAGTGGAACTGTTTCCGCTGGCCCGCCGGTTCTCCGCGCTGGCCGACAACCCCGACACCGCCGCCGAGCTGCTCGACGCCCTGGTGGTCCACATGGAGGAGGTGTATCAGCTCATCCGCGCCAAGCAGCGGATCACTGCTGACGTGCCGGATGCGGACATAGCCGCCGACATCTGGGACCTGCCCGAGGACCTGCGGCCGGTGCCCATCGTGGTCCTGGTCGACGAGGTCGCCGAACTCGCCCTGAGCACGAAGAAGAACGACCCGCGCCGGGACCGGATCGTCAAGGCCCTGGTTCGCCTGGCCCAGCTCGGCCGCGCCGCCGGCATCTACCTGGAGGTCTGCGGACAGCGTTTCGGGTCCGAACTCGGCGACGGCATCACCATGCTCCGCGCCCAGCTGACCGGCCGCACCGCCCACCGTGTCAACGACGAATCCTCGGCCAAGATGGCCTTCGGCGACATCGCCCCGGACGCCGTCCTCGCCGCCATCCAGATCCCGACCGACGCTCCCGGCGTTGCCATCACGGGCGATTCCACCGGCGGTTGGGCTCGTATCCGCGCCCCGCACACCTCGCTCCGGCAGGCAGTGAACATCTGCAACCGGCATGCCGACCTGGCCCCGGACCTGCCCGCCCTGGCGCCCTTCCGACCAGCCCTCGACAGCCCGAAGCCGGTCCCTGCCCCGGCCGTCGAGTCGGCCCCGGCCGCTGCCTGACCTGAGGGAAGGAGGCGACACCATGCCCCGCTCGATCCGCCCGGATGCCGTCCTCGTCCAGGCCGTCATCGCCGGAGCCCTGTCCTTCGCCCACCTGCACGACCTGGCCGCCGCTGCCGGACAGACCGGCTGGAAGGCGTGGGCCTACCCGGTCAGCGTCGACCTGCTCCTGGTCGCCGCCTGGAGGCGTCTCCGCGCGGATGGCCCGTCCCGGCTGGCCTGGTGCTGGTTCCTGGTGGCTCTGGTCGCCTCGCTCGGCGCGAACATCGCCACCGCCGGATTCCTCGACCTGGCCGACCCGCCCGGCCTGCTCCGACTCGGCGTCGCCGGATGGCCCGCGCTGGCCTTCCTCGGCGGCACCCTCCTCGCCCACTCACCCACCCCGGACGCCGAACGGGTGCCGGTTCCGCCGGCACCCCCGACCCCGGCCCCCGAACAGGCTCCCGAACCTGCGCCCGCCCTGGAGCCGGAGCCGGAGCCCACCCCCGAACTACCCGCCGCCGACCCGGAACCCGCGCCTGCTCCGCCTGTGCCGGTCCCGGCCGCGCTGGTCGCCCACGCCCGCAAGGTCGCCGCCGACCATCAGGCCCGTACCGGCAACCGCATCGACACCGACACCCTGCGCGCCCGCCTCGGCGTCCCGCCCCACCTCGCCGACGCCATCGCCGCCCAACTCGCCTGACAAGGAGGCAAGGCCATGCCCGCTCGTGACTTCTTCCACTCCGTGATGCGGATCGGCCCGGTGCAGATCGGCACCCACCGCGACCGCCACGGCCAGACCAAGCACGCCGCCGTGTGCACCAACGACGACTGCGGCTGGTCCGCCGACTACACCAGCCAGACCGCCGCCCAGCTCGCCGCCCGCACCCACCGCTGCAAGGTCCGCTAGGAGTCCACCGCCATGCAGGTCCCGCTCTGGCTCGCGCTGCTCGTCGTCGGCTACCTCGGCGTCAAGCTCATCCGCCCGCCCGCCTGGCTCATCGCCGTCCTCCTGCTCGGCGGCTTCCTCCTCGCCGACAGCGTCCTGGCCCCAGCGATCAACAGCCTCATCAAGTAACCCAGCTCGGAAGGGAGAACAGCCATGCTCCGCCCGAAGATCCCGACCATGCCGACCCCGACCGGCCACATCACCCCGCCCGCCGTCATCGCGCCGACCACGGTCACCCCGGCTGCGCACACCCCGCCGCCCGTCCCGGCACCGTACCGGCCGACCATCCAGCTCACCCCTGGCACCGCACTGGCTCTCGTCGGCGGCGGCACTGCCGTGGTCCTGGTCGTCGGTGCCGTCCTGGTCTCCATGCTCCTGGCCGTCGCCATCACGGGCGTCTCGGTCGCCGTGGTCGCCGTCGTCCTGCGTTCCCTGCTCGCCTCCGAGGCGAAGCGGCGCTGACCGGCCCCCGGGCGGCCTGACACCGCCAAGCATCCGCCGCCCGGGCGCCGTCCCTGTCCGATCTCTCAACCGGAAGGAACACCCATCATGACCGGCTCCACCCCGGTTCCCAGCACCACGGCACGGATCTGCCCGAACTGCGACGGCTTCGCCACTGCTGCCGTATCCTCCGGCGGCCGCGACGGCCGTGGCCACCTGCACACGATCGCCCTCGACTGCCCGGCATGCCACGGCACCGGAACTATGCCCGCCCGCGCCGCCCAGCTCGTCGGGGGCCGCGCGTGACTGACACCGCGACCTTCGCGGGCCTGGACCCGATCACCCTGGGGGACCTTCTCAGGGTGGCCGGGTCTCCGGGCTTCGACCGCTGGCAAGACCAGATCCGCCGCACCGGCGGCTGCGCCGACCCCATCCACCTGACCGGATGGGTCCTCCACAAGGACAAGACCACCGGCGAGACCCTGCACCACTACTCCACCGAGAACGAGCCGGGCGGACGCCTCCGCGTCGCCTGTGGCAACCGCCGCGCCTCCCGCTGCCCGGCCTGCGCCTGGACCTACGCGGGCGACACCTACCACCTGATCCGCGCGGGCCTCGCCGGAGATGACCGGCGCGACATCCCGGCCACGGTCCGCGATCACCCCCGCGTCTTCGCCACCTTCACCGCCCCCTCCTTCGGCCCGGTCCACAACCGGCCCGACCGCGGCTCCTGCCACTGCGGCACCCGCCACCCCGAGGACGACCCCGCCCTCGGCACGGCCCTGGACCCGGTCACGTACGACTATGCAGGCACGGTGCTCTTCAACAATCACGCCGGGGAGCTCTGGCATCGCTTCATCAACCGGCTTCGCCGCGAGATCGCCGCCCGTGCCGGACTGACTCAGCGCGAACTGAAGGAGGTCTGTCGGGTCTCTTACGGCAAGGTGGCCGAGTTCCAGAAGCGCGGCGCCGTCCACTTCCACGCCGTGATCCGCCTCGACGGACCCGACGGCCCCGACTCCCCGCCGGCGCCTTGGGCGACGGTCGCCCTCCTTGAAGACTCGATCCGTGCGGCTGCCGCGCACCACTACAGCAGCGTGAGCGTGCCCGCCGCCGGGGACCAACCCGCACGCACCTTCAAGTGGGGCCGACAGCTCGACATCCGCCCCGTCAAGGCCTTCGGCGACGGCTCGGACATCACTGAACAGGCGGTGGCCTCCTACGTCGCCAAGTACGCCACCAAGGCCGCCGAGAACACCGGCACCCTCGACCGCCGCATCGGCGAACTTGCCGAACTCGACCGCCACGGCGTCCCCGACCACGCCCGCCGCCTGATCCGAGCGTGCCGCGACCTCGATGAGCTGTACCCCGACCGACGCCTCTGGGCCTGGGCTCACATGCTCGGCTTCCGCGGCCACTTCTCCTCGAAATCCCGCCGCTACTCCACCACCCTCGGCGAGCTCCGCCAGGCCCGCGCCGACTACCGCGCCGCCCAAGAGCGTGACGCACTCGGCCTCGATGACTTCGAGCCGGATTCCGTCCTGGTCCTCGCGGACTGGCAGTTCGCCGGACACGGCCACACCCCCGGCGAGTCCGCCCTCGCCGCCACCATCGCCCGCGACCTACAACTCAACCGCGAAACCGCCCGCGAAGCCCTACGAGACGAACTCGCACAGGAAGGAGAACTGACGTGAAAGACGAGCTGATGACCGTTCGAGAGGTCTGCGCCGAACTCAAGGGCATCTCACGCCGGACCTTCTATCGCTGGCGAGAGTTGGGGGAGGCGCCCCAGGCGTTCAAGTTGCCCAATGGTGAGCTGCGTGTCTGGCGCAGTGACTTCAATGCATGGCTGAACGCCCGAGAATCGGCGGCGACATGAGGTCTCTTGATGTGAAGGTCTGGGGTGTTCGGAAGCGGAACACCAAGAAGCCGTCTTATGACGTCCGATGGACTGTCGCCGGCAGCGTGTTCTCCGAGCAGTTCCGGACCAAGGGCCTCGCGGACCACTTCCGTTCCAAGCTTCTCCTTGCCACCCGTGAGGGCGAAGAGTTCGACACGGTGACAGGGCTGCCTGACTCACTGGTCGAAAAGTCACCTTCGAAGACCTGGTATGCCTTCGCGCTGGACTACCTGGCGATGAAGTGGCCACACGCGGCACCGAACACGCGCAGCGGGATCAACGAGTCGTTGACCGCCGTGACGGTAGCTCTCCTCGACGATCGCCCGGGGCGTCCGTCCGATGACGAGCTCAGGAAAGCGCTTCGTAACTGGGCTTTCGTCCTTCCGGGCCCGGAGGGTCGCGAGTTACCGACCGAGGTTGCCAACACGTTGCACTGGGTCGCCAAGGCGTCGCGCCCTCTCTCTGACCTCGGTGACCCTGCGATCGGTAGGGCTGTGCTGGACTCCCTCAAGCTGAAGCTTGACGGAACGGCGGCAGCAGCGGAGACCGTACGGCGCAAGCGACGGACGCTCGTCAATGCAATGCACTACGCGGTAGATCTCGGAGAGTTCAAAGAGAATCCGATCACGGGTATCCGCTGGAAGAAACCGAAGGTGGCCGGGGAGGTTGATCCCCGAGTAGTGGCCAACCCCGAGCAGGCGCGTTCGCTGCTTGCTGCTGTCTCGTACGTCGGCGGGTACCGTCGTGCGCGTGGTCGTCGACTTGTCGGCCTGTTCGCCTGCATGTACTACGGAGCCTTCCGCCCGGCTGAGGCTGTCGGCCTCACGAAGGCAGACCTGAAACTGCCAGAGACCGGCTGGGGGACAGCCCTGTTGAATCGGACGCGCCCCAGTGTGGGCAAGCAGTGGACGGATTCCGGCGAGACCCACGATGACCGAGGTCTCAAGAATCGGCCGGCCGAAGAGGTCCGGATCGTGCCGATCCCGCCTCAGCTCGTCGCCATCCTTCGGCAGCACCTCGACATGTTCGGGACTGCCGAGGACGGGCGATTGTTCACCAATGAGCGTGGGGGAGTGGTCGGCTCCTCGACGTACTACCGTGTGTGGCAGGAGGCTCGGGCGTTGGCGCTCCCGCCGGCCGCGGTTGCCTCTCCGCTCGCTTCTCGGCCGTACGACCTTCGACACTCGGCGTTGTCGACCTGGCTCAACTCCGGAGTCGACCCGACTGAGGTCGCCGAACGGGCCGGGAACAGTGTTGAGGTCCTACTGAGCCGCTACGCCAAGTGCATCGATGGGCGGCAGGAGATCGCCAACCGCAAGATCGAAGAGCTGTTGCGCGAGTACGAGTGATCGCGTTCAAACGGCGCCAGCCCCCAGCCCACACGGGCCGGGGGCTTCGTCGTGTCTCGGCCGCATTCCGGCAGTCGGTTGTTGCCGGGTGCACCTGCCGCGTCGTGTTCTGTTTCAGCGATAGGTGATTTTCCCAGGAGTCCCGTCTGATTCGCGGTCTACGCATTCGCGGCTGGGCTGTCGACCCTCACAGTATGGGGGCTTCTGAGGAATGGTCGCGTCCGCTTGGTGGTGGGCGGTCCCGGTGCCCGTACTGCGGGCTGTTGGGGGACCGGGCATTGACGCTTGAGCAGGATTGGGTGCTGCTGGAGCCGGACATGGCCCCGCTCGCCCACACGGTGCCGGCCGAGCATCGGTGGATCGAGTTGTCCGATGGCCGGGTGACCGTCTACGGCGTGTGTCCGCCGGATCCGTTCCAGCGGTGCCGTGTCGAACACCGGCTGGCGTGCTCGGAACAACCGCTGCCCGATCTCTGGCCGTGGCTGACGGCACTGCGCGACGAGAATGCGCGGCGAGCGGAGCGGCTGGCGGACCCGGAGCCGCCAGAGCTTCCGGAGGAATGGCTGGATGCGGGGTAACAGTGACTCGGGGCGGGCATGCAGCCGGCGGGCATCGACTTTCAGGTACCTACCAAAACCGTCCGTGCTTCCGTAACAGTTCACTGAGTGGGGAAGGTGAGTCGCAGAACGATCTCGCCGTCGTCGATCTCCCCGGTGGGCTCGAATCCGAACTTCTGGTAGAAGGGCCACGGTTCGCCGTCGCCGGGCTCGTAGCTGGTCAGCAGCTCTGTGGCGCCGTCCGCGCGCACCAGGGTGGCGACCTGCGTGAGCGCCTCTCGGCCGATCCCTCGCCCCTGGTACCGCTTGTCGACGAGGAGGCGCCAGAGGAAGTGGCGCCCTTTGTAAGGACCGGCTGGCGGTTTCCACGACAGCATCACGAAGCCGACTGGCTCATCGCCGCGGTACACGGCGCGGTACCAGGGATTGGCCTCCGGTTTCTTCGCCGCCTCCTTGAGGGAGTGGGACACGGAGGCGACGAACTGCTTCTGGTCACGTCGGACGCGAAGGGCACGGACGGCATCCCGGTCGTCGTCGGTGATCTCCCGTAGGTGCACGCTCGGGGATCTCATGCCACACCCCTTCCGCATCCGGCAGCTGCGCCGTCCCGGCCTACGTGAAGAGCCGCTACCGGGCAGCATCCCCGCGCATCCGCGTTGTCGAGGCCTCTAGGTCGACGTCTTGGCAGCGTATTCGACACAGGCGATCCGGAGCGGGACTGGCACGCCGGGCTGTGAGCGCGTCCAAGGCAGCTCCTGGCGGAGGTGATCGCCCAGGCGGTCGTCCGATGACCAGCTCAGGAAGGCGCTTCGTAACCAGGCTTTTGTCCTTCCGGGCCCGGAGGGTTGCGATCTGCCGACCGAGGTGGTGAACACGCTGGTCTACGGTTGTTTCGGGATCTCTCAGACGTCCACCCGGTGAACGAGGGGAAGGGCGCGGTGAGCGGCCTCGCTCTGACCGCGGAACGAAGGTCGGAGACCTCGCTTTTTACGAGTCAGGGCGTCGTTCGGCACGCGGACGCACGTCTGGAGCGAGAGAAGAGATCATGGCTGCGACGAAGAAGATCCTGGTCATCGTCACCAACACCGGCGAGTACGAAAAGGTCGGCATGCGCACGGGACTGTGGCTGGGCGAGCTGACTCACTTCTGGGATGTGGCTGCGGAAGGTGGCTACACCATGGACATCGCCAGCCCTCAGGGCGGGGCGATCCCGCTGGATCCGGAGAGTCTTTCCCATGAGGTTCTGGCAGAACTCGACACCGACAAGCGATACAGGGATCGAAAGTTCATGGATCTCCTGGAAGACACAAGGAAGATCTCCAACGTAAATCTCGACGACTACGACGCGATCTACCTCACGGGTGGTCACGGAGTGATGTTCGATTTTCCGCAGACCCCTGAACTGGAAGACTTGATGGCTCGGTTCTACGAATCGGGGCGCGTCGTGTCGACGGTCTGCCATGGAGGGACTGGCCTGCTGAACGTGACTCTGAGCAACGGCGACCCTTTGGTGAAGGGGAAGAAGGTCACGGGCTTCTCATGGCCCGAAGAGGAGTTGGCGAACCGAGCAGACGCCGTCCCCTACAACCTGCAGGAGCGGCTGAAGGAGCTGGGCGCCGACTACAGCACGGCCGACAAGCCGTTTGAGTCGTATGTGGTCGAGGACGGGCGGCTGATCACGGGCCAGAACCCCGGTAGTGCCAGGGGAGTGGCACAGGCGGTTCTGAGGCAGTTGAGCGCGGCCTGAGCACTCCGCAGCGGCGCCGTCGGACTGCCGAGCTGGCCGGCGAGCGGCTTCCTTCTTCAGCGGTTGATCCCGAATGGGCCGCCGCGGCGCTCAACCCTCGGGGCCGTCCGGGGTCTCCCGTTTGCCGGGGCTGACCTGGGCCAACGCTCCAAGATCCTGTCCACGAATAGTCCACAGACCCCGTCCTAGGGCCGCTCAACGCTGCGTACGCCTGCACATACAAGAAGACCCCGCACTCAGCGTTTTCGCTGGTGGCGGGGTCTTTTGGCACCTTCTTCGAGGTGCCCCCGGCAGGATTCGAACCTGCGCACACGGCTCCGGAGGCCGTTGCTCTATCCCCTGAGCTACGGGGGCGGGTCGGGCGCGGTGTGTGCGCCCGGCGACGGGTAGAACATTACCAGCTCTGGTGGGGTGGTCATGAACGTTTTCCGGGGGGTCGGGTGGGGAGGGTGTCCACTCCATTGGGGTTGTGTCCCTCGGAGGGGGTGGAAGTGGGGAAAACCCGGACGCGGTGGCCGGTCTGGACCTACGCTCGAGGTGTGCCAGGGGCTTCCGGCCGGGTGCTTGTTGTGGACGACAACAAGGTCATCCGGCAGCTGATCAGGGTCAACCTTGAGCTCGAGGGTCTCGAGGTAGTGACCGCGGCCGACGGTGCCGAGTGTCTGGATGTGGTGCACCAGGTGCGGCCCGATGTCGTCACCCTCGATGTCGTCATGCCTCGGCTCGACGGGCTCACGACCGCGGCTCGGCTGCGTGCCGATCCCCGTACACGTCACCTTCCGCTCGCCATCGTCAGTGCCTGTACGCGGCACGAGGTCGAGGCCGGGCTCAGTGTCGGCGTCGACGCCTTCCTCGCCAAGCCCTTCGAGCCGTCGGAACTCGTCCGGCTGGTGCAGGGGTTGGTCGAGGGGCGGAAGGCCGGTGTCGGGTCCATCGGGCCATGCGGTGGCAATGGGGCAAGTGGTCGTTGTGGGCCCGGTGGGTCTTCCGGGGGCGAGTGGGCCGGGTACGGCAGAGGCAATGGGTGAGATCGGCCGCCGTCGGTGATCCGCACCGTCACGACGGTCGGTGATCGGTGATCTGTACGGGCGCGATCGCCCTTGTTCCGTATGGTCACGACGGTCGGTGATCTGTACGGGTGGGATCTCCCGTGTCCCGTACCGGTTCGGTTCACCGGCGTCCACATGCCGATATCCCTGCGAAACCGGTTCGCCTACCCACCCCCCTTCTCCCCTACGCTTGTCCCGTGACCCCCGTCGAGCTCTCTCGTACCGTGCTGCACGCGGTGCGCCGTGCTGTGGACGTGGGGGAACTGCGCGTGAGCGTTCCGGAGCGGGTGGTCGTCGGGCCGCCGGGGCCCGGGGGATGCGGGGACTACGCCACCAACGTCGCTCTCCAGCTCGCCCGGCCCGCCGGGCAGCCTGCCCAGCACGTCGCCCAGGTGCTGCGCCGGCACCTCGTCGCATCCGACGGCATCGACGACGTGTCCGTCACCGGGCCCGGGTTTCTCAACATCCGCCTTCGTGACTCCGCGGGCGGCTCCGCTCGTCTCGTCGCCGAGATTCTGCGGCGCGGGTCTGAGTACGGCCATGTCGAGCAGGGGGGCGGGCGGGGCGTTCCGCCGTACCGTCTGCGTTGCCCCTTCGATGTTCGTGCCGTCGTCGTCACCGAGGTCGTCGCCCGGCTGCTTCGGGCCCAGGGCCACCGCGTACGTATCAGCTGTGACGGGCCGCCCCCTCGGGAGTGGGCCGACGTGCTCGGGGTGTCCGTCCAGGATTTCCTCGACCGCCACGATCTCCGGGGTCCGCTGCTGGAGGGCGACGGCTTCGAGCTCGATGTCCGGTCCGTTCCCGTTCCCGTCGACCGCTGTGCCGAGATCCTCGCCCTCGGGCGTGATGCCGGGCGGTGGGCGCTGCTCCACCCCGCCGGCCACGATCGGGTACGGATCAGTGGCGAGCACCTCGTCCAGCGTGAGAGCAACCCTCTCTTCCGCGTCCGGTACGCGCACGCCCGCACCCGGGCCCTGCGCCGCAACGCCGCCGGTCTCGGGTTCCATGCCGAACCCGGGCCGCTGTCGGCCCTCGCGGACGACAACGCCGTGGATACGACGGATCCCACCCGCACCACGGACCTCCGTCCGCTGCTCACCGCCCTCGGCGATCATCCCCGCGTCCTCGCGCAGGCCGCCGCGCACCGCGCGCCCGATCGTCTCGCTCGGCACCTCGTCACCGTCGCCGATGCCGTGCTGCCCCTCCTGTCCGCCGTACTGCCGCTCGGCGAGGAGAAACCCTCGGCCGCCCACCGTGCCCGGCTCGCTCTCGCCGAAGCCGCCGGGACGGTGCTGGCCGGTGGCCTGTCCCTGCTCGGCATCGACGCACCTGACCACCTCTGAGAGAGCCCAGAGAGACGTAACCGACATGAGCCGTTCCGCACACCCCGCCGGGCCCCGTCACGCCGATGTCCTGCCCGAGGGGCACTACTCGGCGCCGCCCGCCGACCTCAACAGCCTCGATCCCAAGGTCTGGGCGCAGACCGTCGGGCGGGACACCGACGGTGTCGTGACCGTCGGCGGGATCCCCGTCACCCGGCTCGCCGAGGAGTTCGGCACCCCCGCCTACGTGCTCGACGAGGCGGACTTCCGTGCCCGTGCGCGGGCCTGGCGCGGCGCCTTCGGGCACGACGCCGACGTCTTCTACGCGGGGAAGGCGTTCCTGTCCCGTGCCGTCGTGCGGTGGCTGGACGAGGAAGGGCTCAATCTCGACGTCTGCTCCGGGACCGAGCTGGCCACCGCGCTGTCCGCCGGGATGCCGGCGGAGCGTATCGCCTTCCACGGCAACAACAAGTCCGCCGCCGAGATCACCCGTGCCGTCGAGGCCGGGGTCGGGCGGGTCGTGCTCGACTCCTTCCAGGAGATCGTCCGGGTCGCGCACATCGCGCAGTCGCTCCGGAAGCGGCAGAAGGTCCAGATCCGGATCACCGTCGGTGTCGAGGCCCACACTCACGAGTTCATCGCCACCGCCCACGAGGACCAGAAGTTCGGCATCCCGCTGGCCGGCGGGCAGGCCGCGGAGGCCGTGCGGCGGGCGCTGAAGCTCGACGGGCTCGAACTGATCGGCATCCACAGCCACATCGGGTCCCAGATCTTCGACATGTCGGGCTTCGAGGTCGCCGCTCACCGTGTCGTCGGCCTGCTCAAGGAGGTCCGTGACGAGCACGGCGTCGAACTGCCCGAGATCGACCTCGGCGGCGGACTCGGGATCGCGTACACCAGTGACGACGACCCGCGCGAGCCGCACGAGATCGCCAAGGCGCTGACCGAGATCGTCACCCGCGAGTGCGAGGCCGCCAAGCTGCGCACGCCGCGCATCTCCGTCGAGCCCGGGCGCGCCATCGTCGGCCCGACGGCCTTCACGCTCTACGAGGTCGGCACCGTCAAGCCGCTCGAGGGGCTGCGTACGTACGTCTCCGTGGACGGCGGCATGTCCGACAACATCCGCACCGCCCTCTACGACGCCGAGTACACCGTCGCGCTCGCCTCCCGCACCTCCGACGCCGAGCCGATGCTCGTCCGTGTCGTCGGCAAGCACTGCGAGAGCGGGGACATCGTGGTCAAGGACGCCTTCCTGCCGGCCGACCTCGCCCCCGGCGATCTCGTCGCCGTGGCCGCCACCGGTGCCTACTGCCGGTCCATGGCCAGCAACTACAACCACGTGCTGCGCCCGCCGGTCGTCGCCGTCGCCGACGGTGAGGCCCGGGTGATCGTCCGCCGGGAGACGGAGGAGGATCTCCTGCGGCTCGACGTCGGGTGACACCCCGATCCCAGGTGACCCGGGTGACGTGCGAAGCGACTTCGGCTGACGCGGAAAGTGATCCCGGGGCACAGGGGAAGCGATTGCGTGTGACCCGAAAGGCGATCCCGGTGACGCCGAAAGCAAACCCCGAGTGGACGCCGAAAGTGATCCCGAATGGCACGGAAAACACCCGGGCGCCGGAAGTTCTCCGGTCTTCCGGCCCGGTCAAAATGAAATAAACGTCTCAGGATCCGGACAATTGACAGAAGCTCCGGTCCGGTGAGTGAGACTGGTCCAACCGTAGACGGTATGAGGAAACGAGGTCGGATGATGCGTACGCGTCCGCTGAAGGTGGCGCTGCTGGGCTGTGGGGTTGTCGGCTCAGAGGTGGCGCGCATCATGACGACGCACGCCGACGACCTCGCCGCCCGCATCGGCGCCCCGGTCGAACTCGCCGGGGTGGCCGTGCGCCGGCCCGCCAAGGTCCGCGAGGGCGTCGACCCCAGCCTCATCACCACCGACGCCACCGCCCTCGTCAAACGCGGCGACCTCGACGTCGTCGTCGAGGTCATCGGCGGGATCGAGCCCGCGCGGACCCTCATCACCACCGCCTTCGAGCACGGCGCCTCCGTCGTCTCCGCCAACAAGGCGCTCCTCGCCCAGGACGGCGCCGCCCTGCACGCCGCCGCCGACGAGCACGGCAAGGACCTGTACTACGAGGCCGCCGTCGCCGGGGCCATCCCGCTGATCCGGCCGCTGCGCGAGTCCCTCGCCGGCGACAAGGTCAACCGGGTGCTCGGCATCGTCAACGGCACGACCAACTTCATCCTCGACAAGATGGACTCCACGGGCGCGGGATATCAGGAGGCCCTCGACGAGGCCACCGCCCTCGGGTACGCCGAGGCCGACCCGACCGCCGACGTCGAGGGGTTCGACGCCGCCGCCAAGGCCGCCATCCTCGCCGGGATCGCCTTCCACACGCGCGTACGGCTCGACGACGTCTACCGCGAGGGCATGACCGAGGTCACCGCCGCCGACTTCGCCTCGGCCAAGGAGATGGGCTGCACCATCAAGCTGCTCGCCATCTGCGAGCGGGCGGCCGACGGCGCCTCCGTCACCGCGCGCGTGCACCCCGCGATGATCCCGCTCAGCCATCCGCTGGCCTCGGTGCGCGGCGCGTACAACGCCGTGTTCGTCGAGTCGGACGCCGCCGGGCAGCTGATGTTCTACGGTCCCGGCGCCGGCGGCTCGCCCACCGCCTCCGCCGTCCTCGGCGACCTGGTCGCCGTCTGCCGCAACCGGCTCAACGGAGCCACCGGGCCCGGCGAGTCCGCGTACGCCGCGCTGCCCGTGTCGCCCATGGGCGACGTCGTCACGCGCTACCACATCAGCCTGGACGTCGCCGACAAACCGGGCGTCCTCGCCCAGGTCGCCACCGTGTTCGCCGAGCACGGCGTGTCGATCGACACTGTTCGCCAGCAGGGCAAGGACGGCGAGGCCTCTCTCGTCGTCGTCACCCACCGTGCTTCCGACGCGGCCCTCACCGGGACCGTCGAGGCGCTGCGCAAGCTCGACACCGTCCGCGGTGTCGCCAGCATCATGCGGGTTGAAGGAGAGTAACCAGCAATGACCCACCAGTGGCGCGGAATCATCGAGGAGTACCGGGACCGGCTGCCGGTGTCCGACGGTACGCCGGTCGTGACGCTCCGTGAGGGGGGTACGCCCCTCGTGCCCGCGCAGGTACTCTCCGAGCGCACCGGCTGCGAGGTCCACCTCAAGGTCGAGGGCGCGAACCCGACCGGGTCCTTCAAGGACCGCGGCATGACCATGGCCATCAGCAAGGCGAAGGAGGAGGGTGCCAAGGCGGTCATCTGCGCCTCCACCGGCAACACCTCCGCCAGCGCGGCCGCCTACGCCGTTCGGGCCGGGATGGTCTCCGCCGTGCTGGTGCCGCAGGGCAAGATCGCCCTCGGCAAGATGGGTCAGGCGCTCGTGCACGGCGCCAAGATCCTCCAGGTCGACGGCAACTTCGACGACTGTCTGACCCTCGCCCGCGCGCTCAGCGACAACTACCCCGTGGCGCTGGTCAATTCGGTCAATCCGGTGCGTATCGAGGGCCAGAAGACGGCTGCCTTCGAGATCGTCGACATGCTCGGCGACGCGCCCGACATCCACGTCCTGCCGGTCGGCAACGCGGGCAACATCACCGCCTACTGGAAGGGTTACAAGGAGTACGCCGCCGACGGCGTCTCCACGAAGACCCCCCGCATGTGGGGCTTCCAGGCCTCCGGCAGCGCTCCGATCGTGCGCGGCGAGATCGTCAAGGACCCCTCGACCATCGCCACCGCCATCCGGATCGGCAACCCCGCCTCCTGGCAGTACGCGTTGGCCGCACGCGACGAGTCCGGCGGTGCCATCGACGAGGTGACGGACCGTGAGATCCTGCGCGCCTACCGCCTGTTGGCGGCGCAGGAGGGTGTCTTCGTCGAGCCTGCGTCCGCCGCGTCCGTCGCCGGTCTGCTGAAGGCCGCCGAGCAGGGCAAGGTGGACCCGGGGCAGCGGATCGTGTGCACCGTCACCGGCAACGGCCTCAAGGACCCCGACTGGGCCGTCGCGGGCGCCCCGCAACCGGTCACCGTCCCGGTCGACGCGGCCACGGCCGCGGAGCGGCTCGGCCTCGCCTGACCCGGCGCCGGACGGAACGGCGCAGGACGGAGCGGGGGAGGGGAGAGACTGGAGGGACAGGAGGGACGGCGCGGGGTGCGACGGGATCCGGCGCTCGGCCGGCGGCGGGTCCGGGCCCGTTCGGCCCTCCACCGGCCCCTCCCTGGCCCCTGCCTTGCCCCTCGAGGCCGCCTGCGGCACCGGGCATCGGCCGGACGGACGCCCCGGACACCTCGCGTCGGCCGCCGGTTCCACCTGATCAGCCGATCACGCCCCCGCTCACCTGCCCGCGCGCACCGCCCCCAGGTCCCGCCGATCCCGCGCAACCCCGGGGGCATCCCCGGGCGTCCTCACCCAAGGACCCCCGGTGAGGGTGCACAAGGGGCTTACGACACGCATCGTGCGCCTCCTGTGCGCCCTATGTCGCCACTGAACCTTCCTTCGATAGGCTTGTAGGTAACCCGCCCGCCGCATATGCCCTCGCATGGCGCGGTGTCGCGCCGTGTCCACGGCCCGAGGGTCCTCACGTACGTGTCGAATGTCGGTCGAATGCCCCTCGACCATCACGCAGCTCAAGGAGAGTCAACGAGCGATGGCCGGTCCAGCGTTCCGCGCCGCCGCCGTCCGGGTGCGCGTCCCCGCCACCAGCGCCAACCTCGGCCCGGGCTTCGACGCCCTCGGCCTCGCGCTGGGGCTCTACGACGACGTCGTCGTCAGGGTGGCCGACTCCGGGCTGCACATCGACATCGCGGGCGAGGGCAGCGAGACGCTGCCGCGTGACGAGAAACACCTGCTCGTACGCTCCGTGCGCACCGCCTTCGACGTCCTCGGCGGGCAGCCGCGCGGCCTGGAGATCGTCTGTGCGAACCGCATTCCGCACGGCCGGGGCCTCGGCTCCTCCTCCGCCGCCATCTGCGCCGGCATCGTCGCCGCCCGCGCCGTGACCATAGGCGGCGAGGCCAGGCTCGACGACACCGCGCTGCTGGAGCTGGCCACCGAGATCGAGGGCCACCCGGACAACGTGGCGGCCTGTCTGCTCGGCGGTTTCACCCTGTCCTGGATGGAGGCCGGCGGCGCCCGGGCGATCAGGATGGAGCCCACCGATTCCATCGTTCCGGTGGTTTTCGTGCCCGGGAAGCCGGTGCTGACCGAAACCGCGCGGGGTCTGCTGCCGCGCACCGTGCCGCACGTCGACGCGGCCGTCAACGCGGGCCGTGCCGCGCTGCTCGTCGAGGCCCTCACCCGGCGCCCCGAGCTGCTGCTCCCCGCCACCGAGGACCGCCTCCACCAGGAGTACCGCGCCCCGGCCATGCCGGAGAGCGCCGCGCTGGTGGAGCGGCTGCGCGCCGACGGCATCCCCGCGGTCATCTCCGGTGCCGGGCCCACCGTGATGGCCCTGGCCGACGCGGACACCGCCGGCAAGGTGGAGCAACTGGCCGGCGCCGAATGGGCGGCGAACCGGTTGAGCCTGGACACGCAGGGAGCGAGCGTGCTGCCGCTGTCGGGCTGACACGCGATTGCCGGATTGGGAGAGGGGGAATGTTTGTTGGATCCGGTAGTGTTAACCTCAAGTCTGCACCCGACCCCACCATGGCGAGGTGCTCAGTGTCCCCGTCCGGGACCGACATTCTTCCGGGAGCTCCCCAAGACACTCCGTGTTCCGAACGCCGTATCTGGGCAGTACGTCGTACGCGGACGCTGAGCGGTTCACAGGGCACGCTCCGGAACCGGTGCTACCACCACGTGACACCGTGACACTCGGTGCCACGGTTCGTGGAAGCGCCAATCACCAGATATCTCTTCCGCCGCTTTGGCGGACCACCGCCCCGGCACGGTTCACACAGCAAGGACCGTAGCCGGACAGCACAACCGGTCGCCGAGCCAGACAGGCCGACGTCCGCTCCAGGGAAGGACCCTTCGTGAGCGACACCACCGATCTGATGGGCGCACGTGTCGAGGAGACCGCTGCCGCGCCCGCCACGGACGCCTCCGCGCCTGCCACCGGTGCCGGCTCCCGGCGGCGCCGCGGTACCGGCCTCGAGGGCATGGTGCTGGCCGAGCTGCAGCAGGTCGCCTCCGGCCTCGGCATCAGGGGTACCGCGCGGATGCGCAAGAGCCAACTGATCGAGGTCATCAAGGAGGCTCAGGCGGCTGGGGGCGCCGCCCCGGCGAAGGCCGACGCCGCCGCAGAGACCAAGCCGAAGCGCCGCGCCACCTCCCGGACCCGAACGGGTGAGGAGGCCCCCGCCGCGAAGAAGGCGGCCGAGGCCCCCGCCGAGAAGGCCGTGGCCCAGCAGCAGATCGAGATCCCCGGCCAGCCGGCCGGTGGCACCGCCCGCGGGAGCGAGGGCGAGCGCGGGGGAGAGGACGCCCCCGCGGAGCGCCGCCGGCGCCGTGCCACCGCCGAGGCGGGCAGCCCGTCGGGCGGCGCCGAGACCGTCGCCGCCGAGGCCAAGAGCGAGCCGAAGGCCGAGACGCCGGCGCAGTCGCAGCAGCAGGCTCAGCAGGGCGAGGTCAAGGGCGACGCCGGCGAGGGCGAGGGCCGCCGCCGGGACCGCCGCGAGCGCGGCCGTGACCGCGACCGCCGCAAGGGTGACGACCAGCAGGGCGGCCAGCGTGGTCAGCAGCAGGGCCAGCAGCAGGGCGGCGGACGCCAGGACCGCCAGCAGGACGACGACGACTTCGAGGGCGGCCGCCGGGGCCGTCGCGGCCGCTACCGCGACCGCCGTGGCCGCCGTGGCCGCGACGAGGTCTCCGAGCCGCAGATCGCCGAGGACGACGTCCTGATCCCGGTCGCGGGCATCCTGGACATCCTCGACAACTACGCGTTCATCCGGACCTCCGGCTACCTGCCCGGCCCGAACGACGTGTACGTCTCCCTCGCCCAGGTCCGCAAGAACGGCCTGCGCAAGGGCGACCACATCACCGGTGCCGTGCGCCAGCCCAAGGAGGGCGAGCGCCGCGAGAAGTTCAACGCGCTGGTCCGCCTGGACTCCGTCAACGGCATGGCGCCCGAACACGGCCGCGGCCGCCCGGAGTTCAACAAGCTGACCCCGCTCTACCCGCAGGACCGGCTCCGTCTGGAGACCGACCCGGGCGTGCTGACCACCCGGATCATCGACCTGGTGTCGCCGATCGGCAAGGGTCAGCGCGGTCTGATCGTGGCCCCGCCGAAGACCGGCAAGACCATGATCATGCAGGCGATCGCCAACGCGATCACCCACAACAACCCCGAGTGCCACCTGATGGTCGTCCTCGTCGACGAGCGTCCGGAAGAGGTCACCGACATGCAGCGGTCGGTCAAGGGCGAGGTCATCTCCTCGACCTTCGACCGGCCGGCCGAGGACCACACCACCGTCGCCGAGCTCGCCATCGAGCGTGCCAAGCGCCTGGTGGAGCTGGGTCACGACGTGGTCGTCCTGCTGGACTCGATCACCCGACTGGGCCGCGCCTACAACCTGGCCGCCCCGGCCTCCGGCCGCATCCTGTCCGGTGGTGTCGACTCCACCGCCCTGTACCCGCCGAAGCGCTTCTTCGGTGCGGCCCGCAACATCGAGGACGGCGGTTCGCTGACCATCCTCGCCACCGCGCTGGTGGACACCGGGTCCCGCATGGACGAGGTGATCTTCGAGGAGTTCAAGGGCACCGGCAACATGGAGCTCAAGCTCGACCGGAAGCTCGCCGACAAGCGCATCTTCCCGGCGGTGGACGTGGACGCGTCCGGTACCCGCAAGGAAGAGATCCTGCTCGGCAACGAGGAGCTGTCCATCGTCTGGAAGCTGCGCCGGGTGCTGCACGCGCTCGACCAGCAGCAGGCGATCGAGCTGCTGCTCGACAAGATGAAGCAGACCAAGTCGAACGTCGAGTTCCTGATGCAGATCCAGAAGACGACCCCGGCCCCCGGCAACGGCGACTGAGCCACCGGTCCGAGGCCCGTCGTCCGCGACGCTGCCCGAAGAAGTCCCGCCCCATACCTGTGTGATGGGGCGGGACTTCGTGCTTGTAGGATCGGCGCACCGAAGTGGGGGGGAACGTATTTTCGGATACGCCCATGCGGGGCTGGTCGGTGCTGCCTTCGACCGCTCCGCGTCGCTGGGTTCTCCTCCACGCGAGCAGATCATGCCGACAGGAGAACTGAGTGGCATCTCTTTCCCGAAGACCCCATCTGGGTCTCCCCGCGGCCGCTGCCGCGCTCGCCCTGGGAGGCGCGGTCCTCGCGGCCGCTCCCGCCCAGGCATCCGGCGGGACTCCCGTCCCGTCCCAGAAGGTCACCGAGAGGCCCAGCGCCTCTCAGGCCGAACTGCTGGCACGGATCCACGGCTCCGAGACCGCGCTGAAGGACGACACGGCCGCCGCTCCCACCACGGAGCCGACGGACGGCGCGAGTCCGACGGCGTCGTCCGGCACCGTCGACCCGAAGATCATCGGCGGTACGGCCGCGTCCCTCAGCGAGGCGCCGTGGATGGTGCAGCTGCACTACTACGACGACAAGGGCACCGCGGACACCTCCGACGACGAGGGCTACTTCTGCGGCGGCACCCTGGTGGCGCCGACGAAGGTCCTGACCGCCGCGCACTGCGTGTACGGCCTGGACTGGGCGGAGAACGGCGCCGTCCTGGCCGGCACCAGCCAGCTGCCGGACGGCAGCGACCTGCACGGCGGCCGGGTCGCCGGCGTGTGGCGCCAGTGGGTGAACCCCACCTACAAGCCGGCCACCACCGCGGGCGGTGACCTCGCGGTGCTGACCCTGACCGAGGCGCTGCCGTACAAGACGCTCCAGCTGACGTCGAGCTCGGACACGGCCTCGTACGCCAACGGCACCCCGGCGACGGTGTACGGCTGGGGACGCACCAGCTCCACCAGCAACGACCTGTCGCTGACGCTGAAGAAGGCGACCGTGCCGGTGCGGTCGGACTCCGCCTGCACCGGGTACTACGGATCCGACTTCGTGCCCGGCCAGATGGTCTGCGCCGGCAACCCGGCCACCGGCCAGGACGCCGGTACCGTCTCCCCGTGCAACGGCGACTCGGGCGGCCCGCTCGTGGTCAACGGCAGGATCGCCGGTGTCGTGTCGTGGGGCGTCGAGGACTGCGTCGAGACGGGCGCCTACAGCGTCTTCGCCAAGACCCGCTCCTACGCCGGCCCGGTCAACGCGCGCATCGACGACACCGACCTGGACTTCGACGGTCTGGCGGACCTGTTCGCCCGCCGCGCGTCCGACGGCACGGCCTACGAGTACTACTCACTCGGGGACAAGTGGCCCTACCTGGGCAACCGCGTCTCGCTCGGGAACTGGAGCGGGCTGAGCCTGGTGCGCCAGGCCGACCTGAACCGCGACTTCTACCAGGACTACCTGTACCGCACCCCGGACGGCACCCTGTACGACTTCGCGTTCAACGGGACCGACAGTTACGAGTCGATCCGCGTCGGCGGGGGCTGGAACGTCATGAAGGACATCCGGGTTCCCGGTGACCTCTCCGGCGACGCCCTGCCCGACCTGGTCGCCAAGGACAAGTACGGCGTCCTGTGGCTCTACCCGGGCAAGGGCAACGGGGTGTTCGGCACCCGGGTGAGGATCGGCGGCGGCTGGTCCTCGTACACCATCACCGGCAAGGGCGACTACAACAACGACGGCAAGCCCGACCTGCTGGCGCGGGACGGCTCCGGCGTGCTGTGGCTGTACCCGGGCACCGGGAAGGCCTCGCCGGCCCTGGGCACCCGGGTCAGGGTCGGGGGCGGCTGGAGCGTCTACAACGCCTTCGCCACCGCCGGCGACTACACCGGCGACGGCAAGCCCGACCTGCTGGCGCGGGACGGGTCCGGTGTGATGTGGATCTACAAGGGCACGGGTCTGTCCGGCACGTCGACGTTCAAGAGCCGGGTGAAGGTCGGCGGCGGCTGGGGAGTCTTCAACCTCTTCGGCTGATGCCGTCCGCCGGCACCGCCGCGTCCGTCCTGAGGGCCGCTCCCGTCACGGGGGCGGCCCTTCGGTGTGCGCACGGCCGCTGGCACACCGGGGACGGCAGGCGAGAGGTCCGCCACGGGAGCCGGGCACGATCCGCACAGGGTGCTGTGCAACCCTTGCCCGAGTTCCCCCGTCTGACCGTACGAGCGACGATGGTGCGTACGGTCCTTCTCACCGAGGACGGCACGACCGGGACAGATCGGGGCCTGACCCTGAAAACAGGGGGTAACCGACCGGATACGAGAACCGAGGAGCGCATGTCCGCCGAGAGCACGCCGGGCCCGGGAATACCCGGGAAGAACAGCACCACCCCCCGCCGCCGGGCCGCCAAGGGCCGCCGCCGCAGGCCGCCCACCACGCGGCGCCGGGCGCTGACGGCCACGGTCTGGGCCGCCGCGGGGATCGTCGTGCTCGGCGGCACCGGTGCCGGCTACCTCTACTTCAAGCTCAACGACAACCTCAAGACGGTCGACATCAACCAGGCCCTCGGCACCGATCGCCCCGGCAAGGCCGACAACGGCTCCGAGAACATCCTGGTCCTGGGCTCCGACACGCGTAGCGGCGGCAACAGGAAGCTGGGCGGCGGCACCGACGACGGCAGCGCCCGCTCCGACACGGCGATGATCGTGCACGTGTACGCGGGCCACAAGAAGGCCGCCGTGGTCTCCGTGCCGCGGGACACCCTCGTGGACCGCCCCGAGTGCACCGACGCCAAGGGCGGCACGCACCCGGCCGCACACGGCGTGATGTTCAACGAGGCGTACTCCACCGGCGGCGCCACCTGCGCCGTCAAGACCGTGGAATCGCTCACCGGGATGCGGATGGACCACTACCTGGAGGTCGACTTCCGAGGCTTCCAGAAGCTCGTCGACGAGCTCGGCGGCGTCCAGGTCACCACGACGCGGACCATCCACGACCCCGACAGCCACCTGCACCTCGACGCGGGCACGCACACGCTCAGCGGGCAGCAGGCCCTCGGCCTGGTGCGCACCCGGCACGGGGTGGGCGACGGCTCCGACCTGGGCCGCATCCAGCTCCAGCAGGCCTTCGTCAAGGCCCTGGTCGACCAGGTCAAGCACGTCGGCCTGTTCACCAGCCCCAAGAAGCTCTACGACCTCGCCGACACCGCGACCAGTGCCGTCACCACCGACTCCGACCTCGGCTCGGTGAACTCCCTGATCTCCTTCGCCGACGGCCTGAAGGGCATCAGCGCCTCTGGCATGAACATGGTCACCATGCCGGTCCAGTACGACCCCGCGAACCCCAACCGCGTGGTCATCGAGAAGTCCAAGGCCCAGCTGGTCTGGGACGCCCTGAAGAACGACCGGCCGATCCCCGCGGCGGCCACGGAGGGCACGGCGACCGGCAAGGCGAAGGGCGTCGTGACGGGCTGAAAACCGAGGGGCCACGGGGCACCCCGCCGGGCGTCCCCGCCGGGAACAAACGAGCCCGCCCCCCGGTTTGGGAAGAAGGCGCCAGTCCTGGCAGACTGGTACGTCGGCTCCGGTTCACGTCCCCGCATCCCGCGGCGGCGACCCGGCGCCCTCCCGAAACCTAGGAGACACCTTGAAGCGCGACATCCACCCCGCGTACGTCGAGACGCAGGTCAGCTGCACCTGCGGCGCGTCGTTCACCACCCGCAGCACCATCGAGTCCGGCACCATCCGGGCCGAGGTCTGCTCCGAGTGCCACCCGTTCTACACGGGCAAGCAGAAGATCCTCGACACCGGTGGCCGTGTGGCCCGCTTCGAGGCCCGCTTCGGCAAGGCTGCCGCCGGCTCCAAGAAGTAGCGAGCCCCTTTTCGCCGGTCCACGGCCGTACCCCTTTGCCGGGGTATGCCGGGACCGGCGTTTTTGGTCGCCCGCCCTTCCCCACCCCCCGCAGTATCAGGAGCCGAAAGATGTTCGAGGCCGTCGAGGAGCTCGTCGCCGAGCACGCCGACCTGGAGAAGAAGCTCGCCGACCCGTCGGTCCACGCCGACCAGGCCAACGCGCGCAGGCTGAACAAGCGGTACGCCGAGCTCACCCCGATCGTCGCCACGTACCGCTCCTGGAAGCAGACGGGCGACGACATCGAGACCGCGCGCGAACTGGCCGCCGACGACCCCGACTTCGCCGCCGAGGTCAAGGAGCTGGACCAGCACCGCGAGGAACTGACCGAGAAGCTGCGCTTCCTGCTCATCCCGCGCGACCCCAGCGACGACAAGGACGTCATCCTGGAGATCAAGGCCGGTGCCGGCGGCGACGAGTCCGCGCTGTTCGCCGGCGACCTGCTGCGGATGTACCTGCGCTACGCCGAGCGCGTCGGCTGGAAGACCGAGATCATCGACGCCACCGAGTCCGAGCTGGGCGGCTACAAGGACGTCCAGGTCGCGGTGAAGGCCCGCGGGCAGTCCGAGCCCGGCCAGGGCGTGTGGGCGCGGCTGAAGTACGAGGGCGGCGTGCACCGCGTGCAGCGCGTGCCGGCCACCGAGTCCCAGGGCCGTATCCACACCTCCGCGGCCGGTGTGCTGGTCACGCCGGAGGCCGAGGAGGTCGACGTCGAGATCAACCCCAACGACCTGCGCATCGACGTCTACCGGTCCTCCGGGCCGGGTGGGCAGTCCGTGAACACCACCGACTCCGCGGTGCGCATCACGCACCTGCCCACCGGGGTCGTGGCCTCCTGCCAGAACGAGAAGAGCCAGCTGCAGAACAAGGAGCAGGCGATGCGTATCCTGCGCTCCAGGCTCCTCGCCATGGCGCAGGAGGAGGCGGAGAAGGAGGCCGCCGACGCCCGCCGCAGCCAGGTCCGCACCGTCGACCGCTCCGAGAAGATCCGTACCTACAACTTCCCGGAGAACCGCATCTCGGACCACCGGGTCGGCTTCAAGGCGTACAACCTGGACCAGGTCCTGGACGGCGAGCTCGACGCGGTGATCCAGGCCTGCGTCGACGCGGACTCGGCCGCCAAGCTCGCGGCGGCCTGAGCACCGGCGAGGCCCGCAAGGCACGTACGGACCGAACGCAGGGAACGTACGGACGAGTACCGAGCACGGAGGACCAGCGTGCAGCAAGAATTTGGGGGGCGACCCCCAGGCCCCCGCAGCGTGCTGCTCGCTGAGGTGGCGCAGGCCACCCAGCGGCTGGCCGACGCCGGCGTGCCCTCGCCGCGCAACGACGCCGAGGAACTCGCCGCGTTCGTGCACGGCGTCAAGCGGAGCCAGTTGCACTCCGTGCCGGACGCCGACTTCGACGCCCGGTACTGGGAGGTCGTCGCCCGGCGCGAGCAGCGCGAGCCGCTCCAGCACATCACCGGGCGGGCCTACTTCCGCTACCTGGAGCTCCAGGTCGGGCCGGGCGTGTTCGTGCCGCGCCCCGAGACCGAGTCGGTGGTGGGCTGGGCCATAGACGCCGTGCGCGCCATGGACGTGGTGGAGCCGTGCATCGTCGACCTGTGCACCGGCTCGGGCGCGATCGCCCTCGCCCTGGCCCAGGAGGTGCCCCGCTCGCGCGTGCACGCCGTGGAGCTGAGCGAGGAGGCGCTGACGTGGACCCGCAAGAACATGGAGGGGTCCCGGGTCGACCTGCGCCAGGGCGACGCCCTGACCGCCTTCCCGGACCTCGACGGCCAGGTCGACCTCGTCATCTCCAACCCGCCGTACATCCCGCTCACCGAATGGGAGTACGTGGCGCCGGAGGCACGCGACTACGACCCGGAGATGGCGCTGTTCTCGGGTGAGGACGGCCTGGAGCTGATCCGCGGCATCGAGCGCACCGCGCACCGGCTGCTGCGGCCCGGCGGGGTCGTGGTGATCGAGCACGCCGACACCCAGGGCGGCCAGGTGCCGTGGATCTTCACCGAGGAGCGGGGCTGGGCGGACGCGGCCGACCGACCCGACCTCAACAACCGGCCGCGGTTCGCCACTGCCCGCAAGGCGCTGCCGTGACCGCGCCCACCAGGACTTCAAGCCAGCAGTACGTGTACGAGGAGGCCCGCTGACAATGGCACGGCGATACGACACCAACGACGCGACCGACCGCGTGACGGGTCTGCGCGAAGCCGCGTCCGCCGTCCGCCGGGGCGAACTCGTGGTGCTGCCGACCGACACCGTGTACGGCATCGGTGCCGACGCGTTCTCCTCCGAGGCCGTGGCCGACCTGCTCGCCGCCAAGGGCCGAGGCCGCACCATGCCCACGCCCGTCCTCATCGGCTCCCCGAACACGCTGCACGGGCTGGTCACGAGCTTCTCCGAGATGGCCTGGGAGCTGGTCGACGCGTTCTGGCCGGGCGCGCTGACGCTGATCGCGAAGCACCAGCCGTCGCTCCAGTGGGATCTGGGCGACACCCGCGGCACGGTGGCCGTCCGGATGCCCCTGCACCCCGTCGCGATCGAACTGCTCACCGAGGTCGGCCCGATGGCCGTGTCCTCGGCCAACCTCACCGGCCACCCCGCGCCGGAGAACTGCGACGCCGCGCAGGAGATGCTCGGCGACTCCGTCTCCGTCTACCTCGACGGCGGCCCCACCCCCGGCAACGTTCCGTCCTCCATCGTCGACGTCACCCGCGAGGTGCCCGTGCTGCTCCGTGAGGGCGCGCTGTCGCCGGAGGAGCTGCGGAAGGTCGTACCCGACCTCGAGGTGGCGAATTGACGGCCCCTGAAGCGGGGCGTGGTATAGGCGAGGAGCACGAGACGGGGATCCCGGCGCAGTCCGGCCCGCCCGGCGACACCTTCCGCATCCTCCACGTCAGCACCGGCAACGTGTGCCGCTCGCCCATCACCGAGCGGCTGACCCGCCATTTCCTGGCGGTCCGGCTCGGCGACCCGGCCGGCGGCGGCCTCATCGTGGAGAGCGCGGGGACCTGGGGGCACGAGGGCGCGCCCATGGAGGCCAACGCCGAGACGGTCCTCGCGGACTTCGGCGCGGACGCCTCCGGCTTCGTGGGCCGCGAACTGCTGGACGAACACGTGATCCGGGCCGACCTGGTGCTGACCGCGACCCGCGACCACCGTGCCCAGGTCATCTCCATGGGGCACTCGGCCGGCCTGCGCACCTTCACGCTGAAAGAGTTCACCCGCCTGGTGAAGTCGATAGATCTGGCCACGCTGCCTCCCCTGGAGGACGGCGTGGTGGAACGCGCACGGGCCCTGGTCCGCGCCGCCGCCGCTCTACGCGGGTGGCTTCTGGCCCCCAGCGTCGAGGCCGACGAGGTCTACGACCCCTACGGCGCCCCCCTGCCGTTCTTCCGCTCCATCGGCGACGAGATACACGAGGCCCTGGACCCGGTCGTCACGGCCTTGACGGGGGTACCCGCGCGGACCTGAGGCCGGGCGGGCGCCGGGTACGCGCCCGGCCCCGGCCTGCCGCGGGGCGAGCCGGGTCCGTGGAGCCGTCCGAGGGTGCCCCTGTGGGCCGTAGGGAGGGTCTCCGGGGTGACCGGGGGGCCGTGAGGGGTAACGGCCGCGCGCGGGGTCCTGGGCGGACCTACATTGGACGTACGTCACCGTCGACCGTCCGGAGACCACCATGTCGGTCATCCCTGCCCTCGAGGCCGATCTCCTGCGGCGGCAGGACCCCGCAGTGGCCGACATCCTGCTGGCGGAGCTGGAGCGGCAGACGACCACCCTGCAACTGATCGCCGCGGAGAACTTCAACTCGCCCGCGGTGCTGGCCGCGCTCGGCTCGCCGCTGGCGAACAAGTACGCCGAGGGGTACCCGGCCGCCCGGCACCACGGCGGCTGCGAGATCGTCGACATGGCCGAACGGCTCGCCGTGGAGCGGGCCAGGACGCTGTTCGGCGCCGACCACGCCAACGTGCAGTCGCACTCCGGGTCGTCCGCGGTGCTCGCCGCCTACGCGGCGCTGCTGCGCCCCGGGGACACCGTGCTCGCGCTCGGGCTGCCCTACGGCGGTCACCTCACCCACGGCTCGCCCGCCAACTTCTCGGGGCGCTGGTTCGACTTCGTCGGCTACGGCGTCGACGCCGAGACCGGCCTCATCGACCACGACCAGGTGCGCACCCTGGCCCGTACGCACCGGCCCAAGGCGATCGTGTGCGGGTCGATCGCCTACCCGCGCCACATCGACTACGCCTTCTTCCGGTCGGTCGCCGACGAGGTGGGCGCCTATCTGATCGCCGACGCCGCACACCCGATAGGGCTGGTCGCCGGGAAAGCGGCGCCCAGTCCCGTCCCCTACGCCGACGTGGTGTGCGCCACCACCCACAAGGTGCTGCGCGGGCCGCGCGGCGGGATGATCCTGTGCGGGAGCGAGCTGGCCGAGCGCGTCGACCGGGCGGTGTTCCCCTTCACCCAGGGCGGCGCCCAGATGCACACCATCGCCGCGAAGGCCGTGGCGTTCGCCGAGGCGGGCACCCCCGCCTTCGCCGCCTACGCCCACCAGGTGGTCGCCAACGCGCATGTGCTGGCGGCGCACCTGGCCGTGGAGGGGCTGAGCATCACCACCGGCGGTACCGACACCCACCTGATCACCGCCGACCCGGCGCCCCTCGGCATCGACGGGCGCGCCGCGCGCGGGCGGCTGGCCGCCGCCGGGATGGTGCTGGACTGCTGCCCGCTGCCCCACGCCGATGCGCGCGGGCTGCGCCTGGGCACCGCCGCGGTGACCACGCAGGGCATGGGAGAGGAGGAGATGCAGCGGATCGCCGTGCTCTTCGGCAAGGTGCTGCGCGGGGAGCTCGACGCGGCGCGCGCCCGTGAGGACGTGCGCGAACTCACCGTACGGTTCCCGCCATATCCCGTCTGAGACGTCCGCCCGTGCGCGGCCAGGGCCGGGGACGGGCGGGACGGGGCCTGAGACGCCCGGGACGGGGTAGGCGCACGGACGTGCACGGCCCGCCGGAGCCGTGCACAGCCACACGTGCAACCATCGTCGCTACCCGGCAGTCCCCATACATATGCCCGCGTCGCTAGGGTGTGGGGCTGAGATGGCCAGCGAGACCTGTGGGGAAGCCCGTGCGTGAATACCTGCTGACGCTCTGCATCACGGCCGCCGTGACGTACCTGCTGACCGGGCCGGTGCGGAAGTTCGCGATCGTGGCGGGGGCGATGCCGGAGATCCGGGCCCGCGACGTGCACCGGGAACCCACCCCCCGGCTCGGCGGGATCGCGATGTTCTTCGGCATGTGCGCGGGTCTGCTGGTCGCCGACCACCTCACCAACCTCAACGAGGTCTTCGAGAAGTCGAACGAGCCGCGCGCGCTGCTCTCCGGGGCCGCGCTGATCTGGCTGATCGGTGTCCTGGACGACAAGTTCGAGATCGACGCCCTGATCAAGCTGGGCGGCCAGATGATCGCCGCCGGTGTGATGGTCATGCAGGGTCTGACGATCCTGTGGCTGCCGGTGCCCGGTGTCGGCACGGTGGCGCTCACCCAGTGGCAGGGCACCCTGCTGACGGTGGCCCTGGTGGTCATCACGATCAACGCGGTCAACTTCGTCGACGGCCTGGACGGGCTGGCCGCCGGCATGGTGTGCATCGCCGCCGCCGCGTTCTTCATGTACGCCTACCGGATCTGGTACTCGTACGGCATCGAGGCCGCCGCCCCCGCGACGCTCTTCGCGGCCGTGCTGATGGGCATGTGCCTGGGTTTCCTGCCGCACAACATGCATCCCGCGCGGATCTTCATGGGGGACTCCGGGTCGATGCTGATCGGCCTGGTGCTGGCGGCGGGCGCCATCTCGGTGACCGGGCAGGTGGATCCGGACGTGATGAACCTGTTCGCCGGTTCCGAGCGCAACGCGGTGCACCAGATGGTGCCGGTCTACATCCCGCTGCTGCTGCCGCTGACGATCATCGCCATCCCGGCCTCCGACTTCGTCTTCGCGGTGGTGCGGCGCACCTGGCGCGGCCAGTCGCCGTTCGCGGCGGACCGGGGGCATCTGCACCACCGGCTGCTCCAGATCGGCCACTCGCACAGCCGGGCCGTGCTGATCATGTATTTCTGGGCGGCCCTGATCGGCTTCGGGGCGCTGGCCTACTCGGTGAACTCGGCGTCGATGTGGATCGTGCTGGGCGTCGTCGTCCTCAGCTTCATCGGGCTGGTGCTGCTCCTGCTGCCGCGGTTCACGCCGCGCGCCCCGCACTGGGCGGAGGCGTTCGTGCCGCCGCGCTACCGGCGGGACCGCCGTCGCGCGGGCATGGCCCCGGACGCCGGGACGCCGGCGACGGTCGGGGCGCCGGTCCGGGAGGCGCAGGAGTCCGCCGAGGCCTGCGAGGCTGCCGAGGCACACGGGGCCCAGGCGGCTCGCGGGCACTCCGCGCCGGTCGTTGCCGGAGTGGCGGGGGTCAACGGAGCGACCGCTGTGAGCGCCCGTTCGCGCGTACTCGACGGACGCGGAGCGGGAACGTCACGCTGACGCCCAAGGTAAGAATCTGACTAAAGCGTTGCCATCTCGTGGGAGTGCAAAAGCCCGCAATACCAGACAACTTGACCCGCTTTTTGCACAGACGGGCGCTTTAACTCTCATGTGTGACAGCCAGCACACCCAGCAGGTAAAGACCTCATCAAATAGTTTGTGATACCGTTCACGAGAACCCCGGATACAGCCGAAGGACCCGAGTGCGAGGGGCCCTTGGTGTGGAGGATCCTCGTCCGAACCGGGGACTACGCTCGTCCATGACGACACCCCTGCCCCCTGTGAAAAGCGGAGTTGCCGCCATGCCGTCCAATGACGTCCGGAACCTACTGCACACCGCAGTACCCACCGCAGCTGCCGGTGTGGTCGCGGTGGCGGTCAGTGGCGCGGTCGCGGGCGGGAAGGGCGCGGTCGGGGCCGTCGTCGGCGTAGCCCTGGCCATCCTGTACATGGGGATCGGCCTCTACGTGCTGCAGTGGACGGCGAAGTCGCTGCCGCAGCTCTTCCAGGCCATGGGCCTCATGCTCTACGTCGCCCAACTCCTGCTGCTCATGATCTTCTTGGCCGTCTTCAAGGGCACGACGCTCTTCAGTGCCAGGGCCTTCGCGTTCTCGCTCGTCGCCGCGACCGTCGTATGGATGGCGGCGCAGGCGCGTGCGCACATGAAGTCCAAGATCTTCTACGTCGAACCGGACTCCGACAAGCGCGACAAGTCCGAGAAGTCAGGGTCCTCGTCGTGAGGGGTAGGGCCGCGATAAAGACGTGTGTGATCGCCTGCTATCGTCCGGTGCCAACTGCGGCATCGCGGGCGCGGGCATCTGAGCTGACGCCTGCTCGATCGCGAGGCTCGATGCCCGCCGGCCGCCCCCACATCCGTAACACCAGTCCGGTGCCGACCCGCGGCTGCCCGCCGCGCCGACACAACGAGGTTGCCGTATCCATGCGCCACGCCGAAGGAGCCCGCGGTGAGTGCTGACCAGACCACGCTCGCCTTTGACTGGAGTTGCCGCGTCTTCGCCGAAAACGGCTGCGGCTTCCCGTCGCCGGGCCTCCACTCCTTCATCTTCAAGCCGATGTTCACGGTCGGCGGCTACGACTTCGACAAGCCGATGCTGCTCGCCATCGTCACCTCGCTGGTCGTGGTCGGCTTCTTCTGGGCCGCCTTCAGCAAGGCCAAGGTGGTTCCCGGCAAGCTGCAGATGGTCGGCGAGGCGGGCTACGACTTCGTCCGCCGCGGCATCGTCTACGAGACGCTCGGCAAGCGCGAGGGCGAGAAGTACGTCCCGCTCATGGTCTCGATCTTCTTCTTCGTCTGGATCATGAACCTCTGGTCGATCATCCCGGTCGCCCAGTTCCCGGTGACGTCGATCATCGCCTACCCGGCCGCCATGGCCGCGATCGTCTACGTGACCTGGATGGTCCTGACGTTCAAGAAGCACGGTTTCGCCGGCGGCTTCAAGAACCTCACCGGCTACGACAAGTCGCTCGGCGCGGTGCTGCCGCTCGTGGTGGTCATCGAGTTCTTCTCGAACGTCCTGGTCCGCCCGTTCACGCACGCGGTGCGACTGTTCGCCAACATGTTCGCCGGCCACCTGCTGCTCGTGATGTTCACCGTCGCCAGCTGGTACCTGATGAACAGCTGGCTGATCGCGGCCGGCGCCGTCTCGTTCGTCATGGCGATGGTCATGATCCTGTTCGAGCTCTTCGTCCAGGCCGTCCAGGCGTACGTCTTCGTCCTCCTGGCCTGCTCCTACGTTCAGGGCGCTCTCGCCGAGCACCACTGAGCCACCGTCCCGCACCGCCCCGTCACAGACGTCCGGTGGCCAACCCCCACCGGTCCTTGAAAGAGAAGGAAGAATCAGCATGGCTGCCACTGAGACCCTTGCCGCCGTCACCGGCTCCATCGCCTCCGTCGGCTACGGCCTCGCCGCCATCGGTCCCGGCATCGGCATCGGCATCATCTTCGGCAACGGCACCCAGGCGCTCGCCCGCCAGCCCGAGGCCGCCGGTCTGATCCGTGCCAACCAGATCCTGGGCTTCGCCTTCTGTGAGGCGCTCGCCCTCATCGGCATCGTCATGCCGTTCGTTTACACCTACAAGTAAACCGCGGCGGACGACCCCACCCATTCAGGGAAAGGCACTGATGACATGCAGCTGACACAGCAGCTGGTGCAGCTGGCGGCGGAGGAGCAGCAGAATCCTCTGATCCCGCCCGGCCCCGAGCTGGTCGTCGGCCTCGTCACCTTCGCCATCGTCTTCTTCTTCCTCGGGAAGAAGCTCCTGCCGAACATCAACAAGGTTCTGGAGGAGCGCCGCGCGGCGATCGAAGGCGGTATCGAAGAGGCCGAGGCCATGAAGGTCGAGGCCCAGAGCGTCCTCGAGCAGTACAAGGCCCAGCTCGCCGAAGCCCGGCACGAGGCCGCGCGCCTGCGCCAGGAGGCGCAGGAGCAGGGCGCCACGCTCATCGCCGAGATGCGGGCCGAGGGCCAGCGTCAGCGCGAGGAGATCGTCGCCGCCGGCCACGCCCAGATCGACGCCGACCGCAAGGCCGCCGCGTCCGTGCTCCGCCAGGACGTCGGCAAGCTCGCCACCGAGCTGGCCGGCAAGCTCGTCGGTGAGTCCCTCGAGGACCACGCCCGGCAGAGCCGCGTGATCGACCGCTTCCTCGACGAGCTCGAGGAGAAGGCCGAGGCCGCGCGATGACCGGAGCGAGCCGCGAAGCTCTGACCGCCGCACGTGAGCGCCTGGACGCGCTGACGGACTCCACGTCCGTCGACGCCGCGAAGCTCGCCGACGAGCTGGCGGCCGTCACCGCGCTGCTCGACCGCGAGGCCGGCCTGCGCCGGGTCCTCACCGACCCGGCGCAGCCCGGCGACGCCAAGGCCACGCTGGTCCAGCGGCTGCTCGGCGGCCAGGTCGGCGGCGAGGCCGCGGACCTGGTGGCCGGCATCGTGCGCTCGCGCTGGTCGCAGTCGCGCGACCTGGTGGACGCGCTGGAGGAGCTGGCGAACCTCGCCGACCTCACCGCCGCCCAGCGGACCGGCACGCTCGACGACGTCGAGGACGAGCTGTTCCGCTTCGGCCGGATCATCTCCTCCAGCACCGAGCTGCGCTCGGCGCTGACCGACCGGGCCGCGGGCACCTCGGCCAAGGTCGAGCTGCTGCACCGGCTGCTCGGCGGCCGGGCGAAGCCGGCCACCGAGCGTCTGGTGACGCGCCTCGTGACCGCGCCGCGGGGACGTAGCCTGGAGACGGGACTGGAGTCCCTGTCCAAGCTCGCCGCCGACCGTCGCAACCGCCTGGTCGCCGTCGTCACCACGGCGGTCCCGCTGAGCGACCGGCAGAAGCAGCGCCTCGGCGCCGCCCTCGCCAAGCTCTACGGCCGTCAGATGCACCTCAACATCGACGTGGACCCCGAGCTGATCGGCGGGATCCGGGTGCAGGTCGGCGACGAGACGATCAACGGCTCCCTCGCGGACCGGCTCGACGACGCCGCCCGCCGCCTGGCGAGCTAGCAGCAACTCAACACGCAAGACGTACACGACGGCCCTGGTTGGGCCGTGCAGAGGATTCACCTCTTATTGGGGGGAGTCCCGAACTCGTGGAACACCCCCCAAGTGAAACTTCGGGCCCAACAAGGAGAGCAGGGAACCCAGATGGCGGAGCTCACGATCCGGCCGGAGGAGATCCGGGACGCGCTGGAGAACTTCGTCCAGTCGTACAAGCCGGACGCGGCCTCGCGCGAGGAGGTCGGAACGGTCACCCTTGCCGGCGACGGCATCGCGAAGGTCGAGGGCCTGCCCTCGGCCATGGCCAACGAGCTGCTGAAGTTCGAGGACGGCACCCTCGGCCTCGCCCTCAACCTCGAGGAGCGCGAGATCGGTGCCATCGTCCTCGGTGAGTTCAGCGGCATCGAGGAGGGCCAGCCGGTCACCCGTACCGGTGAGGTCCTGTCCGTCGCCGTCGGCGAGGGCTACCTCGGCCGCGTGGTGGACCCGCTCGGCAACCCGATCGACGGCCTCGGCGAGATCGAGACCGAGGGCCGCCGCGCCCTCGAGCTGCAGGCCCCCACGGTCATGCAGCGCAAGTCGGTGCACGAGCCGATGGAGACCGGCTACAAGGCCGTCGACGCCATGACCCCGATCGGCCGCGGCCAGCGCCAGCTGATCATCGGCGACCGTCAGACCGGCAAGACCGCCCTGGCCGTCGACACGATCATCAACCAGCGCGACAACTGGCGCACCGGCGACCCGAGCAAGCAGGTCCGCTGCATCTACGTCGCCATCGGCCAGAAGGGCTCCACCATCGCGTCGGTGCGCCGCGCGCTGGAGGAGAACGGCGCCCTGGAGTACACGACCATCGTCGCCGCCCCGGCGTCCGACCCGGCCGGCTTCAAGTACCTGGCGCCGTACACCGGTTCCGCGATCGGCCAGCACTGGATGTACCAGGGCAAGCACGTCCTGATCATCTTCGACGACCTGTCGAAGCAGGCCGACGCCTACCGTGCCGTCTCCCTGCTGCTGCGCCGCCCGCCGGGCCGCGAGGCCTACCCGGGTGACGTCTTCTACCTGCACTCCCGGCTGCTGGAGCGCTGCGCCAAGCTCTCCGACGACATGGGTGCCGGTTCGATGACCGGTCTGCCGATCGTCGAGACCAAGGCCAACGACGTCTCGGCGTTCATCCCGACCAACGTCATCTCCATCACCGACGGCCAGTGCTTCCTGGAGTCGGACCTGTTCAACGCCGGTCAGCGTCCCGCGCTGAACGTCGGTATCTCCGTCTCCCGAGTCGGTGGTTCCGCCCAGCACAAGGCGATGCGCCAGGTCTCCGGCCGCCTGCGTGTGGACCTCGCCCAGTTCCGTGAGCTGGAGGCGTTCGCCGCCTTCGGTTCCGACCTGGACGCGGCCTCCAAGGCCCAGCTGGAGCGCGGTCAGCGCATGGTCGAGCTGCTGAAGCAGAACCAGTACGAGCCGATGGCCACCGAGGACCAGGTCGTCTCGATCTGGGCCGGCACCACCGGCCGCATGGACGACGTTCCGGTCGCCGACGTCCGCCGCTTCGAGAAGGAGCTGCTGGAGTACCTGCACCGCAAGGAGCAGGGCCTCATGACCTCCATCAAGGAGGGCGCCAAGATGTCCGACGACACGATCCAGGCCATCGCGGACGCGGTCGCGGCGTTCAAGAAGCAGTTCGAGACGAGCGACGGCAAGCTGCTCGGCGAGGACACCCCGGCCGCTGCCGCCAAGTGACGTAAGGAAGGACCTGACTCATGGGAGCCCAGCTCCGGGTCTACAAGCGTCGCATCCGATCCGTCACCGCGACCAAGAAGATCACCAAGGCGATGGAGATGATCGCCGCCTCGCGCGTCGTCAAGGCGCAGCGCAAGGTGGCGGCCTCCACGCCGTACGCGCAGGAACTGACCCGCGCGGTCACGGCGGTCGGCACCGGTTCGAACACCAAGCACCCGCTGACCACGGAGGCGGAGAACCCGACCCGTGCCGCGGTCCTGCTCCTCACGAGCGACCGCGGTCTGGCCGGCGCCTTCAACGCCAACGCCATCAAGGCCGCGGAGCAGTTGACCGAGCGCCTGGAGCGCGAGGGCAAGCGGGTCGACGCCTACATCGTCGGCCGGCGTGGTATCGCCCACTACAACTTCCGTGAGCGCAAGATCGCGGAGTCGTGGACGGGCTTCACCGACGAGCCCACGTACGCGGACGCCAAGAAGGTGGCGGCGCCTCTGATCGAGGCCATCGAGCAGGAGACGGCGAACGGCGGCGTGGACGAACTCCACATCGTCTACACCGAGTTCGTCTCGATGATGACGCAGACGGCGGTCGACGCCCGGCTGCTGCCGCTGCGCCTCGAGGAGGTGGCGGAGCAGACGCGGCAGAAGGACGAGATCCTTCCGCTGTACGACTTCGAGCCCTCCGCGGAGGACGTCCTCGACGCCCTGCTGCCGCGCTACGTGGAGAGCCGCATCTACAACGCGCTGCTCCAGTCGGCCGCTTCGAAGCACGCCGCCACGCGGCGCGCGATGAAGTCGGCCACCGACAACGCGGGTGAGCTGATCGACACGCTCTCCCGTCTTGCCAACGCGGCCCGCCAGGCCGAAATCACCCAGGAAATCAGCGAGATCGTCGGTGGCGCGAGCGCCCTGGCCGACGCGACCGCGGGGAGTGACCGATAAATGACCACCACTGTTGAGACCGCGACGGCTACGGGCCGCGTCGCCCGGGTCATCGGCCCGGTCGTCGACGTGGAGTTCCCCGTCGACGCGATTCCGGACATCTACAACGCCCTGCACGTCGAGGTCTCCGACCCGGCGAACGAGGGCGAGAAGAAGACGCTGACCCTGGAGGTCGCCCAGCACCTGGGTGACGGCCTGGTCCGCACCATCTCCATGCAGCCCACCGACGGTCTGGTCCGCCAGGCCCCGGTGACGGACACCGGCGCGGCCATCTCCGTCCCGGTCGGCGACTTCACCAAGGGCAAGGTGTTCAACACCCTCGGTGAGGTGCTGAACGTCGACGAGACCTACGACGGCGAGCGCTGGCCGATCCACCGCAAGGCGCCCAACTTCGACGAGCTCGAGTCGAAGACCGAGATGTTCGAGACCGGCGTCAAGGTCATCGACCTGCTGACCCCGTACGTCAAGGGCGGCAAGATCGGTCTGTTCGGCGGTGCCGGCGTCGGCAAGACGGTGCTCATCCAGGAGATGATCTACCGCGTCGCCAACAACCACGACGGTGTCTCGGTGTTCGCCGGTGTCGGCGAGCGCACCCGTGAGGGCAACGACCTCATCGAGGAGATGTCGGACTCCGGCGTCATCGACAAGACCGCGCTGGTCTTCGGCCAGATGGACGAGCCCCCGGGCACCCGTCTGCGCGTGGCCCTGGCCGGTCTGACCATGGCGGAGTACTTCCGCGATGTGCAGAAGCAGGACGTGCTGTTCTTCATCGACAACATCTTCCGCTTCACGCAGGCCGGTTCCGAGGTCTCCACGCTGCTCGGCCGTATGCCGTCCGCGGTGGGTTACCAGCCGAACCTGGCCGACGAGATGGGCCTCCTCCAGGAGCGCATCACCTCGACCCGCGGTCACTCGATCACCTCGATGCAGGCGATCTACGTCCCCGCCGACGACCTGACCGACCCGGCCCCGGCGACCACCTTCGCCCACCTCGACGCGACGACGGTTCTGTCCCGTCCGATCTCCGAGAAGGGCATCTACCCGGCCGTGGACCCGCTGGACTCGACGTCCCGGATCCTGGACCCGCGGTACATCTCCGCGGACCACTACAACGCGGCCATGCGCGTGAAGAACATCCTGCAGAAGTACAAGGACCTGCAGGACATCATCGCGATCCTCGGTATCGACGAGCTCGGCGAGGAGGACAAGCTCGTCGTCCACCGGGCCCGTCGCGTGGAGCGCTTCCTGTCCCAGAACACCCACGTCGCCAAGCAGTTCACCGGCGTGGACGGTTCGGACGTGCCGCTGGACGAGTCGATCGCCGCGTTCAACGCGATCTGCGACGGCGAGTACGACCACTTCCCCGAGCAGGCGTTCTTCATGTGCGGTGGTCTCGAGGACCTGAAGAAGAACGCGAAGGAGCTGGGCGTCTCCTGAGCCCGGAGTTCCCGGTGAGCCTCGCGGCTCACACCAGGTGAGTCTCACGGCTCACACCCGGAAGGGGGCGGGCGCGTCCCGCCCCCTTCCTCACGCCCCTTAGAATTGACCCCAACACCCGGCACTACCGCCGGGTGGTGACCCGAGGAGCCACCCTTGGCTGCTGAGCTGCACGTCGAGCTGGTCGCCGCCGACCGCCAGGTCTGGTCCGGCGAGGCCACCCTGGTCGTCGCGCGCACCACGTCCGGCGACATCGGCGTCATGCCCGGTCACCAGCCGCTGCTCGGTGTGCTGGAGTCGGGCCCGGTGACCATCCGTACGAGTGAAGGTGGAACAGTCGTCGCCGCGGTGCACGGCGGTTTCATCTCGTTCGCGGACAACAAGCTGTCGCTGCTGGCCGAGATCGCCGAGCTCGCCGAGGAGATCGACGTCCAGCGCACGGAGCAGGAGCTGGAGCGCGCGAAGGCGGACGAGGACGAGGACGCCCAACGGCGAGCCGACGTCCGTCTGCGGGCGGCTGCGGCGGCGCGCTGAACCGAGCGCCATTGATGACACCACTCAGCCGCGGCCGGTACCGGAGCAATCCGGTACCGGCCGCGGCTGAGGTGGATGTGGGTGGTTTTTACGTTCCATTACCTAGGAGACGAGGAGGTCGGTATCGATGGTCCTCGCTCTGAGCGTGTGCGGGGTCGTGGTCGCGCTCGTGGTGGTGGGACTGTTCGTCTTCGGGCTGCGGCGCAGGCTCATCCAGCGTTCCGGCGGCACGTTCGACTGCAGTCTGCGCTGGGACGTGGCGGAGAAGCCCGACACCAGCGGCAAGGGCTGGAGCTACGGCGTCGCCCGCTACAACGGTGACCGCGTGGAGTGGTTCCGGGTCTTCTCCTACGCACCCCGTCCGCGCCGCACGCTGGAACGCGCGTCGATCGAGGTGGCCGGCCGCCGGCTGCCCGAGGGCGAGGAGGAACTCGCCCTGCTGTCCGACGCGGTGATCCTCGTCTGCCTGCACCGGGGCACGCGGCTGGAACTGGCCATGAGCGAGGACGCCCTGACCGGCTTCCTGGCCTGGCTGGAGGCGGCCCCTCCGGGACAGAGGGTGAACGTCGCGTAGGTCATCCGCGGTCATGACGAAGCTCCCCCGGACCAGGTCCGGGGGAGCTTCGGTGTTTCGGGGCGCGGTGTCCTTACGACAGGCCGCTGTTGATGGCGCTCACCAGTTCACCGTTGCTGGTGTCACCACTGAACTCCCAGAAGAAGGCGCCGCCCAGCCCCTGGGACTTGGCCCACGACATCTTGCCGGCGATGGTGGCCGGGGTGTCGTAGGACCACCAGTTGCTGCCGCAGTGGGCGTAGGCGGTGCCGGCGACGGTGCCGGTGGCCGGGCAGGACGACTTGAGCACCTTGTAGTCCTCGATGCCCTGCTCGTAGGTGCCGGCGGCCGGGCCCGTGGCGGTGCCGCCCGGGGCGTCCTGGGTGACGCCGGTCCAGCCGCGCCCGTAGAAGCCGATGCCGATGAGCAGCTTGTTCGCGGGCACGCCCTGGGCCTTGAACTTGGCCATCGCGTCTGCCGTGGTGAAGCCGGCCTTCGGGATGCCGCTGTAGGAGGTGAGCGGGGAGTGCGGGGCGGTGGGGCCCTGCGCGTCCCAGGCGCCGAAGAAGTCGTACGTCATCACGTTGTACCAGTCGACGTAACTCGAGGCGCCGGCGTAGTCGGTCGCCTCGATCTTGCCGCCGGCGGAGCCGTCCGCGGTGACCGCGGCGGTGACCAGCTCGTTGCCGAACTTCGCGCGCAGCGCGGCCATCAGGTTCTTGAAGGCGGCCGGGCCGCTGGAGTCACAGGTCAGACCACAGGCGTTCGGGTACTCCCAGTCGATGTCGATGCCGTCGAAGACGTCCGACCAGCGCGGGTCGTGCACCAGGTTGTAGCACGACTGGGCGAAGGCCGCCGGGTTCTTGGCCGCCTGGGCGAAGCCGCCGGACCAGGTCCAGCCGCCGAAGGACCAGATCACCTTGATGTTCGGGTACTTGGCCTTCAGCTCGCGCAACTGGTTGAAGTTGCCGCGCAGCGGCTGGTCCCAGGTGTCGGCGACGCCGCTGACGGACTGGTCGGCGGTGAACGCCTTGTCGTAGTCGGCGTAGGAGTCGCCGATCGCGCACTGGCCGTTGGTCACGTTGCCGAAGGCGTAGTTGATGTGCGTGATCTTCGACGCGGAGCCGGACGTCACCAGGTTCTTCACGTTGTAGTTGCGGCCGTAGATGCCCCACTCGGTGAAGTAGCCGAGCTTGACCTTGCCGCCGGTCGGGGGCGGGGTGGTGCCGCCGCCGGTGGTGTGCACGGCGACCGAGCCGCTGACCGGGCCGGTCTGGCCGGCGGTGTCACGGGCCTGGACGGTGTAGGAGTAGTCGGTGCCGGCGGTCAGACCGCTGTCCGTGTACGAGGTCGTCGTCACGGTGGCCACCGTCCTGCCGTCACGCAGGACGTCGTAGTTCTTGACGCCCTTGTCGTCGGTGGCGGCGCCCCAGCTGAGCTTCACCGAGGTGTCGGTGACCGAGGAGGCGGTCGGAGTGCCCGGCGCGGAGGGCGGGTTGTCACCGGGCACGGTCGGGCCACCGTCGCAACTGCCGCCGTTGACGGAGCAGTTGCTGGGGGCGCCGGGGCCGGCGCCGTTGAAGCCGAAGGACACGGTGGCGCCGGGTGCGATGGTTCCGTTCCAGGTGTTCTTGGCGGTCCAGTGGTTGCCGGAGTTGGTGACCGAGGCGTCCCAGGCGGAGGTGACACGGGTGTCGGAGGGGAAGTCCCACTCCAGGGTCCAGGAGCTGATCGAGGCGGTACCGGTGTTCTTGATGGTCCACTTGCCCTCGAAGCCGGTGCCCCAGTCCTGGGTCTTGGTGTAGGTGGCGGTGGCCGAGGTCGCGTCGGCGGCGGCCTGGGCGTGGCCCGAGAGCCCGACCAGTCCGGCCAGGGGGAGCAACAGGGTCGCGAACCCCGCCGCGGCTCTGTGTTTGAAGCGCATGCTGCGCCTCCCTTGTCGGGGGATTATCCGGTTGTTGTCAGGGGCATGACTGAGCCATCACGCCCCGCGGTGCTGTGAGAGTAGAAAGGTCTGGACCATAGGTCAATAGGTCTGGACCACTGAGTGAAGAGTGGGCTTCGGGTCGCCAACTCCTGGGCCGGCACGGCCGCTTGCTCCCGGTGGCGCAGTTCCGGCTCGCCGGGCAGGTCGCTGACGTGCGCCGCCACCGTCGCCTCAGCCGTCGTCTCCGCATGTCCGGCCGGACCTCGGAGGAAGACCCCCCGGCCCGGGCCGCCCGCTCGACGGACGGTCGTACGCTGACCGGGCGATGAGGAGGGTGCTCGGCAACGCCCTGGCCCATGGCCGGGACGCGCACGGACGGCTCCGGGTGAAGGTCGGGGTGCGCGGCACCGGGCGCCAGGTGGTGATCACCGTGGACGACCAGGGCCCGGGGTACCGCCCGAGGCGCGGGAACGGATCTTCGAGCGGTTCCAGCTGGGCCCGGACAGCACCGGCTCCAGACTCGGGCTCACCCTCGTCGCCCGGCAGGCGGCGCTGCAGCGGGGGAGCGTCACCGTCACGGACTCGCCCGGCGGACGGCCGTCGTGGCGGCGGCCCTGCTGGTAGGGCTCACCACAGGGTGCGCCGGCCACGTCGGTACGGCCCCGAAGGCGAGGCCGTCCGGATCCGCCTCGTCCGCCGCGCCCTCGGGCCCGCCCGCCCTCCGGCTACGCGGACATGAAGAAGAAGGTGGACGCCGCCGAGCCCGCGGGGGCCGCCGCCGACCGGGACGCGGCGAGCGACGACGACCGCTGAGGCGGACGGCCGGGCGGGCGACGCGCTTTCCGAAACGCGCCTAGCGCTCCCCGCCCGGCACCCACAGCACGTCCCCGGTCTCCTTGTTCGCCGTCCGGGCCAGGATGAACAGCAGGTCGGACAGGCGGTTGAGGTAGGTCGCGGTGAGCGGGTTCATGATCTCGCCGTGCGCCTCCAGCGCCGCCCACGTCGAGCGCTCGGCCCGCCGTACGACCGTGCAGGCCTGGTGCAGCAGTGCCGCGCCGGGCGTGCCGCCGGGGAGGATGAAGGAGCGCAGCTTCTCCAGCTCGGCGTTGAACCGGTCGCAGTCCGCCTCCAGCCGGTCGACGTAGAACTGCTCGACCCGCAGGGGCGGGAACTTCGGGTCCTCCACGACCGGGGTCGACAGGTCCGCACCGACGTCGAACAGGTCGTTCTGGACGCGGGTGAGGACCTTGACGATCTCCTGGTCGAGCCCGCCCAGCGCGATCGCCGTGCCGATCACCGCGTTCGCCTCGTTGGCGTCGGCGTACGCGGCGATGCGCAGATCCGTCTTGGCGACCCGGCTCATGTCACCGAGGGCGGTGGTGCCCTGGTCGCCGGTCCTGGTGTAGATGCGCGTCAGATTGACCATGCGACCAGCGTAGTTACGCCCCGGCCGCGCGGCACGCCGGTGTGCCCACGGTCACGGTGGACTCGTGGCCCGGCTCACGGCCCCGCGAACTCGCACCACACCACCTTGCCGGGGCTGCGCCCGTCCACCCCCCACTTGTCCGCCGTCTCCGCCACCAGCAGCAGCCCGCGTCCGCCCTCGCCCGGCTCTCCGGCGTCCGGCCGCGGGACGGCCGGCACACCGTCCCGCTGTCGTGGACCTCCACCCTCAGGCCGCCGCCGTCGTACGGCAGCAGCCGCAGCAGAAAGCCACGGCCGGGCGGCCCACCGCCATCCACCTCCGGGACTCCAAGACCCCGGAGGGTCCCCACCTCACCGTCGCGCCCGCCGCCTGGACGGCGTTCCTGGAATTGGCCGCGCGGCCGGAGTAGTCGGCCCCGGCCGTACGCACCCGTCAGCCGATGGCGATGCGCGGATGGGCGCCGGGCCGGATCCAGCCCATGATCTGGTCCATGGCGGCCCGCGGCACCGACACGCACCCGGCGGTCGCGCCGGACCCGTTGACGTGCAGGAAGATCCCGGCACCGCGACCGGGCGTGGCGGGCCACCGGTTGAAGTTGATGACAAGGGCCTTGGCGTACTGGGTGGGGTAGTTGATCAGGTGCTCGCTGCCCCGGTCGCCGGACTCGGTGAGCGGGAAGTCGGCCCCGGCCTCGCCGTGCATGGAGTTGTAGTACTTCGACTCGGGGTCCTCCACCCACCAGTCGTCGGAGTCGACCACGTGGTACGGCATGCTCGTGCCGCTCGACGAGACGCCGAACCCTTCCGTGATGGTGTATGTCCCGGAGGGCGTCGTGTACGTCCCCTGGCGGCGCGTCGATCCGGCCGTCACGCCGTTCGAGCCGACCCGCCCGGCACTCGTGCCGAACTGCGCCTTCCAGCCGGAGGAGCCCTTGGACCAGGCCGTGACGGTAGCGTAGGAACCACGCGCGTCGACGGTGATGATCTGCGTGGCGTCGCCCACCTGGACAGGGACAGGGAAGTCGGGTGCGCTGTCGGCGGCGGAGCCCTGCACATCGCCGCTTCCGGACCCGGAACCGCTTCCGGACCCGGACCGGGCCACGGACGCGGTCTGCTTCGACGACGCGCCGGCGCTGGGCTCGGCGGACGCGGACGCGGATGCCGACGACGCCGCGGAGGCCGATGCGGACGCGGAGGCCGAGGCCGACGAGGACGCCGAAGCGGACGTGCTCGCCGAGCCCGTCGCCGTGGCCGCGGAGTCGGTCACGTCCGCCGCCACCTGATCGGCGGACGGCGCGTCCGCAGCGTCGCTTCCGCAGCCGCTCGCGAGGAGCAGCGCACCACCGGCAGCGGCCGTGGCGAGCAGCCTGCGAGCCCGGAGGCCGGAGGGCTCGGAGCCGGTCATCGGGGACATTTCAGGCAGCACGAGTGAATTCTCCGTGAAGTAGGGGGCGAACAGGGGGAGGCGGGCCGGGCTCAGCCCCGCGTTTCGGCTTCCACCGTGGGCAGCGCGCCGGAGCAGGTGGCGCGGCCGAAGGAACCCGTGGCAGTCGCGCTCTGGACGTGGCTGCCGCGGACGGCGAGAGCGCAGCGCGCGGTGCCGCCGTCCTTTCCGAGAACGATGCTGATGAGCGGGTCGTGGCCGACCGGCACGTCGACGGTGGTGTGCCAGGGCAGACGGGCTCCCCGGACCACGGTCGCCTTCCCGGACTCGCTGTCGGCCTGGAAGGTGAGGTCGGCGGTGCCGCTGCCGGTCACCTCGTAGGTGACGGAGGCGGTCGGGGTCCGAGGGCGTACGGACTCCTTCTGGCCGTCACCGCCGCCGAGGACCCCGTACAGCACCAGGCCACCGCACGCGGCCAGCACGGCGGCGGCCGCGAGCAGGCCGGTGCGACCGGACCGGCGGCGGGCGGCGGCACCGGGCGCGGACTCAGTGCTTTCCGGCGCGTCCGGAGATTCCGATGCTTCCTCCGCCGCGTCCGGTGATTTCTCTGCATTCTCCACCGAGGATTTTTCATCGCCCATGCGCATTTCCTTTCCGCTCCGGAACCGGCTCCTTATACGCGATGGCGAGTGGCGTTCGCAAGCGAGGGGACAAACCGGGCGGCGATATTGCGTGATGGGGGAACTGTCGGGCTTGCGAAGTCACTTGACATGCCGTCAGCCAGGTGACTAGAACCGCCGCGCCGCTACGTCTGGCCTGCTCATAGGGCATGCCGGACAGTTTCGGCACCCACTATGACGTCTGACAAAAGGAATGGGCGGCAGTGAGACCCACACGGGGCAGGCTTATCGCGTGCCTGGTCGTGGCCGCGCTGACAAGCAGCGCGCTACCCCAGATCGCATATGCCGCGCCCGCACACGATGACGGTGACGGCAAGGGAATTGTCGACGCCGTCAAGGGATGGTTCACGAGCGATGACAAGCCCACGCTCGAAAAACCGCCGTCCCACGACGAACTGGACATGGCCGACCGGCAGAAGCTGCCCAAGGGCACGAACGCGCCGAAGGCCAAGCGGGTCAGGGAGCTGACGGGCAGGCGCACGTCGAGTGCGCGGTTCTGGCAGCTGTCGGACGGCCGGGTCGAGGCGGAGCTGTCGGCGGTGCCGACCTCCTACCGGGACGCGAAGTCGAAGTTCTGGAAGAAGATCGACACCACGGTCCACACGTCGGACGCGCGGGGCTTCGACTTCGCCAACACCACCAATGAGGGCCGCAGCTGGTTCAGCGACGACCCCGGCAAGCTGGTCCGCTTCCAGGCACCGGACGGCCGTTCGGTCACCCTGGGTCTTGAGGGCGCGGGCCGGAAGCTCGAGCCCACGGCCAAGGGTTCCAAGGTCACGTACGCGGACGCGGTCGACGGTGCCGATCTGGAGTACGGCGTCGGCCCGGGCCGGGTGAAGGAGAACATCACCCTCACCGAACGCCCCGTCGGACCAGTGCGGTTCACGTTCACCCTGGACACCGACGGGCTGACCCCGAAGGCCCGCGAGGACGGCTCGATCGCGCTGTACGGCGAACTGCCGAACACGCCCGTGATGGTGATCCCGGCGCCGTACATGACGGACGCCAAGAAGGCGGACACCTCCGTCTTCGGCAAGACCTACAGCACCAAGGTCACGCAGAGGCTGACCCGCGACGGGGATCGCTGGAAGCTGACGGTCACACCGGATACGAAGTGGCTGGCGGCCAAGGAGCGGCAGTACCCGGTCGTCATCGACCCGACGATCACGATCGCGCCCTCCCCGTCCGACTCGCAGGACACGATGGTCCTGTCGGACCAGGCGTCGGTGAACTTCAACACCGGCTGGAAGCTCGCGGCGGGCAGGACGGACACGGGCACCGCCCGGTCGCTGATCAAGTTCCCGCTCGGCGAGATTCCGTCGGGCACGAAGATCGACTCCGCTCGCCTGGAGATGTATTTCGACCAGGCGCACACCACCAACGCCAACGACGTCACCATCGGCGCCTACCGGGCGACCGGCGCGTGGGACGAGTCGACGGCGACCTGGTCCAACACCAGTTCACTGGTGGGCGAGCTGTCCGGCACCAGCGTGCAGACGGACGACGGGGACGCGGGCACCACGGCGGCCACCGGAAGCTGGCCGGCGTCCGGCTCCACGCTGACCCAGTACGCCATCGGGCAGGACTACCACTACAACAAGGACGCGGTGGCCGGGGACACCTACACCTGGCAGCCGAGGATTCCCGAGACGGCTTCGTACCGGGTGGACGTCCACTACGTGGCCGCCACCGACCGGGCCACGAACGCGCCGTACACGGTCACCTCCAAGGACGGCACGGCCACCTACACGGTGAACCAGCAGTCCGGTACCAATGGCGTGTGGTCGTCCCTGAAGGGCGGCTCGCAGATCGACTTCGCGGCCGGCACGGCGGGCAAGGTAGTCCTGGGCGACGGCCCGGCCTCCACGTCGACGGCGGTCCTGGCGGACGCGGTGCGCTGGGTGAACCCGGCGACCATCGTGAAGAACACCGGTGAGTACAACCAGTGGCACAAGTTCCCGGTGACCGACACCGTCCAGAGGTGGATCGACGGGTCCGCGACGAACTACGGCTTCGTGCTGAAGGCGACGGACGAGTCGTCCACGGCCCCGCTGGGCGGTCCGCGGTACGAGTCCGGTGACGGCGACTACGGCGGCGAGACGGCGACCATCCCGCGGCTGACGGTCACGTACGGCAAAGTCGGCACCGCGCTGAACTCGCCGACGGTGATCCACTCCACTGGTCCGGAGCTGAGCTGGAAGGCGTACACCAACACCACCGGCGACCCCGGCTACGACATCGCCGAGTACCAGCTCCACCGCTCCACGCAGCAGGCGTTCGCGCCGTCCGCGGCGACCCTGGTCGCGCCGATCGACAAGTCGCTGACCGCGTACACGGACACCACCGCGACGCCGACTCCGGACTCCGCCGCCCAGGAGATCGGCCGGTCGTACTACTACCAGCTCGCGGTGAAGACGAAGAACGGCCGGCTGCTGGGCTCCCCGACCCGGATCGTCGGCGTGCCGAAGGCCGGCCGCACCATGCGGCTGATCCAGGGCACCACCGGCGTAGCGGACACCACCCTGGCCTCCGGCCAGCCGGGGACCAACGAGGACACCATCGCCTCGTTCGGCGTCGGCCAGAAGTGGCTGGAGGTCGGCAACAACTCCACTACCTACGGCAAGACCCGGGCCGCGCTGAAGTTCACCACCAGCGCGATCCCGACGACGGCCACCGTGCTGGAGTCCCGGCTCTTCATGTGGGGCGCCGAGACCACCACCGGCACCGACGGCGCGATCTACGAGCTCCACGGCCTGACCAAGGACTTCAACGAGACACAGGCCACCTGGAACAACGCCACCTCCACCACCGCGTGGACGACCGCGGGCGGTGACTTCTCGGGCACCGTCTCCGACACGGTCGCCCAGGTCTCCGAGGTCGGCCGGCACTGGTGGGACGCCACGTCCCTGACCCAGGGCTGGATCAAGACGCCGACCAGCAACAAGGGCGCCCTGATCAAGCTGAAGGACGAGTCCTCCACGGGCTCGCAGGAGCGCACGCTCTTCCTGGCCTCGGAGACGGCCGACCCGCAGCTCGGCCCGCTGCTGCGGGTGATCTACGTCGACTCGACGACCGCGGACACGTACTACGCGCCGCAGACGCCGTCGCGGATGACACCGAACTCCACCTACACGGTGGACTTCACGGTCACGAATACCACCTCCAGCGCGTGGGCGGCCGGTGAGCGGGAATTGTCGTACACCTGGCAGCTCCCGGACGGCACGGACGTGACCACCGGCGGCAACCAGGCCTCGACGGCGATCCCGGCCCTGTCACCGGGCCAGTCGTCGACGGTCAAGGCCACGGTGAAGACGCCGATCAACTCCGACTCCGGCAACAAGCGCACCGACTACGTGCTCGGCTGGGACGTCCGCAAGGTCTCCGACGGCACCTGGCTCTCGGCGGCCACGACGTCGATCCAGCCGCTGAAGCAGAACGTGGCCGTGGAGGACCCCACTTCCAACACCCTCGGCCTGGAGAAGTTCTACTCCTACACCGGCAAGAACACCGGTGCGGGCTCGACGGTGATGAACAACCTGGCCTCCGGCAACAGCGTCTGGTCGTACAACGCGTTCTCCAACCCCGGCCGGGGCCTGACGACGTTCGCCCGCTTCGCGTACAACTCGCTCGACACCTCGGACACGGTCTCGGGCGCGGGCTGGTCGACGCAGCTGGCCGGACCCGTCCGGCTGGGCGCGCCGCTGGACTTCCACCCCAACCCGCACCCCACCGAGATACGCCTGCCGGACGGTGACGGCACCACCCACGTCTTCACCCAGCAGGCGGACGGCGCCTGGAAGGCCCCCGCCGGCGTCCATTACCGCATCACCATGAAGGCCGGCCTGGACTGCACGCCGGACAAGGACCCGGTCCCGGACGCCTGGACGCTGCTGCGCCCGGACGGAACCCGTTTCCTCTTCGGCTGCGACGGCTACCTGACGTCCATCGTCGACAAGAACGGCAACACGCAGACGTACACGTACGAGGAGCGCAAGTCCAACAACAAGCCGACAAAGTTCCTCACGTACATCACCGACCCGGCCGGACGGCAGTCGCTGACCGTCGACTACTACAAGAAGGGCGACGCGTCGTACGAGTACATCGACGACACCGGCGCCAAGGTCACCGGCAGCAACCTGACCAACTCCAAGATCTACGACCACGTCAAGTCGATCACGGACATCTCGGGCCGCAAGATCTCCTTCTTCTACACGACGAAGGGACTGCTCGGTCGGTTCACCGACGGCGACGGCTCGCCCCAGCCGAAGGTCTTCAAGTTCACCTACGACGCCACCCAGGGCACCAAGAACGTCAAGCTGGTCACGGCCACCGACCCGCGCGGCCACGGCACCCAGCTGGCGTACTACGCCCCGCAGACCGGTGACGACCCGAAGTACCACTGGTGGACGAAGACGATCACGGACCGTCTCGGGTACGACACGGGCTTCGTGTACACGCCGGACACCGCGAACACGAAGTTCACCGACGCCACGGTGACAGACGCCGAGTCGCACGCCGCCAAATACGTCACGGACGACTTCGGCCGCCCGGTGCAGACGACGAACGCCAAGTCCCAGCACACGAGGATGAGCTGGGACGCGGACAACAACGTCACCTACGTCGAGGAGGACAACGGCGCCAGGACCGCGTACTGCTACGACCAGAAGACGGGGTACCCGCTCTGGCAGCGTGACGCGGAGAACAACAAGTCGGGCGTCCCGGACCAGACGACCACCTGTGTGACGGATTCGTCCGAGTGGCCGGCGAACGCGGCGAAGTACGAGTACCAGACGCGGGCTGACGGCTACTCGGCCGACCTGTTCCGCAAGACCTCCCCGGAGGGCCGGGCCTGGCAGTTCGGGTACGACAGCTTCGGCAACCTCAAGACGGTCACCGACCCCAAAGGCGTCGCCACCGCAACCGCCGGCGACTACACCACCTCCTACGACTACGACTCCTACGGCCGGCTGACCAAGGCCACCGACGCCAACAGCCACGCCACCACCTACAGCGGCTTCGGGCCCACCGGCTACCCGACGACGATCACCGACGCGAAGACCTTCTCGACGACGTTCGTCTACGACGAGCGCGGTCAGGTCACCCAGGTCACCGACCCCGACCAGAAGGTCGTCACCCAGACCTACGACACCTTCGGGCGTCCGCTGGTCAACACCGTGCCCAAGGCAGCAGGCGTCGCGATCACCACACCGGCGCCGGTGTACGACGCCAACGACAACGTCACCAAGGCGACGGCACCCAACGGTGCGGTCTCCACGGCGGTGTACGACAACGCGGACCAGGTCTCTTCGGCGACGGCCCCGGCGAACAACCAGACCGACCCGCGCACCACGACGTACACCTACGACAAGGTCGGCAACCTGAGGACGACGACCGCGCCCAAGGGCACGGCCACGGCCTCGGACAGCACCGACTACGTCACGACGAACTACTACGACGAGATCTACCAGCTCACCTCCGTGGTCAACGCGACCGGAGACAAGCTCTCGTACGAGTACGACAACGTCGGCAACGTCACCAAGGTCATCGACCCGAAGAAGAACGCCACCACCGACACGACTGACTACGCCACGAAGACCGCCTACGACCTGGATCACCGCGTCGCGGTGGTCACGGACGCGGCCGGCATGACCAACAAGAAGGGATACGACAAGGACGGGCTGGTCGTCTCGGCCACGGACGCCGAGAACAACACCACGCTCATCACCTACGACGAGCGAGGCAAGCAGACCGAGGTCAAGGTCCCGCACGACGGCACCACGACCATCTCGTACCGCACCACCAAGTACGAGTACGACCAGGTCGGCAACGTCACCAAGGTGCTCACCCCGCGGGCCACCGCGGCCGGTTCCACCGACGCCTTCACCCAGCGCACGGAGTACGACGAGCTGAACCGCCCGGTCAAGCGGTACCAGCCCTACGATCCGGCGGACTCCCGCTACAACGACCCCGACGTCTACACCCAGACCACCTACGACAAGGTGGGCCGGGTGGCGAGGACCTCGCTGCCGCCGTCGGACGGTGAGACGGTCCGCAACGACACCACCTACAGCTACTACGACAACGGCTGGGTGAAGTCGTCCACGGACCCGTGGGACATCGTCACGACCTACGACTACGACGAGCTGGGCAAGCAGACGACACGGACCATCAATTCGGCGGGCGGCTCCTCCGACCGCACGATGTCCTGGTCGTACTACCCTGACGGCTCGCTGAAGTCGCGGTCGGACGACGGCGTCCCGGTGGGCAGGTCGGTGGTCCTGGTGGACAACTCCGACACCCAGAACACCTCCGAGGACGGCACCTGGGCGAAGGGGGACATCTCCGGCCAACAGGGCTACAACCATGAGACACGCGCCGCGGGCACGGGTACGGACGCCTTCGCCTGGACGCTCAACATCCCGGAGGACGGCACGTACACCGCGTACGTGAAGTTCCCGAAGGTGACGGGCGCCGCCGCGACCGCCAAGTACACGCTGACGTACGACGGCGGCACGGTCGACAAGACGATCGACCAGAACGCCACCGCGAACCAGGGCACCTGGGTGTCGCTCGGCTCCTACTCCTTCAAGCAGGGCAACGACGCCGAGCTGCGGCTGTTCCAGAACAGCGGGGGTACGGTCGTCGCCGACGGCGTCAAGCTCGTCCGGGACACCAGCGGCGACCCGGCGGACAGCGAGAAGAAGAACTTCTCCTACTTGTACGACCTCAACGGCAATCTGACGCAGATCGGCGACGCGTCGTCGACGGCGAAGATCGACTCCTACCTGATCACCTACAACGGCCTCAACCAGGTCCAGAAGGTGAGCGAGCAGCTGTCCGGGGCTGAGAAGAAGGCCACCTCGTACACCTACGACCCGGACGGTCAACTCGACTCGGTCACGCACCCGGACCAGTTCGCCAAGTACACGTACGACCTGCGCAACCTGGTCAAGACGGTCTCGGTCGGCAAGTCCGCCACGGACGCCTCGCCCAAGGTCACGTCGTACACGTACACCGACCGCGGCCAGAAGCTCAAGGAGACGAAAGCCAACGGCAACACCGTCGACTACACCTACTACCTGGACGCGGTGGTCAGGTCGACCACCGAAAAGAAGCCCAACGGCACCCTCGTCTCCTCGCACACCTACGCCTACGACCCCAACGGCAACAAGGCGCAGGACGTGGCGAAGAAGATGAACGCCGATGACCACACGGCGTACCTGTCGTCCACCACGGACTACACGTACGACCCGGCCGACCGGCTGAAACGGTCGGTGAAGACCGGCAACGGCGCGGACACCGAGACGTACGTCCACGACAACAACGCCAATGTCATCAGCCAGACGGTCAAGGGCACCACGACCACCTACAACTACGACCGCAACCGTCTGCTGACCGCCACGACCGGCACGTCGACGGCGAACTACAACTACGACCCGTTCGGCCGCCAGGAATCGGTGACGGCGGACGGAAAGATCGTTTCCCGCAAGGTGTACGACGGCTTCGACCACGTCGTGGAGTCCCAGAAGGAAGACTCGACGGGCACGCTGAAGTCGACGACCTACACCTTCGACCCGATGGACCGCACCGCGTCCAAGAGCGCAGACGGTGAGACCACCGAGTACAGCTACCTGGGCCTGTCCGGCCAGGTCCTGGACGAGAAGGTCGCGGGTGAGCTGACCAAGTCGTACCAGTACAGCCCGTGGGGCGAGCGCCTTTCGCAGATCACGCACAACAGCGACGGCACGACGGAGGACGGCTACTACGGCTACAACAGTCACACCGACGTCGAGACCCTGACGGACGACAACGGCGACACCGAGGCCACCTACGGCTACACGGCCTACGGCAACGACGACGAGTCCGAGTTCACCGGCATCGACAAGCCCGACGCCACCGACCCGACCAAGGAGGCGTACAACCCCTACCGCTACAACGCCAAGCGCTGGGACGCCCAGTCCGGCACCTACGACATGGGCTTCCGCGACTACGATCCGGGCCTGAACCGCTTCACCTCACGGGACATGTACAACGGCGCGCTGGCCGACATGGGCCTCGGTACCGACCCGTACACCAGCAACCGGTATGCGTTCGCGGGTGGCAACCCCGCCAGTTGCGTGGAGCTCGACGGGCACATGCTGGACGGCGGCGGTGGCGGCTCCGCGCCGAGCGGTGACGGCAAGCCGCCGGCGGACGACACGTACGACAACTGGTTCTGGGGCCAGCTGAAGGAGATCGCGAGCGAGCTCGCCTCCCAGAACCGGGCGGCCATCGTCGGACGGATCTTCGGCAACGTCCTCGGCTGGAACTCGACGCCGCGGGGCAGCGGGGAGAGCGCATACGACCAGTCGAACCCGGACTACACCAAGGGGCTGCTCACCAAGCCCGGGTATCAGGCCGAGGTCGGCCAAGGGGACACCTGGCCGGTCAACATGGACGACTGCGAGGCCGGCAACAGTGCCGCGTACTACTCGCCGCTCGATTCACTCGGTCGTGCACAGGGCGCCCGCGCCTGTCTGACCGACGGCGACTTCGGCTGGGTGGACGGCAAGACGGGCGAGATCAAGGGCAACGCCGACTCCTGGCTGCGCGGCACCCCGGTGCCTCGTAAGGGCCCGGGCGCCTGGACCGACCCACTGTGGAACCCGCCCGGCACGGGGCGCGGCAAGGACCGCTCCCACCTGCTCGCCAACCGACTGGGTGGGACCGGCCTGGACCGCAGGAACCTCACTCCGCTGTTCTCGGACGTGAACCATCCGATCATGTGGAACACCGTCGAGAAGGAGGTGGTCGGCCGACTCGGCAGCGGCCACACGATGTACTACGAGGTTTCGGCCGGCTACAGCGGTAACAGTCTGGAACCCTACCGGCTGTCGTACTTCTGGAAGGACATCACCACCGGAGAAACCGAGTACGGGCGCATCGCGAACACTGCGCCCTGATCATCCCCGGTCGTCCGGATGCAGGTGCGGGCAGACATGGCCCGCACCTGCATCCGGCCCTGGGCTCCTCAAGAGCCGACACATGTGTGAACAAGCGGAGGTATTGTGTGATGTGGGTTGATTCTCTGCTCCGTGTCACAGATCGTGACACACGGAACGCCGTGCAACCCTGGGCGGAGATCGAAGCGGAGCTGGGCACCGAACTGCCAGGAGACTACAAGCGGCTGTGTCAGGCGTTCGGCGTCGGCGAGTTCTCGCAGGTGGTGTCGGTGCTGTGCGCCGACGAGACGAGAGTGGCGGACCTGCTGAGAATCTGGCGTCGGCTGCTGGCGAACGACGACAGTACGGACGGCCCGTTCGCGCCCTACCGGATCCACCGGCCCGGGACCACCGGTGGTCTTGTCCCCTGGGGTGTCTCGCGTGCGGCCGATCGGTACTACTGGCAGGTCACGGACGGCCCCGTGGACGCATGGCCGGTCCTTGCCAAGATGGAGGACGCCGAGGACTGGGACCGCTACGAGATGTGCGCCACGGAGTTTCTGTACCGGATCCTCACCGATCCCGGATTCCGGCCCTATACCGTGGCCGATTCCGTGCCTCAGCCGTTCTTCGAGCCGGCCTGAACCGAGGGTGACGGAGAGAAGGGAGCTCATTTCGATGGACGACGTGTGGAAACCGCCGTCGTACGAGTCCCGGCAACCGGCGTCTGCACCGTACGAGTGGCCGCATCCGCCGGCTCCGGGCCGCGCGGGCAGCCGCGTGCCGCTCGTGGTGGCGCTGGGCATCGCGGTGGCCGGTGTGGTGCTGGCGGTGGGCGGTGCCCTGGTGGCGGGAGACGCGGCGACGGGCTACCGGACGTGGCAGCAGCAGAGCCGGGCGATGGAACCGACGTACCCCTCGGGGGACGACGTCACGGTGAGGTCCGTCGACGGCTCGGCTGTCCGGCGTGGTGAGGTGGTCCTGTTCTCCGCGCACGACTGGGGCGTCGACGGTGTCTTCCTGATGCGGGTGACAGCAGTGGGCGGAGATCACGTCGTCATCGACGAGACCGGGAAGGTGAGCGTCAACGGCAAGACGCTGCGGGAGCCGTATGTCGCCGAGCACGGCGGCTTCAGCTCCCCGGTGGATGTCACCGTCCCCGCGAATCGGCTCTTCCTCCTCGGTGACCACCGGGACATCGCGGCCGACTCACGCGCGCACATCTCTGAGGACGGCGGGAGCATCGCCCGCTCCGCCGTCGTCGGCGTGGCGGTGGACCGCGCGAGTGTTCCGTCCCCGGATCGCTCGTGGATGTGGGTGGGCGCGGCGACGGCCGCCGCGGGCCTGGTCGCCGCAGCGGCCTTGGCGGTCATCGGGCGCCGTCGCTCCGCGTGAACGGCGAGCGCGCACCCTCGTGATGGGCGGGGCCTCATGAGCACCGTCGGCGAACCCGGCCCGTACGTCGGCGACATGAGGCCGAGCGAGGCGGGTTTCGGTGTGAGCGGATCTCGATCGGCCGCGAAGAACGGACCACGTGACCGGCGTCTCACCCCGTGAGACGTGAAACGCGTTACTAACTCCGCCGCACCGCCCGTGTCTGGCGCTAGTGTCCGGCCAGGGGCATACCTGAACAGTGGGTCAGGCCTCGACCGCGGGCATCGTCCACGCGGAGTCGGTTGACGCAGTCGTTTTCGAAGGGGAGTCGTCAGTGGCACGGAAGCTCGCCGTCATCGGGGCCGGTCTCATGGGATCCGGCATCGCCCAGGTCTCCGCGCAGGCGGGCTGGGAGGTCGTGATGCGGGACGTCACGGACGAGGCGCTCCGGCGTGGCACCGACGGCATCAAGGCCTCGTACGACAAGTTCGTCTCCAAGGGCAAGCTGGAGGCCGCGGACGCCGAGGCCGCTCTCGCCCGGATCACCACCACCACCGACCTGGACGCGGCGGCCGACGCCGACGTCGTCGTCGAGGCGGTCTTCGAGAAGCTCGACGTCAAGCACGAGATCTTCCGCACGCTCGACAAGCTCGTCCGCGAGGACACCGTGCTCGCCTCCAACACCTCCGCCATTCCGATCACCAAGATCGCGGCCGTGACGGAGCGCCCGGAGCGGGTCGTCGGTGTGCACTTCTTCTCGCCGGTGCCGATGATGCAGCTCGTCGAACTCGTCCGCGGTTACAAGACCAGCGACGAAACCCTCGCCAGGGCGCGGGAGTTCGCCGAGTCCGTCGGCAAGACCTGCATCGTCGTCAACCGCGACGTGGCCGGTTTCGTCACCACCCGGCTCATCTCGGCCCTCGTCGTCGAGGCGACCAAGCTGTACGAGTCGGGCGTGGCCAGCGCCGAGGACATCGACCTCGCCTGCAAGCTGGGCTTCGGGCACGCCATGGGCCCGCTCGCCACCGCGGACCTCACCGGCGTCGACATCCTGCTGCACGCCACCGGCAACATCTACACCGAGACCCAGGACGAGAAGTTCGCCCCGCCGGAGCTGATGCGCCGGATGGTGGACGCCGGTGACATCGGTCGCAAGAGCGGGCAGGGCTTCTACAAGCACTAGAACCAGCACCAGGGCCGGTCCGGGCCGCACAACGGTTGTCTGCCTCACCCATGAGGGTGAATTCGGTATCGATTAGCCAACAACCAGCAACCGTACCGTCACAGAAGCAGTCAGACGTTGCACAGCCAACCGTCACACGGAGCACGCCACCGCATTCACGGGAGCGCATATGTACATCAAGGGCGACCACGCCGAGGTGGTCGTCGGGGGCCGCCTCGACGTCCGCAGCGCGGCGGACGCCCGTACGGTCCTGCACTCGGCCGTGGACGACGGTGCGGGCGACCTCGTCCTCGACCTGTCGGAACTCGACTCCTGGGACGCCACCGGACTCGGTGTGATCATGGGTGTCCACCGGCGCGCCGGCCGCTGCGGCCGGCGGCTGGTGCTGCGCGGCGTACCGCCGCAGATGCAGCGCCTGCTGGTGGCCACCCGGCTGCACCGCATCCTCGCCATCGAGGGCGGCATCGGAGTGGAGTCCCTGCCCCGCGTCTGAGGCCCGCAGCCGGCCCGGGCCGGCATCCCGCCGCGACGGAGGCCGGCCGGTCCGCGGAGCGGCACGTACCGGTGTGAACCGGGCGACGGCAGAGACGGGACGGACCACGGCGAACCGTACGTCACACGCAATCCTCACGAGACTGTGACGTCCCGGTCGGCGTAGCACCCCGGGCTGTCGGAGATACTGTGCGAAGGTTTAGGGTTCGGTCGCCCGCTGCCTCGCGACCCTCGAGCGGGCCCGGACCAGAAGCGACAGCGTGGTGTGCGGCAAGGCCGGGGGTGGGCTGGGTCGCCGGACTCCGCCCAGCACACGAGACGCTTTTGGGGGCTTGGAACCTATGGAACCCATGGACCCGAACAACCGGGATCCCGAGGGCATGGGCCATGACGGCGACGGCCACGGGCCGGGCCGGCGGCCCCCCAGGGACTCCCTCGCATCCGACTTCACACCGCACACGCCCGCACCGGCCCGCACGGTGCAGGTCGTCACCGGTGACTTCCTGCTCACCGTCAATCCCGTCGACGGCAGCGAGATAGAGGCGTGTCCGCCCGGAGAACGCCCGGACCGGGCGCACCGGCACACGGCGGCGGAGCGCGCCGAGACCGACCGCGCGGCCAAGCCGCCCGTCGCACCGGGGCCCGCCCCGTCGACGGAGCCGCTGCTGGAGCGCCAGGACGAACGCGAGCGGCTGGTACGGCTGCTCGCCCGCGGCCGCTCCGTGCGGCTGACCGGCCCCGGCGGCTCCGGCCGCACCAGCCTGCTCGACCTGGTCGCCGAGGACTGCGTGGACCTCGCCCCCGACGGCGTCGTCCGCCTCACCGGGCATCGCCGTACGGTCACCGATCTGCTGCACGAGCTCTTCCACGCCGTGCACCACGCGCCCCGGCACCGCCCGGGCCGGGACGAACTGCTCGAGTACGTCCGTGAGATCGGCGCGGTCGTCGTCCTGGACGACATCGAGTTCGGCGGCAGCGCCCTGGACGAACTCCTCGAGGCCACCCCCGAGTGCGCGTTCTTGATCTCCGCCACCCCCGACGTGCCGGCGCCGTCCGCCGAGTCCGCCGTCGAGGAGGTCTTCCTCGGCGGTCTCGACCGGGCCGGCGGCGTCGAACTCATCGAGCGCGGCGTCGGCCGGGTGCTCACCGAGGAGGAGGCCAACTGGGCCGGCGACCTCTGGTTCGAGTCCGAGGGCCTGCCCCTGCGCTTCGTCCAGGCCGGCGCCCTGCTGCGCCAGCGCGACCGGCTGCGGGCCGGCACCGACGCCGTCGAGGAGTTCGGCGTCTTCGCCGACGCGCCGCCGGCGGACGGGCCGTTCGACGGGGGCGGCGACGACGTGCCCCTGCCCTCGCTCGGCGAGGCCGCCGCGCCCGCCCCGCTGCTCGCCTCCCGGCTCAGCGCCTCCGCCCGCGCCACCCTGCGCTTCGCCGTCGCGCTCGGCGGCGAGGTGCCCCACCAGGCCCATCTGCCCGCGCTGGTCGGCGACACCCATGCCGACGCCGCGCTGGGCGAGTTGGTGAGCTGCGGCCTGGTCTCCCCGGCCGGCTCCCGCCACCGGCTCGCCGCCGGGGTCCTCACCCAGCTGGAGGCCGCCGGATACGGCGACGACGCCGAGGAACAGGCCCGGACCGCCGCCCAGCACTACGCCTGGTGGGCCGGCCATCCCTCGGTCACGCCCGAGCGGGTCGCCGCCGAGGCCGACGCCGTGCTCGCCGCGCTGGCCGTGCTCGTCCCCATCACGACCGCGACCGGAGAGGGCGAGGAGAGCGTCGCCGTCCGGCTCGCCCGGACCGCCGCCCCCGCGTTCGCGGCGGGCCTCAACTGGAGTGCCTGGGAACGCGCGCTGCGCTTCGGCACGGAGGCCTCCCGGCTCTCCGGCGAGGTCGCCGACCAGGCCTACTTCCACCACGAGCTGGGCATAGTCGCGCTCTGCGGCGGCCAACTGGACCGGGCCCGCGCCGAGCTGGAGGCGTCCATCGGGCTGCGCGGCGCCCTCGCCGACAAGCGCGGCACCGTCGCCGGCCGACGTGCCCTCGCCCTGGTCGCCGACCTCTCCGGCACCACCCCGGGAGCGGCCGCCCTGCCGGGCCTCGGGGCGACCGCCGGGGAAGAGGTGCCCGACGCCCGCACCGAGAAGTCCGCCTCGCCGCCCGGCGGCGTCCTCGCGCCCTTCCCGGCGCTCCGGCGGTCCGACGACGCGACCACCGCACTGGTCACCTACCAGCCCTCGGCCGCCGGCTCGGGCTCCGGCGCGTACGCGTCGTCGCACGCCTCCTCACCGGACAGCACGACGAAGCACCGGGTCGGGCTCAAGGGCCTGGCCCGGCGCAACCTGGTGGCGGCGGGCGCGGGCGCGTTGCTCGCGGCCGTCCTCGGCACGGTGGTGACGCTCGGCGCCACGTCCCACAACGACGCCAACGACCCCTCCGACAACGTCGGCGTCAACCCGTCCGCCAGCCAGGGCACGGACGACGACAGCCTGGACGCCGACATCCCGCAGAACGGCGGCGACACCGCCACCGGCCGCGGCAGTACCCCCGGCACCACCAGCAGCCCCACCGACCCGGGCCCCGACGGCACCTACGGCACGTCGGACGACCCGACCCCGGCGGCGGGCACGCACGGGCCGGCCACGGGTTCCGACCCGACGAAGGGAACGGGCGACGACAAGGGCGGCAACGGAGGACCGCCGAAGCCGTCCGGTTCGTCGACCAGGCCCGGATCCCCGACGCCGACACCCTCGGAGAACACGTCGTCCCCCAGCGACACGCCGTCCCACACTTCGTCGCCGACGCCGTCCGGCAGTTCGTCGCCGACCGACGAGCCGACCGGTGATGCCTCGACGGCGCCGGACACCACCGACTCGGCCAGCGGCTCCGCCCCCACCCGCACCGCCACCTCCAGCGCCCCCGCCGAGTCCGGCGGCTCGACCGGCGGCGACGCGGAGCCGGGCGCCCCGAGCGGCAGTGACGACGCGGTGATCTGAACACACGGGGAGGGGCCCGATCCGCGTCACGCGGGCCGGGCCCCTCCGCCTGCTGCCGTGGGTCGCCGCTCTCAGAACAGCCGCAGCTTGTCGTCCTCGATGCCGCGCAGCGCGTCGTAGTCCAGCACCTGGCAGCCGATGCCGCGGTCGGTGGCCAGCACCCGCGCCTGCGGCTTGATCTCCTGCGCGGCGAAGATGCCGCGCACCGGGGCGAGGTGGGGATCGCGGTTCAGCAGCTCCAGGTAGCGGGTGAGCTGCTCCACGCCGTCGATCTCGCCGCGCCGCTTGATCTCCACGGCGACCGTCTGCCCCGCGCCGTCCCGGCACAGGATGTCCACCGGGCCGATGGCCGTCATGTACTCGCGCCGGATGAGCGAGTAGCCCTCGCCGAGCGTCTCGATGCGGTCGGCGAGCAGCTCCTGGAGGTGCGCCTCCACGCCGTCCTTGATCAGCCCCGGATCGACGCCGAGTTCGTGCGAGGAGTCGTGCAGGATCTCCTCCATCGTGATGATGAGCTTCTCGCCCGCCTTGTTGACGACGGTCCACACGCCCTCGTCGTCACCGGTGCCCTCCTTGAGTGTGCACGGCGGCGACATCCAGTTCAGGGGCTTGTAGGCGCGGTCGTCCGCGTGGATCGAGACGCTGCCGTCCGCCTTGACCAGGATCAGACGGGGCGCTGACGGGAGGTGGGCGGTGAGCCGGCCCGCATAGTCGACGGAACACCGGGCGATGACGAGACGCATGGTCCGCAACGCTACTCGACGCACCGGGCCGCGCGCGATCCGGTCACCGGACCCGCCTTCCCGGCGGTCGGGCGGGCCTGTGTGGGCCGTCCCATTTTTCCCTGGATCACCCGTGTTCACTTATGGCCGATTGTGTGCCCAACCCGCCCTGTCTGTACGTGCATTCGCCTGGTGGGGCCTCGTTTCGTTGCCTACCGTAGAGAACGGGAGGTCGCGATGTGTGTACGCACCGTGTTCGGTATCGCGCACTCCCTCATCTGTCCGGCAACCCCTGCTCACCGGGGGTGCGAGAGGAGAACCCATGTCGCTCGACGTCTCACCGGCCCTACTCGAACAGGCCGAGCGAGGCGAGGTCGACGAAGCTGAATTCGTCGACTGCGTCCGGACCTCCCTGCCCTACGCATGGGAGATGATCAGCTCCCTGGTGGCCCAGCTGAAGGTGGACGGCGGAGAGTTCGCCGACAACCAGACGCCGCCGCCGAGTGAGCAGCATCGCGGTCAGCTGCTGCGTGCGCTCGCCAGTGACGCCATACGCGGCGCGCTCCAGCGGCACTTCGGTGTCCGGCTGGCCTTCCAGAACTGCCACCGGGTGGCGGTCTTCCCGCTGGACGCCTCGGCCGACGAGAGGCTGGCGAAGTTCACGTCGGTGCGCGCCCAGCTGCTCAACCAGTCACCGGAGCTCAGGGACTGCTGACGGGGCAGTTGTCCGCCTGCCGCCCCGTACGCGGGAGGTGCATTCAGTGCCGGGGCGGCAGGCCCTCGTGACGGCCGCCGGCTCAGCCGAGGTGGGGGAGCACCTCGGCGCCGAGCCGGCGTACGTTCTCCTCGGTCGCCGCGAGGTCGCCCGAACCCTCGACGAGCAGCGCGAACCGGGAGATGCCGGTCCGCTCCGCGGTGGCCGCCAGCCGGTCGGCGCACAGGCGCGGAGTGCCCACGGGGTGCAGCCCGCAGAGCAGTTCCGTGTAGGCCAGCGGATCGCGCATCCGGCGGTTGCGGCCGTCCACGGTGACATGCGCGTCCAGCCCCTGTTTCAGCCACCCTGGCATCGCTTTCAGCAGGGTCTCGGCCGCGTCCGTGCGCCGGTCCGCGATCTGGCAGACGCCGGCCGAGACATGCGCGGCGGCCTGGATCTCCTCGCCGGACCGTCCGGCCGCCCGCGCGCAGCGCTGCCACAGGGCGACCATCTCGGCCTTCTCCTCGTCCCCGACATGCATCCCCAGGAGCATGGGCAGCCCGCGCTCGGCGGCCAGCCGCACGCTCGTCGGGGAGGTGCAGGCGACGACGACCTCGGGGCCCGAGGCCTCGTGCAACGCTTCCGAGGGGCGGGGCACGACGGGGACCTCCCGGAAGCTGAATCGTTCGCCCGAGGCCGACACCGACGCGTCGCGCAGCCAGCGGACCAGCAGATCGAGTGATTCCGGGAACCCCTTCTCGTACGCCTCCAGACCGGCCCCGAACACCTCCAGGTCCACCCACGGCCCGCCGCGTCCCACGCCCAGCGAGAACCGGCCGCCGCTGGTCACGTGCAGCAGCGCGGCCTGCTCGCCGAGCGCCACCGGGTGGACGGTGGGCAGCACGCTGACCGCCGTCCCCACCCTCAGCCGGCGGGTACGGCCGAGCAGCAGTGCGGCCAGGGTGATGGCCGACGGACACGTCCCGTACGGTACGAAGTGGTGCTCGGCCAGCCAGACCGCGTCCAGCCCCGCCTCCTCGGCGACCTCGGCCGTACGGACCGCGCGGTGCAGTGGCTCCCCTTGACCCTGTCCCGGGAACTGGGCGGCCAACACGAAACTTCCTACACGCATTGCTTTTCCTGCTTCCTCGGCTCCGACGCGGAGCTCCCCCACCGGGCATAACCGCACGACACGTGACGAGGACACGGCCTGGCGAAGGGATTTCCGGATTGTCTGCGGAATCGGACGTTCCTGAGGGCGGGTTGACAGGATTTGGCCGGGTATTCCGATACCGGCGGATCCCGGAGGATCCTGGCGTGTGCCCCTGCCGGCGCCGCGTACGCTGGAGGCGAAACCCGTCCGTCCGCAGACCCCGGTGAGGTGTCCCGTGTCCCCGCGTCGCAACCGCCCCAAGGGAGCCGGCTCGTCCGGCCGGAGCGCCGAGGACGACGCGGGAGGCCGTTACGGCGGCTGGCAGTCCACGGAGGACTGGCAGGGCGAGGAGTGGAGCGTGCGCCATGTCGCGGGCGCCAGCGCGGCGGGCAAGACCTACCGTTGCCCGGGCTGCGACCAGGTGATCGGCTCGGGCGTCCCGCACGTGGTGGCCTGGCCCGAGTACGCCGGGGTGGACGACCGCCGGCACTGGCACAAGGCCTGCTGGAACGCGAGGGACCGCCGCACCACGCGGGTGCGGCGGTCCCGGGACGCGCCGAGGTTCTGAACCGTCCTCAGACGTCCCGCTTCTGCAGCAGCGCCCAGGCGCCGACGGCGACGACCACGGTCGTGCCCAGGATGATCCACAGCGGGTCCCAGCCCGAAGGGCCGGAGCGACTCAGGGAGTTGGAGTAGAACACGCTCAACTGGTTCGGGATGGAGTACTCGAACAGGGCCTGGCGTACGTTCTCCAGCGACCGCGTGAACATGAACAGCGCGATCACCAGCGGGGCGAGGACCACACCGATCATGATGGTGATGGCGCCCGCCGAGTGCCGCAGCACGGAGCCGATGAGCAGCGACAGAAGGCCGAGCAGGGCCATGTAGAGGCTGACGCCGACCGTGCCCTTGAACCACTCCGCCCCGGTCGGCTGCCGGGCGCCGCTGCCTTCCAGCAGGGCCGTCTGGAAGACGGCGACCAGGGCCGTGGACACCAGGGTGATCGCGAAGGCGACCAGGAAGAACACCAGCGCCTTCGCCGTGAGCACCCGCCCCCGGCTGGGGCACGCCGTCATCGTCGTGCGGATCATGCCGGTGCCGTACTCGGAGGCCGTGGTCAGCACGCCCAGCGTGATCAGGCAGATGCTGCCGAGCAGCAGCCCGAAGAAGCCCAGCGACAGCGGGTTCTCGTCACCGGAGAGGTCCGACGAGGAGCTGGCGATCACCAGACCGGTCAGCAGCCCGATCCCGAGTACGAGCAGGACGAACACACCGAGCGTCCACATGGTGGAGCGCACCGATCTGATCTTCGTCCACTCCGAGGCGAGGGCGTGCCCGAGGTGCGTGCGGACCACGGGGATCGGCGAGGTGTAAGCGGGGTACGCGCGGCCGGCCGCCGCCTCCCAGGCGGGCGGCGCGGCCTGCGGCGTCGGAGTCTGCGGCGTGCTCATCGGGCGTCCTCGGACTTGGTGGTGTCGACGGCGGGGGAGGGGGCGGGCGCGGCCCCCGGGGCGGGGGAGGCGGGAGCGGCGGGCGGAGCGGGGGGCGCGGCCGGCACGGCGGGTGCGGCGACGGGCTGGGCGTACGGGTTCGGCCCGCCCGCTCCCGGAGCGCCGTACGGCTGGGGCTGGGCCTGGGCGCCGTAGGGACCCTGGCCCGGCTGCGGCTGCGGTGCGGTGAGGGGCTGACCGGCCTGCTGGGGCGGCGGTGGGGCGTACCAGCCGGGCTGGCCCTGGCCCGGGACCGGCAGGGGCGGCAGGGCGCCGGGCGGCAGGGGCTGCATCAGCCCCGCCTTCTGGTCGATCGTCGAGCGGTAGTCGACGGCGCCCTGCGTCATCCGCATGTACGCCTCCTCCAGCGAGGCCTGGTGCGGCGACAGCTCCCACAGCCGTACGTCGGCCTCGTGCGCGAGGTCGCTGATGCGCGGCAGCGGCAGCCCCGTCACCCGCAGCGCGCCGTCCGGCTCGGGCAGCACATGCCCGCCGGCCTCGGTCAGCGCCGAGGTCAGCTTCTCCCGCTGCTCCGGCTCGGCGTCCGGGGTGCGCACCCGCGCGAAGTCCGCGGAGTTCGCCGAGATGAACGCCGTCACGCTCATGTCCGCGAGCAGCTGCCCGCGCCCGATGACGATCAGGTGGTCGGCGGTCAGCGCCATCTCGCTCATGAGGTGGCTGGAGACGAACACGGTCCGTCCCTCGGCGGCCAGCGCCTTCATCAGGTTCCGCACCCAGAGGATGCCCTCGGGGTCGAGGCCGTTCACCGGCTCGTCGAACAGCAGCACCTGCGGGTCGCCCAGCAGCGCCGCCGCGATGCCGAGCCGCTGCCCCATGCCCAGCGAGAAGCCCTTGGAACGCTTCCTGGCCACGTCCTGAAGGCCGACCACGCCCAGCACCTCGTCGACGCGGCGCGCCGGGATGCCCGACAGCTGGGCCAGGGACAGCAGGTGGTTGCGGGCACTCCGGCCGCCGTGCACGGCCTTCGCGTCCAGCAGGGCGCCCACCTGGCGCGGTGCGTTGGGCAGCTTCCGGTACGGGTAGCCGCCGATCGTCACCGTGCCCGCGGTGGGGTTGTCCAGGCCGAGGATCATTCGCATGGTCGTCGACTTGCCCGACCCGTTGGGGCCCAGGAAGCCGGTGACGGCGCCGGGCCGTACCTGGAAGGAAAGGTTGTACACGGCGGTCTTGTCGCCATAGCGCTTGGTCAGGCCGACTGCCTCGATCATGCTCCGGTCCCATCGGAAGGTACCCGTCCCGGGAATTCAGGACAGCGGGGCACACGCCCCCGTAAGGGTTAGGAGGATATCCGGGCGCTGACGGTTCCGGCCAAAAGAAAGTAAAACCGGGAAGGGAGGGGGAGAAGCCTCAGGCGTCACGCCGGCGCAGCAGCGCGTAGCCGCCCGCGAGCGCCGCGATCACCCACAGCACCATGATCCCCAGGCCGCCCCAGGGCCCGTACGGGGTGTCGTCACCGACCCGGGGGACCACCTGCATGATCCGGCTGCCGGCCTGGTCGGGCAGGTACTGACCGACCTTCTTGGTCGCCGACACGTTGGCGAGGATGTTGGAGACCAGGAAGAAGAACGGCATCAGGACGCCCAGCGACAGCATCGGCGAGCGCAGCATCGCGGCGACGCCCATCGAGAACATCGCGATGAGGGCCATGTAGAGCCCGCCGCCGATGACCGCGCGCAGCACGCCGGGGGAGTCGAGCGAGGTCCGCAGCGGCGAACCGAGCATCGCCTGGCCGAGGAAGAAGGCGGCGAAGCTGGTGACCAGGCCGACGACCAGCGCCAGCGTGGTCGCGACGGCCACCTTGCCCGTCAGGAAGGCGGCGCGCCGGGGGACCGCGGCCAGTGAGGTGCGGATCATGCCGGTGCTGTACTCGTTGGACACCACCAGCACCCCGAACACGATCATCGCCAGCTGGCCCAGTGTCATGCCCGCGAAGCTGATGAGCGTCGGGTCGAAGGAGAGCTGCTCGCGCGGTGGCATGTTGTCGAACTCGTGCTTGGTCAGCGCCGAGATCAGCATGCCGAGGGCGACGGTGACGACCACCACCAGGGACAGGGTCCACACGGTGGACGCCACCGACCGGATCTTGGTCCATTCGGACCGGATGACCTGGGTCGCCGCCATGCCTCAGCCCTCCGCCGTCGTCGTGGCCGTGTCGGCCGCGGCCTTCGTGGTCCTCGTGTCCGCAGCGGTGTCCATGCCGCTCGTGGTGCCGCTGTCGCTCCCGGTCTCCGCGGTCTGCACGGTCTCCGCGGCCTTCGTGGTCCTGGCGTTTCCCGTCGTGTCCCGGTCCGCTCCCCACGGCCGCCCGGGCGGCGGCTCCGTGCGGGCGTGGTACTCCACCGACGAGGCCGTCAGCCGCATGAACGCCTCCTCCAGCGAGGACTGCCGGACGCTCAGTTCGTGCAGCACCACCTGGTGGCGCGCGGCCAGCTCACCGAGCCGCTCGGCGTTGCCGCCGTCGACCTCCAGCCGCCCGCCGGCGCCCTCCACGGCCGTGATCCCGGCCTCGTGCAGCGCGTCGAGCAGCCGCTCGCGGTCCGGGGTGCGGATCAGGACGCAGGAGCGGGAGTTGCGTTCGATGAACTCGGCCATGGAGGTGTCCGCCAGCAGCCTGCCCTGGCCGATGACGACGAGGTGGTCGGCGGTCAGCGCCATCTCGCTCATCAGATGGGAGGAGACGAAGACCGTACGGCCCTGGGCGGCCAGCGATTTCATCAGGCTCCGGATCCAGAGGATGCCCTCGGGGTCGAGGCCGTTGACCGGCTCGTCGAACATCAGGATCCGCGGATCGCCCAGCAGCGCGCCTGCGATGCCGAGCCGTTGGCTCATGCCGAGCGAGAAGCCCTTCGCCTTCTTCCGGGCCACCGCCGTCAGACCCACCGTCTCCAGCACCTCGTGCACCCGGCCGGTGGGGATGCCGTTGCTCTGGGCGAGGCACAGCAGATGGTGGTACGCGCGGCGGCCGCCGTGCACCGCCTTGGCGTCCAGCAGGGCGCCGATGCGGGTGAGCGGGTCCCTCAGCTCGTGGTAGTGCCGCCCGTCGATGCGCACGTCACCGGCGGTGGGATGGTCCAGGCCCAGGATCATCCGCATGGTGGTGGACTTCCCCGCACCGTTGGGCCCGAGGAAGCCCGTGACGATGCCCGGCCGCACCGTGAAGGTGAGGTCGTCCACCGCCACCTTCTCGCCGTACCGCTTGGTCAGCCCCGACAGCTCGATCATGCGGCCACGCTAGAGGCGCACGAAGCCCCCCGCCACCGGAAGGCGGCGGAGGGCTCCACGACGTTCGGACCCGGTGGGGCGTGCGTCAGCGGGACTGCTGGGCCGGCACCCCACGGGAGATCGGCTCGTCCTCGGCCGGCGCGCCCGTGGCGGCGACCGCGGCACCGGTGAGGGTGGCCAGCATCTCGCGGACGTTGGTCAGCTGGGCGTTGATGGAGTCGCGACGGTTGGTCAGCGCCGCCAGCTCGCGCTCGGACTCCGAACGGATGCGGTCCGCCTTGGCGTTGGCGTCGGCCACGATGTCCTCGGCCTGGCGCTGGGCCGTCTCGACGGTCTGGCGGGCGCGGCGCTCTGCGTCGGTGCGCAGCTTCTCCGCCTCCAGACGCAGCTGCTCGGCGCGGTGCTCGATCTCCGCGAGCCGCTTCTCGGCCTTGGCCTGACGGGAGGCCAGGTCGCGCTCGGACTGCTCGCGGCGCTTGGCGAGGTTGGTCTCGAAGTCGGCGGCGGCCTGGGCGGCCTTGGCGCGGGTCTCCTCGAAGAGGGCGTCCGCCTCCTCCCGCTTGGACTGCGCGTCCTTCTGCGCCTCGGCACGCAGCTGGGAGGCGTCGCTCTTGGCCTTCTCGACGATCCGGACGCCCTCGTCCTCGGCCTTGGCCTTGCGCTCCGCGGCGAAGGACTCGGCGTCGTTGCGGACCTGCTGGGCCGCCGACTCGGCGAGTTCGCGGTGCTGCTCGGCCGCGCGCCGGGCCTCGTCCCGCAGATCCTTGGCCTCTTCCTCGGCGAGACGCAGGATCTTCTCGACGCGCGCGCCGAGACCCGCGTACGACGGCTCGGCGTCGTTCACCTGGGCCTGGGCGTTCTGCGTCTCGAGGTGGAGCTCCTCGATGCGCTTCTCCAGAGCGGTGATGCGGGCGAGAGCGCTGTCACGGTCGGAGACGAGCTTGGAGATACGTTCGTCCACCTGAGCGCGGTCGTACCCACGCCGCACAAGCTCGAAGCCGTAGGGGGAAGTGTCGCTCATGGGGTTCCTGTCGAATGAGACCGGTGAGGTGATAGGTCGAATCCTAGGGGCCGAAGCGGTGTGTCATCGAGCGGATACGTGTTTGATCTGGAGAATGACACCTCTTTTGAGTGGCTGACCGCCGGACGGCTTGCCAAGGACCGGGTGGAAGCCCCCCGGAGGGCCCCGGGAGGCTCCCGGACGACCTCGGAGGAAGCCCTCCGAAACGCCCGGAACCGGCCCCTCAGATTAGCCCTCGGACCCCTTGCCGCCGGACCGGGGTGCGCCGACCACGGCGCCCGCCTTCACGCCGCCGTCCTTGCCGGACGAGGGGGCCTCGAAGGACTCCAGCGCCTCCAGGACGTCCTGGACGCGGGAGATCTCCGCGTTGATGTCCTCGCGCCGGCGCACCAGGATCTCCAGCTCGCGCTTGCCCTCTTCGACCGTGCGCCGCGCCTCGCGGACCGCCTCGGCCTTCAGCTCCTCGGCCTCCTTCACGAGGGTGGCCTTCTTCTGCTCGGCCTCCTTCAGCAGCCCCTCGGCCTTCTTCACCGCTGCGATCCGCACCTTGCCCGCCTCGGAGTTGGCGTCCGAGACGATCTCCTTGGCCTTGGCCTGCGCCTTGGCCAGCTGCTCCTCGGCGGCCTTGATCAGCGCGTCGCAGCGGTCGCCCGCCGACTTCATCGTCTCGGCCGCCTCACGGCGGGCCCGCTCGTGCAGCTCCTCGATCTCGGCGGTCAGGCGCTCGCGCAGCTCCTCGGCCCGCTCCCGGATCTGCGTGGCGTCCCGGCGGGCGCCGACGAGCAGCTCGTCCGCGTCCGTACGCGCCTTCTCGACCAGCGTGTTGCCCTGCACGGTCGCCTCGGAGACGATCCGCTCGGCCTCCTGGCGGGCCGCGCCCACCATGGTGTCGGCCTGGGACTCCGCCTCCGCCTTGGTCTTGACGGCGCTCGCCTGCGCCTCGGTGAGCAGCTTGTCGGCCTCGGCGGTGGTCTCCGTGATCAGCGTGTCGACCTGCTCGGCCGCCTCCGAACGCCGCTTGTTGGCTTCCCTGCGGGCCTCGTCCAGGGTCCGCTCGGCCTCCTCGCGGGCGGCGGCCAGCGTGTGTTCGGCCTCCGCCTCCGCGTCGGCCTTCAGCCGCTCGGACTCGCTGCGGATCCGCTCGGCACGGGACTGCGCGGAGCCCACGGTCTCCGCGGCCTCGGCACGCAGCCGCTCCGCGTCCCCCGTGGCGTCCGAGATCAGCTTGTCCGCCCTGGCGGCGGACTCCGCCCGTACCCGCTCGGCCTCCGCGGCCGTCTCCGCGCGCAGCCGGTCCGTCTCCTCGATCGTCTCCGTCCGCAGCCGGTCGGCCTCCGCGATCGTCTCCGTCTGCAGCCGGTCCGCCTCCGCGCGCGCCTCGGAGATCAGCGTGTCCGCCTGCGTCGCCGCCTCCGAGCGGATGCGGTTGGCGTCCTCGCGGGCGTCGGCCCGGGTGCGGGCCGCGGCCTGGTCGGCCTCGGCCAGCGCGTCCGAGGCCTCGGTACGCACCCGCTGGGCGTGCTCGGCGACCTCGGCGCCGATCCGGTCCGCCTCCGCGATCGCCTCCGACATCGTGCGCTCCGAGAGCGACTTGGCGGCCTCGGCCTCCTCCTGCGCCTCGCGCCGCAGCCGGGAGGCGTCCTCGCTCGCCCGCTCCCGCTCGGCGTAGGCGTCGGTGCGGACCCGGTCCGCCTCCTCCTCGGCCTCCCGCTTCGTACGGTCCGCCGCGTGCTCGGCGGCCGAGCGCAGCCCGGCGATCTCCTCCTGCGCCTGCTCGTGCAGCCCGGTGACGGAGTCCCGGACCTGCTGCGCGTGCTGCTCGGCGGCGGTGACCATCTCGGTGGCGCGCCGGTCGGCCTCCTCCACCAGCCGGGTGGCCTCGGCCTGCGCCTCCTCCACGCGCCCCCGCGCGACCGCCAGCAGTTCCTCGCTCTGCTCGCGGGCCCGCTCGCGCTCCTGGTCGGCCTCCTGCCGGGCCGCACCGAGCAGCTCCTCGGCCTCGCGGCGGCGCCGGGCGGCCTCCTCCTGGGCGGCGGCCAGCGTCTCGGACGCCTCCGAGGCCAGCCGCTCCGCGGCGGCCTGCGCCTCCGCACGGACCCGGTCCGCGGTGTCCTGGGCCTCCGCCTTCAGCCGCTCCGCCTCCGCCGAGGCCTCCGAACGCAGCCGTACGGCGATCGCCTCGCCCTCCGCGCGTGAGGCGGACGCGTCCGAGGCGGCCTCGTCACGCAGCCGCTCGGCCTCGGCCTCCGCCTGCTGCTGAAGGGCGCGGATCCGCTCGGCCGCCTCGGCGCGCAGCCGCTCGGTCTCCTCGCCGGCCTCGCGGCGGATCCGCGCGGCCTCCTCGCGGGCCTCGGTCAGCGCCTGCTCGGCGGCGGCCAGGCGCTCCTCGGCCTCGGAGTGCAGCCGGGTCAGCTCCTCGGCGGCCTCCGACCGCCGGGCCTCGACCGCCCGCTCGGTCTCCTCGCGCAGCTCGGCCGCGGCCCGCTCGGCGTCCGCCTTGACCGTCTCCGCCTGCTCCTCCGCCTCCGCGCGGTGCCGCTCGGCCTCCTTGCGGGTGCGCTCCAGGGTCTCCTCGGCCTGCCGGCGCAGCGTGGTGGCGCGCTCGATGGCCTCGGTGCGCACCTTTTCGCTGTCCGCGGTCGCGGTCCCGCGCAGCTCGTCGGCGTCCGCCTTGGCCTTGGCCAGCAGTTCCTCGGCGGACTTGGCCGCCTCCTCGATCTGTGCCACGGCCTCGCGCCGGGCCTCGGCCCGGATCCGCTCGCCCTCGGCTACGGCCTCGGCACGCAGCTGCTCGGCCTCGCCGCGCAGCCGGCGCGCCTCCTCCTGGAGCTCGACCGTCTTGGCGCGGTACTCCTTGGTGTCGTCCTTCGCCGCGCCCTTGAGCTGCTCGGCGAGGTCGTGCGCCTCCGCGCGCAGCCGGTCCGCCTCGGCCTCGGCCTCGGTACGGATCCGCTCGGCCTCCTCGGCGGCGGCCTTCGTGGTCTGGCGGGCCTCCTCGGCCGCCTTGTTCAGCACGTCCTCGGCGGTCCTGGCCGCCTTCGACAGCTGGGTGGCGCTCTCCTCGGCGGTGATCGTACGGGCCTTCTCCGCGGCCTCGGCGACGATCTTCTCCGCCTCGGCGCGCGCGTCCGCGACCAGCTGCTCGGCCTCGGACTTCGTCTGCTCGGCCTCCTTCGTGGCCTCCTCGACCAGCCGGGCGACCTGCTCCTTGGCCGTGCGGGTGCGCTGCTCGTTGGCGGACTCCGCGCCCGCCAGCGCCTTGGCCGCGGCCTCCTTGGCCTCGGTGACCGTCTTCTCGGCCTCGGACTGCGCCTTGCGCAGCGCCTCCTCGGCCTCCGCCATGCGCTGCTCGGCGGCACGGGTCAGCTCGGCGGCCTGGCGGCGGGCGGCGTCGGACTCGCTCGCCGTGCTGCTGCGCAGCTGCTCGGCGTGGTCGGTGGCCTCCTGGGCCTGGTTGGAGGCGGCGTTGAGCAGGCGCTCGGCGTCGGTACGGGCCCGGCGCAGGATCTGTTCGGCCTCGGCGCGCGCCTCCTCGGCGGTGCTCTGCAGCCGCTGCCGGGCCTCGGCGGTCAGCCGCTCGGCCTCCGCGCGGGCGGCGGCCATCGCCTGCTCGGCCTCGGCGCGGGACTCGTCGAGGAGCCGGCGGGCCTGCTGCTCGGTGCGGGCGCGCAGCTGTTCCGCCCAGGCCACGTTCTCGTTGACGTGCGACTCGACGGTCTGCCGGCGCTCGGCCAGCTCCTGGTCGAGCTGCTGGCGGCGGGTCACCGCCTCCTGGTGCAGCTCGGCCTGCAGGCGCGCGGCCTGCTCGGCGTGCTCCTGGAGGATGCGCTGGGTCTGCGCGCGGGCCTGGCTCAGCTCCCGCTCGGCGTCCGCGCGGAGCTGGTCGGCCTGCATCTGCGCGTTGCGCAGCAACTGCTCCGCCTGGTAGCCGATGTCGGCACTGTCGTAGGCGGGCCGGGTCATGAGGGTGCGCCGCGCCTCGTGCAGCTTGGCGCGCAGCACCTCGACCTGGTAGCCGAGGTCCTCGGCGTGCTGGATCGCCTTTTCCCGCTCGGTCTTCAGCCGCTCCATCTCGGCCTCGAACCGAGAGAGGTGGTCGACGTCAGCCGCCGGCTCTCGCTCCTGGCGTTCGTAGCCCCGCACTGCGCGGTCCCATCCGTCCCCTGGTCGCAAGCCTGTCCAAACGAGCTCCGTCCATCCGCCGAACGGGGCCCCCGGGGAATGGTGTCAGATCAACGGCGGAGCACGGGCTGCTGCCCCGTCGCTCGTCCCCCGAAACCCGGACCCCGGCGAGGTTCCGCCGCCCGCTACGGCACAACCCGGCCGCGACGGCAGAACCCGGCCGCCCCCGCATTCAGGGACGACCGCCCCCAACCCTACCGGCCCTTATGTACGAGGGTCAGTGCTCAGCCGACTCAACAGCCGCCGAAGTGACCAGTTCTGTCAGGACACCGTGACAATCCTTGGGGTGCAGGAAGGTGATCCGTGACCCCATGGAGCCGCGTCGCGGCTCGTCGTACAGAACGCGTACGCCCTTGCCCCGGATCTCGGCGGCGTCGCCGTCCACATCCGCCGTACCGAAAGCGATGTGGTGGACGCCCTCACCGTTCTTCGCGAGCCACTTCCCGACGGCGGAGTCCTCGCGGGTCGGCTCCAGGAGCTGCAGGTAGGAGGCACCGCCGTCGGACGTCTCGTTGATCTTGAGCATGGCCTCGCGCACGCCCTGCTCCTCGTTGACCTCGGTGTGGAACACCTCGAAGCCGTAGGTGGCCCGGTAGAACTCGACGGTGGCGTCGAGGTCGTGGCAGGCGATCCCGATGTGGTCGATTCGCGTCAGCATGGTCTCAGTGCAACGCCAACCCGGTGGTTACGCAACGTGCGCGCGATCACACCGACGGCCCGATGACGGAGCGGACCGCGCGTCAGTACATTCGAAGTAAACCCTCGTTCACTCCTCGGCTGTGCAGGCCGGTAAGGGGATCGCAGCTCATGACTTCTGGAACTCCCGGTACGACCAGCTCGGTGATCGTCGCGGGCGCCCGTACGCCCATGGGCCGGCTGCTCGGCTCACTGAAGTCCTTCTCCGGAGCCGACCTCGGCGGCTTCGCGATCAAGGCCGCTCTCGACCGCGCGGGGATCGGCGGCGACCAGGTGCAGTACGTGATCATGGGCCAGGTGCTGCAGGCCGGCACGGGGCAGATCCCGGCACGTCAGGCCGCGGTCAAGGCGGGCATTCCGATGAACGTCCCGGCCCTGACGATCAACAAGGTGTGCCTGTCCGGTCTGGACGCGATCGCGCTGGCCGACCAGCTGATCCGCGCGGGTGAGTTCGACGTGATCGTGGCCGGCGGCCAGGAGTCCATGACCAACGCGCCCCACCTGCTGCCGAAGTCCCGCGAGGGCTTCAAGTACGGCGCGGTGCAGATGCTCGACGCGATGGCCCACGACGGCCTGACCGACCCGTGGGAGAACATCCCCATGGGCGAGTCCACCGAGAAGCACAACACCCGCCTGGGCATCGGCCGCGCCGAGCAGGACGAGATCGCTGCCCTCTCCCACCAGCGTGCCGCCGCCGCCCAGAAGAACGGCGTCTTCGAGGCGGAGATCACCCCGGTGGAGATCCCGCAGCGCAAGGGCGACCCGGTCCTGTTCAGCAAGGACGAGGGCATCCGCGGCGACACCACCGCCGAGTCGCTGGCCAAGCTGCGCCCGGCCTTCACCAAGGACGGCACGATCACCGCCGGCTCCTCCTCGCAGATCTCCGACGGCGCGGCGGCCGTGGTCGTGATGAGCAAGGCCAAGGCCCAGGAGCTGGGCCTGGACTGGATCGCCGAGATCGGCGCCCACGGCAACGTGGCCGGGCCGGACAACTCCCTCCAGTCGCAGCCCTCCAACGCGATCCTGCACGCCCTGAAGAAGGAGGGCCTGGAGGTCTCCGACCTGGATCTGATCGAGATCAACGAGGCGTTCGCCGCCGTCACCGTGCAGTCAATGAAGGACCTCGGCGTGTCCACGGAAATGGTGAACGTGAACGGCGGCGCCATCGCCCTGGGTCACCCGATCGGGATGTCCGGGGCCCGGCTCGTGCTGCACCTGGCGCTGGAGCTGAAGCGTCGCGGCGGCGGTGTCGGCGCGGCGGCGCTGTGCGGCGGCGGCGGCCAGGGCGACGCGCTGATCGTCCGGGTGCCGAAGGCGTAAGAACCCTTCTCGGACCGACGAACGACCTCACGTAGAACATGTGAGCCGATGGGGGTGCGCCGGTGTCGACAGTCCGACCGCGCTCAGGCCCGAAGGGCTGAGCACGGTCCGGCTCTCGACACCGGCTGAAGCACCCCCTGAGGCGAAGGAAGACGCAGAACGGAGCAGTGATGCAGGACGTCTCCTCGCTGGTGGCCCAGGCCAGGGAAGGCCGGCCCCGGGCCGTCGCCCGGCTGATCTCCCTCGTGGAGGGGGCGTCCCCGCAGCTCAGGGAGGTCATGGCGGCGCTCGCCCCGCTGACCGGCAACGCCTACGTCGTGGGCCTGACCGGCTCCCCGGGTGTCGGCAAGTCGACGTCCACCGCGGCGCTGGTCACCGCGTACCGCAAGCAGGGCAAGCGGGTCGGCGTCCTGGCGGTCGACCCGTCGTCTCCGTTCTCCGGCGGCGCGCTGCTCGGCGACCGCGTGCGCATGTCCGAGCACGCCTCCGACCCGGGTGTCTACATCCGCTCGATGGCGACCCGGGGGCATCTGGGCGGGCTGGCCTGGGCCGCCCCGCAGGCGATCCGCGTCCTCGACGCGGCGGGCTGCGACGTGATCCTGGTCGAGACGGTCGGCGTCGGCCAGTCGGAGGTGGAGATCGCCTCCCAGGCGGACACCTCCGTCGTCCTCCTGGCCCCCGGCATGGGCGACGGCATCCAGGCGGCCAAGGCGGGCATCCTGGAGATCGGCGACGTCTACGTCGTCAACAAGGCCGACCGCGACGGCGCCGACGCCACGGCCCGCGAGCTGAACCACATGCTGGGCCTGGGCGAGTCCCGCGCCCCCGGCGACTGGCGACCGCCCATCGTCAAGACGGTGGCGGCCCGCGCCGAGGGCGTCGACGAGGTCGTCGAGGCCCTGGAGAAGCACCGGGCGTGGATGGAGGAGCACGGCGTCCTGACCGGGCGCCGCCTGGCCCGCGCCGCGCACGAGGTGGAGACGATCGCGGTCACGGCCCTGCGGGAGCGCATCGGCGACCTCCACGGAGACCGTCATCTGGGCGCCCTCGCCGAGCGCATCGTGGCCGGCGAACTGGACCCGTACCGGGCGGCGGACGAACTGGTGGCGGGCCTGACGCAGGCCTGAAACCGGTCGGCCGCACGGTACGGAGAAGGCGGAGCCCCAGGGCTCCGCCTTCTCCGTACGTGAGGGCCCGCCGGGGCCCTCAGGGGCGCCCTCGCTGCCCCCGCAGATGCTCGGCGATGGGCTTGAGGGCCTTGTCCAGCTCCATCAGCGCCTCCGGCTCCAGCAGGTCGATGAAATGCCTCCGCACGGACGCCACGTGGTGCGGCGCGACCTTCCGCATGGTCTCCAAGCCGTGCTCGGTGAGGACCGCGTACAGGCCCCGGCGGTCGGACTCGCAGTTCTCACGGCGCACCAGGTTCGCGTTCTCCATGCGGGTGATCTGGTGCGAGAGGCGGCTCTTGGACTGAAGAGTGGCGGTCGCGAGGTCGCTCATCCGCATCCGCATGTCCTCCGACTCGGAGAGATTCACCAGAATCTCGTAGTCGTTGATCGTCAGGCCGAACGGCTGCAGGTCCTTTTCGAGCTGGTACGTCAACAGCTTGTTGACCTCCAGGTGGGTGCGCCAGGCGCACTGCTCCGCATCGGTGAGCCAGCGGGTGGCCGTCTCGGTCTCCATGAATGAAGTCTACCTAAGAAGTTGAAAGGCGTACTAGTGAGGGGTGGTGTGATGGCGCGCACGTGTTCGAGCCGTCACGGTCCGCAGACTACCGCTCACAGCCCGAAGCGACGCTGGAGGTCTCCGAGCTGTCCGGGAAGGCGCGGTGCGCCGGCTTGCGGTCCGTGGCTTCCGGACACTCCCGAGCCACCGGGTACCCCGGGCTCGTGCGGAACCACTCCCGTGGCCTGCTCGGCCATGAGGGTCTCGGTCGACTGCAGCAGGACCGTGCCTGCTCCCACGAACTCGAACTGATGCTCCTCCCCGGAGGCCCCGCCCAGGCCCGTCATCGCACGTAGACCGCCCATCACCCCGGTCATGTACCCATGGTCGTAGTGATGGCAGGGGGAGGGGCAGTCGGCCCACCCGACGAGCGCCTGCGGGTCCACCCTGATCGGCGGCTCCATGAACACCACCGGTCCGTTGGACGCGGCCACGAACTTCCCGGTTCCGATCAGGGTCAGAAAGCCCGGCACGATCGACTGTTTGAGCGCGAGACTTGGCTGAAAAGCAAGCAGATTGCCCGAGCGAATGGTCAGATTGCCGTCGTCCAGGTCGTAGGAGTTGACATCGAAGGCCCGATCGGCCAGCAGCATCTTGCCCGAGCCCTCCGCCACGACCCAGTCGCTCGCGTGCAGAGGCGAATGGAACGAGGTCCGCACCAGACGGTCCAGCCGCCCGTGCCCCACCCCGTTGAACTCGATCGTCCCGTAGTAGGCGATCATCTTCCCCTTCTGCAGGAACCACTGGCCTCCCTTGAGTTCCACGCAGAAGGTGTAGCTGTTGACGTTGTCGTCCGCCGGCAGGTTCATCGGGTCGTACACCACGGGCCCGGCCGTTCCGTAACCGCTCACAGCTTCTCCTCCGAGGCCTGTACGTACACCGCGCCGTTGCCGCTCAGCTCCAGTTGGAAGGCCTCGCCGGACCCGCGCCCCACCATGTCGCGCCAGCCCAGCGCCGTGGAGAGCTTGTTGCGTACGTCCCCATGGTGGGCGACGTAGGCCTGCGGGTCGACGTGGACGGGGCGCTGCGGGGTGATCGGCACCTCGAAGACGCCGCCGTGCGCCATGACGGCGACCGCGCCGTGCCCCGTGAGGGTGGTGGTGAACAGCCCCTGGCCGGTGACCTGGCCGCGCACCATGCCCATGACCCCGCCCTGCGAGCCCATGAACATCGTGCCCTGCCGGAGCGTGCCCTCGAAGGCGAGCAGCCGGTCCGCCTCCACGTACAGGGTGTCGCCCGACAGGTTGATCACCTGCACATGGTGCCCGCCGTGCCCGAAGAACACGGTCCCGCTGCCCTCCACGGTCATCAGCGGCGTGGCCTCGCCCGCCACCCGCCGTCCGACCATGGACATCAGCCCGCCCTGACCGCCCTGGATGTCGGGCGTGAAGGACACGTCCCCCTTGTACGCCAGCATCGCCCCCCGTTGGCTGAACAGCCGCTGCCCGGGCGCCACCGTGGCCTCGACCATCTTGGAGTTGATCTCCCGCAAGGTCATGTCAGATGTCCCCCGCGATCGTGTTTCGCTCGCTCGGCTGCACGTACACGACCCCGTCCCCCTCGAACCGGATCTGGAAGGCCTCCCCGCCGCCCTCACCCAGGAGAGTGCGGAAGGTCACACCGGACTGGAAGGACTGCCGCACGTTCCCCTGATGCGCCACGTACGCCCCCGGATCGACGATCAGCGGATACTGCGGGCTGACCCGGAGCACCACCGCCGGTCCGTCGGACAGGATCGCCGCCTGCCCGTGCCCCTCGACGGTGGTCGTGAACAGCCCGTTGCCCTGCGAGGCGCCCCGCAGCCCGGTGAACGTCGTCCCCGTCCTGAGCCCCGCGTCGGTCGCCAGCAGATTGCTCGACTCGACGAACAGCTTCTCGCCCTGCAACCGCACCAGATTGATCTCGGACGCCCGGTCGGCGAACCAGCAGGTCCCCTGCCCCCGCACCTCCATCACCGTCATCTGCTCACCGGTGAGCCGCCGCGTCACCATCCCCCGCAGGCCCTCACCGCCGCCCGTCAGCTTCTTGAAGGCCATCTGCCCGTCGTACGCGACCATCGAGCCGTTCTTCGCCTTCACGGCGTCCCCGGTCATGTCGACGGCGAGCACCTTGCTGCCTTGAAGTCGGAACATCGCCACGGTGCGAAGGTAGCGGCGGACGGGTGTGCGGACACCCCCTCCCGTCCATCCGCGGACGATTTGCCACAATGGACGAAACTTTGTGCGCGCGTTCACAAACGCGTCTCTCCCACCGAAGGTGACCCGTGGACATCAAGACCGCCACCGCCCTCCGCCGCCTCCGCCTGGTATCCGCCCCCGAGGCGGTGTCCTTCATCCTGCTGCTGATCTGCTCGGTCCTGAAGCGGACCACGGACTTCAACGCGGTACCGGTGATGGGCGCGATCCACGGCATCCTGTTCGTCCTCTACGTGCTCTTCTGGGCCGACGCCTGGAACCGTACGAAGTGGCCGCTGAAGACCGCCGCCCTCTACTTCGTCCTCTCCGTCCTGCCGACCGGCGGCTTCTTCGCCGAACGCAAGCTCAAGCGCGAGGCCGAGGACGCGGTGATCGCCTCCCGCGCCCGCCGCGAAGGGATCGTGAACGCATGATCGTCGCCTTCTCCGTGACCCCCCTCGGCGTCGGCGAGGACGTGGGGGAGTACGTGGCCGACGCGGTCCGCGTGGTCCGCGAGTCCGGCCTGCCGAACCGCACCGACGCGATGTTCACCTCCGTCGAGGGGGAGTGGGACGAGGTCATGGACGTCGTCAGGCGCGCCGTGGCCGCCGTGGAGGCGCGTGCCCCGCGCGTCTCCCTGGTCCTCAAGGCCGACATCCGCCCCGGCGTGACGGACGGTCTCACCTCCAAGGTGGAGACCGTGGAGCGTCACCTGGCGTCGCGGGGCGAATAACCGTCCGGAACCGGCAGCCGCGCGCCGGCGGGGGCCGGCCGCGGGGGTGCCGTCACCGTCCTGATCGGCGACGTCCCCGCGGGCGCACCGCGAGCCGCCCGGCGTTCAGTCGCCGGCGGCCAGTGCCGTCCCCAGCGGCGTGCGCTCGTACAGCACCTGATGCCCGTACCGCCGTGACGTGAGCAGCCCCGCGTCGCGCAACACCCCCAGGTGCGCGGACACCGACGACGGCGCCAGTCCCAGCCGGTGCGCCAGGGCGGTCGTCGTCGCCGGATCGGTCAGCGCGGTCAGCACGGCCGCCCGCCCCCGTCCCAGCAGCCGGGCCAGCGCCCGGCTGGACGTGCTCCGCGCGCCCGGCTCCGCCCACAGGCCGGCCAGTCCTCGCGCCGGGTACACCAGCGTCGGCTGCCACGGCGGTTCGAAGCCGCTGATCACGTCCGGCCAGCAGAAGACGCTCGGCATGAGCACCAGTCCCTGCCCGCCCAGCTCACGCTCGTGTTCGGTGTTCCAGTCGACGGTCAGTGTCCGCCCGTCCCAGGACAGCCGCCGGTCCAGCTCCGTCAACAGCGCGCCCAGCCCCACCTCGGCCAGCCGCCTGGAGTGGAAGGCCACATCGGCCTCGAGCAGTGCACGCAGCCGCGGCCACTCCGGCTCGACCAGCGCGTGCCACGCGGCCTGAAGCAGATCGGACAGCTCCTGGACCGCCCGTTCCGGATCGGCCAGCAGTGCCTGGCCGCGTGCGGACCGCAGCGCGCCGGCGGTATCGGCGAGCGACAGCGCCAGATCCTTGCGGGCGATCGCGGGGTCGGTCGCCCGCACCGCCGCGATCTCCTCCTCGAACGTGGCCGCCGGCCCGATCGGTGGCGCCGCCAGGAAGTCCGGGGTGTGCCCGCGCGACGGCATGAGCAGCCACAGCGGGCCCAGATCCAGCTGCCGCGCGGCCCGCTGGATCCGCCGCAGCCAGTGCGGGTGGTACCCGTGCCGGTCGGGCCGCCCCAGGGTCCGCACCGCCTCCTGCGTCTCCCACAGCGGGGACACGGCGAACCGGCACCGCAGCAGGTCGTCGTCTCCGAAGTGCAGAAGGTACGGCATGACGGCGACCCACCCCGGGGTGAAGATTCGGCGGACGCCGAAACTCTAGGGCGTCCGCCGCCCGCACCGCACCCTCCCTGTATGCAACAGCGCCCCGCCGCCCCTCCCGCATCGGCCGGCCCCGGCATCGCCGCCCGCGACGCCGCTCCCGGCTACGCCCGGGTCCTCGCCGTCCCCGAGTTCCGTGCCGTCTTCGCCGCCCACGCCCTCTCGCTCCTCGGCGTGATCGTCAGCGAGGTCTCCCTCTCGGTCCTCGTCTACGCCCTCACCGGCTCGCCCCTGTTCAGCGCCCTCACCTTCGCGCTGGGATTCCTGCCGTACGTCGTGGGCGGCACGCTTCTCGCGGGGATCGCCGACCGCTTCCCCGCCCGCCGGGTCCTGGTGGTGTGCGATCTGGTGTGCGCGGCCTGCGTGGCCCTCATGACGGTGCCCGGCGCGCACATCGGCGTCGTGCTCGCCCTGCGGTGCGCCCTCGCCGTCGTGTCGCCCGTGTTCCAGGGAACGCGCATGGCCACCCTCGCCGACATCCTCGGCGACGGCGAACTCTTCGTCCTCGGACGCTCCCTGCTGCGGATCGTCTCGCAGAGCGTCCTGCTCGTCGGCTTCGGACTCGGCGGCCTGCTGCTCAGCGTGGTCAGCCCCCGGCACGCGCTGCTGATCACAGTGGGCACCTTCCTGGTCTCCGCCACCGTGCTCCGCTTCGGCACCCGGCGTCGCCCGGCGCGCGGCGGCGCCCCGGGCGCGCTGGTGAGCGACTCGCTCCGGGGCGCCGGGCAGGTGCTCGCCGACCGCCGGGTCCGTCTGCTGCTCCTGCTGTTCTGGGTACCGCCGATGTTCACGGTGGTGCCCGAGGCGCTGGCGGCTCCGTACGCCGCCGCGCTCGGCACCGGTTCCAGCGGACTCGGCCTGCTGATGTGCGCGCTGCCGGTCGGTACCGTCGCGGGCGAGCTGTACGCCGGCTCACGGCTGCGGCCCGCCGTCCGGGAGCGGATCGCCCTTCCCCTGGTCTGCGTCACGCTGCTGCCGTACCTCGGCTACGCCTTCCATCCGGATCTGGCCGTCTCACTGGTTCTGCTGCTGCTGTCCGGTGCGGGGTCCGCGTACACGCTGGGCCTGGACCAGTGGTTCGTCCGGGCCGTGCCCGAGGAGCTCCGCGGGCGGGCGATGACCCTGCTCACGGCCGGTCTCATGACGATCCAGGGCGTGGGCATGGCCCTGGCGGGCGTCGCGGCGGAGTTCGCCGGGGTGACGGCGACGGTCGCGGGGGCCGGGGTGCTGGGCACGGTGTGCTGCGCCCTGCTCGCCAGGGCCGCCCGCGGTGGCGCCGGTCCCGCGAGGGACCGAGGGGCGAGACAGGGCTGACCGGGATATGACCGCCGGGTAGGGTCTGGTGACGTGCCGAAGTCCCTCAGTCTCCCGTTCGATCCCATCGCCCGCGCCGACGAACTCTGGAAGCAGCGCTGGGGCAATGTGCCGTCCATGGCGGCGATCACCTCGATCATGCGCGCCCACCAGATCCTGCTGGCCGAGGTCGACGCGGTGGTCAAGCCGTACGAACTGACGTTCGCGCGGTACGAGGCCCTGGTGCTGCTCACCTTCTCCAAGGCCGGCGAACTGCCGATGTCCAAGATCGGTGAGCGGCTCATGGTGCACCCCACGTCCGTGACGAACACCGTGGACCGCCTGGTCAGATCCGGCCTGGTGGCCAAGCGCCCCAACCCCAACGACGGCCGCGGCACCCTCGCCGTCATCACCGACAAGGGCCGCGAGGTGGTCGAGTCGGCCACCCGCGACCTGATGGCGATGGACTTCGGCCTGGGCGCCTACGACGCCGAGGAGTGTGCGGAGATCTTCGCGATGCTGCGCCCGCTGCGCGTCGCCGCACACGACTTCGAAGAGGACTGACCCGGCCCTCGGCGCACCGGCCCCCGCGGGTGACCCGGGACAAGATCTCCCGGAACGGGCGGTTACGCTCGACGGCATGAAGAAGAGCGTGCTGACCCGCTACCGCGTCATGGCCTACGTCACCGGCGTGCTGCTGGTCCTGCTGACCCTCGGCGTGATCGCCAAGTACGGCCTCCAGATCGACGGCGCCGCCCGGTTCACCACCGTCATCGGCATCGCGCACGGCTGGCTGTACGTGATCTATCTGGTCTTCGCCTTCGACCTCGGCTCCAAGGCGAAGTGGCCGGTCACCACGCAGCTGTGGGTGCTGCTCGCCGGGACCATCCCGACCGCCGCCTTCTTCGTGGAGCGCAAGGTCAGCCGCGAGCTCGAGGCCACGGTCGCGGACGCCGCGCCCGCGGTCGCCGAGGCCTGACCGCGACCGCGGACCGCGGCCGCACCGCCGTACGTCACACCTCCGTACGGCGGTCTGCCGTCGACAGTTACTAGGACGTCCTAGTAAATTCGAGGGTATGGACGCTGACGCCATCGAAGAGGGCCGCCGACGCTGGCAGGCCCGGTACGACGCCGCACGCAAGCGCGACGCAGACTTCACCACGCTCTCCGGCGACCCCGTGGAGCCGGTGTACGGACCCCGGCCCGGGGACAGCTACGAGGGCTTCGAGCGGATCGGCTGGCCCGGTGAGTACCCCTACACCCGCGGTCTGTACCCGACCGGCTACCGAGGGCGGACGTGGACCATCCGGCAGTTCGCCGGCTTCGGCAACGCCGAGCAGACCAACGAGCGCTACAAGATGATCCTCCGCAACGGCGGAGGCGGGCTCTCGGTCGCCTTCGACATGCCCACGCTCATGGGCCGCGACTCCGACGACCCGCGCTCGCTGGGCGAGGTCGGCCACTGCGGGGTGGCCATCGACTCCGCGGCCGACATGGAGGTCCTGTTCAAGGACATCCCGCTCGGCGACGTCACCACCTCGATGACGATCAGCGGGCCGGCCGTCCCCGTCTTCTGCATGTACCTGGTCGCCGCCGAGCGGCAGGGCGTGGACGCCTCCGTCCTCAACGGCACGCTCCAGACGGACATCTTCAAGGAGTACATCGCCCAGAAGGAGTGGCTCTTCCAGCCCGAGCCGCACCTGCGCCTCATCGGCGACCTGATGGAGTACACCAGCGCGCGCATCCCCGCGTACAAGCCGCTGTCCGTCTCCGGCTACCACATCCGCGAGGCCGGGGCGACGGCCGCGCAGGAGCTGGCGTACACCCTGGCCGACGGCTTCGGCTACGTCGAACTGGGGCTCAGCCGCGGCCTGGACGTGGACGTGTTCGCGCCCGGCCTGTCCTTCTTCTTCGACGCGCACGTCGACTTCTTCGAGGAGATCGCCAAGTTCCGCGCCGCGCGCCGCATCTGGGCCCGCTGGATGCGGGACGTGTACGGCGCGCGGAGCGAGAAGGCGCAGTGGCTGCGCTTCCACACGCAGACCGCCGGTGTCTCGCTGACCGCGCAGCAGCCGTACAACAACGTCGTGCGTACGGCCGTGGAGGCGCTCGCGGCGGTGCTCGGCGGGACCAACTCGCTGCACACCAACGCCCTGGACGAGACCCTCGCCCTGCCCAGCGAGCAGGCCGCCGAGATCGCGCTGCGCACGCAGCAGGTGCTGATGGAGGAGACCGGCGTCGCCAACGTCGCCGACCCGCTGGGCGGTTCGTGGTTCGTCGAGCAGCTGACGGACCGGATCGAGGCGGACGCCGAGAAGATCTTCGAGCAGATAAAGGAGCGCGGGCTGCGCGCCCACCCCGACGGGCAGCACCCGATCGGGCCGATCACCTCCGGCATTCTGCGGGGCATCGAGGACGGCTGGTTCACCGGCGAGATCGCCGAGTCGGCGTTCCGGTACCAGCAGGCGCTGGAGAAGGGCGACAAGCGGGTCGTCGGCGTCAACGTGCACACCGGGTCCGTCACCGGCGACCTGGAGATTCTGCGGGTGAGCCACGAGGTGGAGCGGGAGCAGGTACGGGTGCTCGCCGAGCGCAAGGCCGCGCGGGACGAGACGGCGGTGCGCTCGGCGCTGGACGCCATGCTGGCGGCCGCGCGCTCCGGGGCGAACATGATCGAGCCGATGCTTCAGGCCGTGCGGGCCGAGGCGACGCTGGGCGAGATCTGCGGGGTACTGCGGGACGAGTGGGGGGTGTACACGGAACCCGCAGGGTTCTGAGGCGCCGAGGGCGGTGCGGGCGGTGGAGGGTCCCGCCCCGCCGCCCCACCGTCCCGTCCCCGGGCGCCGGTATCGGCCTCGACGACCTCGTCCTCAATCTCCCGCGGAGGGGGCACCCTCGGACGGGCTGCCCGATGCCAGCCCGGTCAGAAGCACCCGCGTGAAGCTCCGTACCCACTCCGCGTCCGCCGGTTCCGCGCTGAACAGGGTGCGGTGGACGACCGCGCCCGCCACCACGTCGAAGATGAGGTCGGCGGTGCGGGCGGCCTCGCCGGGGTGCTCCTCGACGGGGAGTTCGCCGCGGGCCTGGGCGCGGGCACGACCCTCGAGAACCAGCCGTTTCTGCCGGTCCACGATCGAGGTGCGGATACGTTCCCGCAGCGCGTCGTCGCGGGTGGACTCGGCGACGACGGCCATCAGTCCGCTCCTGGCCTCGGGGCGGGCCAGGATCGCCGCGAACTGCAGGACCACGCCCTCGATGTCGGCCGCGAGGTCGCCGAGGTCGGGCATCCGGAGTTCGTCGAAGAGCTCGGCGACCGCGTCCACGACCAGTTCGTTCTTGCCCGTCCAGCGGCGGTAGAGCGTGGTCTTCGCGACCCCGGCCCGGGTGGCCACGTCTCCCAGGGTGAGCTTGGACCAGCCGAGCTCCACCAGGGCCGCGCGGGTGGCGGCCAGGATCGCCGCGTCCGCGGCGGCGCTGCGCGGGCGGCCGGCACGGGCGGGCGGGGTGCGGCTCTGCATCCCACGACCATAACCGGACCGAAACCGGCCGTTCGTGAGCGGTCGTGAGGGAGATCACCGGGGTGTGGTTTCGCGAAGGCACCCCGTGCCATTACGCTACGGGTCGTATCGAAAGCGCGGGCGGCAGCCCGTGCCCGAGCGACGACCACACCGCGGCACCGCCGCACGGCCGTACAGAGCGGCATCACGCAGCAGCAAGCACACCGGCGCCCGGTGGGGATCAGGCGCCGGGAACGAACCGGCTTTCCCAGCCGTTTTCACTCAGCGACGCGGATCGGGGGAGGATAGACGCATGCAGCCACGGAACATGTCCATGAGCGGAGTCGTCGACCTCGCCGCGGTGAAGGCGGCCCAGGAGGCCAAGGCGAAGGCGGAGCAGGTGCGCGCCCAAGCCGCCAGGGAAGGCGGGACGGGGGCCGTCTCGCCGGCCGATCTCGTCATCGACGTCGACGAGGCCACCTTCGAACGAGACGTCCTCCAGCGCTCCGCCGAGGTCCCGGTCGTCATCGACTTCTGGGCCGAGTGGTGCCAGCCCTGCAAGCAGCTGAGCCCGGTCCTGGAGCGGCTGGCCGTCGAGTACAACGGGCGCTTCCTCCTCGCCAAGATCGATGTGGACGCCAACCAGCTGCTGATGCAGCAGTTCGGGATCCAGGGCATCCCCGCGGTCTTCGCGGTGGTGGCCGGCCAGGCCCTGCCCCTGTTCCAGGGGGCCGCGGGCGAGGCCCAGATCCGGCAGACGCTGGACCAGTTGGTACAGGTCGCCGAGCAGCGCTTCGGCCTGACCGGCCTGACGGTCGACCCGGACGCCCAGCCGGGCGGCGCGGAGACGGCCCCCCAGCCCAAGGCCGGCCCGTACGACGCGCTCCTGAACGCCGCCGCAGAGGCCCTGGACACCGGTGACCTGGGCGGCGCCGTCCAGGCGTACAAGAACGTACTGGCCGACGACCCGGCCCACCCCGAGGCCAAACTGGGCCTCGCGCAGGCCGAGTTGCTCCAGCGGGTGCAGGACATGGACCCGCAGAAGGTGCGTCAGGAGGCGGCCGAGAAGCCGACCGACGTGACGGCGCAGATCGCGGCCGCCGACCTCGACCTGGTGGGCGGGCATGTGGAGGACGCCTTCGGCCGGCTGATCGAGACCGTGCAGCGCACCGCCGGTGAGGACCGGGACGCGGCGCGGCTGAGGCTGCTGGAGCTGTTCGAGGTGGTCGGAGCCGAGGACCCCAGGGTGGCGGGGGCGCGCCGGGCGCTCGCCCGGGCGCTGTTCTGAGCCGTTCGGAAGCCCCTCGGCTGACCAGTCGCTAAACGCCGGGGCATGTGATGCCGGAGTGAAAGATCTGCGACGAGCCGTCACAGCGGCCGCGCTTTACCAAAACTTGGTAATCGCGGCCGCTGTTACTGCGAGTAAGTCGAGGGCGTTGTTCTGCCCGCTTCTATCCAGTCATCAACAGTTTTGTACCGGCCCTTGTTACCACCGAGTGTCGCCGTTCGGGGCCGGTGTGTCGTCGCGGGGTTATCCGGCCGTTACTAGCCAGTAACGAACCCCCTTGTGCGGGCGGCGAGAATGCACCACGATCGGCGACGCTCGGTCCATTCCCGTACCCCGGCAGCCGGTCGGGTCGCGGGATGTCTGGGTCCCCACCGAGCAGAGCCGGCGGCAGTGGCGCCGGCTCTTGGACAGGGGGGTCTTCGTCCTTTCCCGACGAAGCCTGTCCAGCAAGGTTGTGCGTGATGCGTGTCAGGCGCGACCAGTGGTTGTCGCTCGGGGGTGATCGCCGGTGATGCGGGCGCGGTTCGCGCCTGACGAGTGCAGGCGCTCTCCTTCCCGAGGACGTAGCACTTCTCCCATCCCTGCCCGGCTTGAGCCGCCGACCCGGGGGCGAGTCGAGGCCAGGAGATGTACGTCCGAGAAGGAGGAAATATGGAGTCCCAGGTGCGTGGCGGGACCAGATGGAAGCGGTTCGCCGTGGTCATGGTGCCCAGCGTGGCCGCCACGGCGGCGATAGGCGTGGCCCTGGCGCAGGGTGCTCTCGCCGCGTCGTTCAGCGTGTCCGGCCAGTCGTTCAAGGTGACGGCCGACAAGCTGGTCGGCACCGGGTTCGAGCAGTACGGCGCGGTCGACCAGGGCTACACCCTCGACGGGCAGAAGACGGCACACCCGGTCGCGGTCTCGGCCTTCAAGAAGGCCTCGATCAACAACATGTGCCAGTCCGTCGTCACGCCGGACATCCCGCTGCTGGGCTCGGTGAGCCTGGTCCTGAAGGCGGGCGGTGACAAGCCGGTCGAGGCCGACAACCTCTACATCGACGTCGCCGACCTCAACGCCGACGCCACCTTCAACAACATCGACATCGGTGTGGCCGCCAAGGACGCCAACAAGGGTCCGGGCATGAAGGGCAACGGCGAGATGTCGAACCCGTACGGGTTCGCCCAGCAGGCCGACTCGGCCACGCTGACCGGCGTGAAGCAGACGGCGTGGGCGACCACTGCCGGAACCTTCAAGCTCAGCGGGCTGAAGATGTCGCTGAAGACGGGTACCCACGAGTGCTACTGAGCGCTCGGTGACGGGCGGGGGAGCCGATGGCGCCCCCGCCCGTTCCACCTTCACCCGCTCCTTCACACACCCCCCACACGCAGTACCACCCCTCACCACAGCAACGCCGCACCAGGGAGCTGTTTTCCATGAGCGCCGAAACTCCTGCCGCATCCGGCCAGTTCACCCGCCGGAGGCTGCAGTTCCGCGCCTGGCGGGGCACCCGACCGTTCTGGGCCGGCCTGTTCGTCCTGATCGCCGGTTTTCCGATCATGTACTTCCCGTACGCCCATCTCCAGCTCGGTCATCTGACCCTGGCGATGGCCACCACCGCGGGTGCCGGTTCCCTGATCATCGGCGTGCTGCTCATCGTCCTGGGCATCAGCCTGTGGTTCCAGAAGCACATCCGGGTCTTCGCGGGCGTCGCGGCGATCCTGCTGGCGCTGGTGTCCCTTCCCGTGTCGAACTTCGGCGGCTTCGTCGTCGGCTTCCTGTTCGCGATGATCGGCGGCGCGATGGCCGTGGCATGGGTACCGGGCGACGCGCCCGCGCCGGAGGACGCCGAGGAGAGCGGGACGGCACGGGGTGCCGTCCCGGAGGCCGCGTCCGGCCCGGCGGTGGACCAGACGAGCAACGAGTCGAACGACCTGTCAGGAACGAGCCCGGCCAACGGGGCGAACGGGAGGCACAGTGCCGGCTGACGAGGTGACCCACGGGACCGAGGTGGACGAGTCCCGTGCGAGAACCGGGCCGCGCCATGCGGCACCCAAGAAGCCGCTGTTCACCAGGTTCCACATGCCGGCCGGCAAGGCGATAGCCACGGTGGCGATGCCGACGGCCGTCCTCATGGGAATGGGGTTCACGTCCTCGCTCGCCCTCGCCGACAACAACAGCTCCACGTCCTCGCCGTCCAACACCCTGACGGCCGACGAGTACAAGGACTGCGTCGCGGCGTTGGACGGCGCCGAGGAGGCGTCCTCGGCCTCGCCCACGCCGTCGCCCTCCACGAGCGACGGCGACTCCACCGAGGACGGCAAGACCGCCGACGACGGCTCGGCGCAGCCGACCCCGACGCCGTCCTCCTCCGCGGACGCCGGCGGCACGGGGGACAAGTCGCCTTCGGACGCGTCCTCTTCACCGGATTCAGGTTCCGACGACAAGGCCGCGCCCCAGACGTCCACCTCCGGCTCGGGCTCCGGAAGCGGCGACACGGCATCGCCGTCCGCGTCGGAGACCTCGGGCAGCGGCGGCGGCCTCCTGGGCGCGCTCGGCGACACGCTGGGGAACGTCCTGACCGGCGGGAAGTCCGACTCCGGTACGACGCAGGACGCCACGGCCACCCCGTCCGCCTCCGCCACGCCGTCGGCGAGCGCCACCGGTGACTCCGCCGGCGCGAGCCTCACCGACACGGTGAGGGACACCGTCAAGGACACCACCGGAAAGGTCACCGGCACCGTCGAGGACACCGTGAAGGACACCACCGACACGGTGTCCAAGACGGCCGGGGACGTCACCGGGACGGTCGAGGACACCGTGAACGACACCGTCGGCACGGTCACCGGCTCGTCGAGCCCGTCCGCGGGTTCCACCACCGACCCCGAGAACTGCCCGGCGGCCACCGACGCCGAGGGCGGCATCGACAACACGGTGCCCCTGGCGGACGACCCGTGGTACCTGAACGCCAGCTCGCTGCTGCTGAAGGGCGCCGACTACCAGGGTGTCGTCGAGGTCAAGACCGCCAACGGCACCGTGAAGAAGGTGCTGAAGTACGTCGTCTCCAACGGCACGGACATCGGCGACCTGCACCAGACGGTGAAGGACAAGCAGTCCGGCAAGACTTACCACGTGCAGGCGGCCAAGGGCTCGACGTCCACGATCCGCGGCGGGAAGACGGTGATGTACACCGAGTCCATCTCCGGCAACCTGCTCGGTCTGATCCCGGTCACCTTCAGCCCGGACAGCCCGCCCCCGCTGAACATCCCTCTGATCTACTTCACCCACGTGAAGGTGGTCCAGGCGGCCCAGTTCGGCGGCAATCTGCACGTGCCCGGCATGCACGTGTACACGACCGACTGACGGGCACCGACAGCACCTCCGGGAGCCGCGCGACAGCCGAGGGCGCCCCCCGCCGCAAGGCGAGGGGCGCCCTCGGCGCCGTACGGAACCGTCCGCGCGTCAGTCGCGCTGGCCGCCGCCCAGGTGGTGGACGCGGACCATGTTCGTGGTGCCCGAAACGCCGGGCGGGGAGCCGGCGGTGATGACCACGATGTCGCCCTCGTTGAACCGCTTGAGCTTGATCAGCTCCTGGTCGACCAGCTCGACCATCGCGTCGGTGCTGTTGACGAACGGCACGAGGTGCGGCTCCACGCCCCAGCTGAGCGCCATCTGGTTGCGGGTGGACTCGTCGGTGGTGAAGGCCAGGATCGGCTGGGCCGCACGGTAGCGGGAGAGCCGGCGGGCCGTGTCACCGGACTGGGTGAAGGCCACCAGGCCCTTGCCGCCGAGGAAGTCGGCGATCTCGGCGGCGGCACGGGCCACCGAACCGCCCTGCGTACGCGGCTTCTTGCCCGACACCAGCGGCTGCAGGCCCTTGGACAGCAGCTCCTCCTCGGCCGCCGTGACGATCTTCGACATCGTCTTGACGGTCTCGATCGGGTACGCGCCCACGCTCGACTCGGCCGAGAGCATCACCGCGTCGGCGCCGTCCAGGATCGCGTTGGCCACGTCGGAGGCCTCGGCGCGGGTCGGACGGGAGTTGGTGATCATGGATTCCATCATCTGGGTCGCCACGATCACCGGCTTGGCGTTGCGCCGGCACAGCTCGATCAGGCGCTTCTGCACGATCGGGACCTTCTCGAGCGGGTACTCGACGGCCAGGTCGCCGCGGGCCACCATCACACCGTCGAACGCCATCACGACGTCCTGCATGTTCTCGACCGCCTGCGGCTTCTCCACCTTGGCGATGACCGGGACGCGACGGCCCTCCTCGTCCATGACCCGGTGGACGTCGGCGACGTCCTTGGCGTCCCGGACGAAGGACAGGGCGACCATGTCGCAGCCCATGCGCAGCGCGAAGCGCAGATCCTCGACGTCCTTCTCGGACAGCGCGGGCACGTTCACGGCCGCGCCGGGCAGGTTGATGCCCTTGTGGTCGGAGACCACGCCGCCCTCGATGACGATCGTCCGCACCCGCGGGCCCTCGACGTCCACGACCTTCAGCTCGACGTTGCCGTCGTTGATCAGGATCTGGTCGCCGCGCGAGACGTCACCCGGCAGCCCCTTGTACGTCGTACCGCAGACCTGCTTGTCGCCCGGGACGTCCTCGGTGGTGATGGTGAACTCGTCACCTCGCTCCAGCTCCACCGGACCCTCGGCGAAGGTCTCCAGACGGATCTTCGGGCCCTGCAGGTCGGCGAGGACGGCGATGGCCCGGCCGGTCTCCTTGGAGGCGGCGCGGACGCGGTCGTAGCGGCCCTGGTGCTCGGCGTGCGAGCCGTGGCTGAAGTTGAAGCGGGCCACGTTCATGCCGGCTTCGATCAGGGACACGAGCATCTCGTGGGAGTCGACCGCGGGGCCGAGAGTACAGACGATTTTCGAACGGCGCATGGGGCGATCCTATCGGTTTGTTTCGCTGCGGAATATTCCGGCTGGCGGAAAATACAAATGGGCGCGTCCGCGCTCAGGCGAGTGCCGGTCGAAGGGGTGTCGAATGAATTCAGTTGTCTCGGTTGTCCTTTCCGACCAGTGCGTAGGTCTGACTGGCGATCTCCATTTCCTCGTCCGTGGGAACCACGGCCACGGCCACCCGCGCGCCGTCGGGAGAGATCAGCCGAGCCTCGTCGCCGCGCACGGCGTTGCGCCCGTCGTCCACCGCGAGGCCCAGCGCCTCCAGGCCCGCGACGGCGGCGGCGCGCACGAAGTCCGCGTTCTCGCCCACCCCGGCGGTGAACGCGACCGCGTCCACGCTGCCGAGTACCGCGTAATAGGCGCCGATGTACTTCTTCAGCCGGTGGATGTAGATGTCGAAGGCGAGCCGCGCCTGCTCGTCGCCCTCGTCCATCCGCCGCCGTATCTCCCGCATGTCGTTGTCGCCGCACAGGCCGAACAGACCGCTCCTCTTGTTGAGAAGAGTGTCGATCTCGTCCATGGACATTCCACCGACTCGCTGCAAATGGAAGATGACGGCCGGGTCCAGATCACCGGAACGCGTGCCCATCACCAGCCCCTCCAGCGGGGTGAGCCCCATGGAGGTGTCCACGCACCTGCCGCCGCGCACCGCCGAGGCGGACGCCCCGTTGCCCAGGTGCAGCACGATGACGTTGACGTCCTCGGGCGCCTTGCCCAGCAGTCCGGCGGTCCTGCGGGAGACGTAGGCGTGCGAGGTGCCGTGGAAGCCGTAGCGGCGCACCCGGTACCGGTCGGCGAGCTTGGTCTCGATGGCGTAGCGGGCCGCCGACTCCGGCATGGTGGTGTGGAAGGCGGTGTCGAAGACCGCGACCTGGGGCAGATCGGGCCGCAGCGCCATGGCGGTGCGGATGCCGGTCAGGTTGGCCGGGTTGTGCAGTGGGGCGACCGGGATCAGTCGCTCGATCTCGGTGAGCACGGCGTCGTCGATGACGGTCGGCTCGGTGAAGAACATGCCGCCGTGCACCACGCGGTGCCCGATCGCGGCCAGTTCGGGGGAGTCCAGGCCCAGCCCGTCCTTGGCCAGTTCCTCGGCGACGGCCTTCAGGGCGGCGTCGTGGTCGGCGATGGGGCCGTTCTGCTCACGCGTCTCCCCGGAGGCGACGCGTGTGTGCTTGAGCCGGGAGGTCTGCTCGCCGATGCGCTCGACCAGTCCGACGGCGAGGCGGCTCGCGTCGCGCATGTCGAGCAGCTGGTACTTCACCGAGGAGGAACCGGAGTTGAGGACGAGGACGCGGGTCGCGTTCACGGTGTTCGAAAGCTCTCTGTGCGGGTGTCGTGGACGTCAGCGGGCGGGCTCGGCGGCGGGCGCCGCGGGGCTCTGGGCCTGGGCCTGGATCGCGGTGATCGCGACGGTGTTGACGATGTCCTGCACCAGCGCGCCCCGGGACAGGTCGTTCACCGGCTTGCGCAGGCCTTGGAGCACCGGCCCGACCGCGATGGCGCCCGCCGAGCGCTGCACGGCCTTGTAGGTGTTGTTGCCGGTGTTCAGGTCCGGGAAGATCAGCACGGTGGCCTGCCCGGCGACCTCCGAGTCCGGCAGCTTGGTGGCGGCCACCGAAGGCTCCACGGCCGCGTCGTACTGGATCGGCCCCTCGATCATCAGGTCCGGGCGGCGCAGCCGTACCAGCTCGGTGGCCTCGCGCACCTTGTCCACGTCGGCGCCCGAGCCGGACGTGCCGGTGGAGTACGACAGCATCGCGATCCGCGGCTCGACACCGAACCGCGCGGCGGTGGTCGCCGACTGGACGGCGATGTCGGCCAGCTGCTCGGCGTCCGGGTCCGGGTTGACCGCGCAGTCGCCGTAGACGAGCACCTTGTCGGCCAGGCACATGAAGAACACCGACGACACGATGGAGGCCCCCGGCTTCGTCTTGATGATCTCGAAGGCGGGCCGGATGGTGGCGGCCGTGGAGTGCACCGACCCCGACACCATGCCGTCGGCCAGGCCCTCCTGGACCATCAGCGTGCCGAAGTAGTTCACGTCGGAGACGACGTCGTAGGCCAGCTCGACCGTGGCGCCCTTGTGGGCGCGCAGCCGGGCGTACTTCTCGGCGAAGGCGTCCCGCAGGTCGGAGACGGCGGGGTCGATCAGCTGCGAGTCCCCGAGGTCGATGCCGAGATCGGCGGCCTTCTTGCGGATGGCGTCCTCGGGACCGAGCAGCGTCAGGTCGCACACCCCGCGGCGCAGCAGCACCTCGGCCGCGTGCAGCACACGCTCCTCGGTGCCCTCGGGCAGCACCACCCGCCGCTTGTCGGAGCGGGCCTGTTCGAGCAGCTTGTGCTCGAACATCATCGGCGTGACCCGGTCGCTGCTGGGCGCGGAGACCCGCTTGTTGAGGTCGGAGGTGTCGACGTAGCGCTCGAACAGGCCTAGCGCGGTCTCGGCCTTGCGCGGGGTGGCCGCGTTCAGCTTGCCCTCCAGGGAGAACAGCCGCTCGGCCGTGGGGAAGCTGTTGCCGGTGACCGAGACGACCGGGGTGCCCGGGGCGAGCCGGGCGGCCAGGGTGAGGATCTCCTCGCCCGGCTCCTCGTTCAGGGTGAGCAGGACGCCGGCGATCGGCGGGGTGCCGGCGCTGTGCGCGGCGAGCGAGCCGACGACCAGGTCGGCGCGGTCGCCGGGCGTGACGACCAGGCAGCCCGGGGTCAGGGCCTTGAGGAGATTGGGCAGCATGGCGCCGCCGAAGACGAAGTCGAGGGCGTCCCGGGACAGCCCCGCGTCGTCGCCCAGCAGCACCTTGCCGTCCAGGACCTGGGTGATCTGCGCGACGGTCGGTGCGGACAGGGCGGGCTCGTCGGGCACCACCCAGCAGGGCACGGGCAGCCGGCCGGACAGCCGCCGGGCTATCTCGTCGCGGTCCTCGCGGGCCACCCGGTTGGTGACCATGGCCAGCACGTCGCAGCCGAGGCCGTCGTAGGCGCGGTAGGCGTTGCGCGTCTCCGCGAGCACGGACTCCGCGGTCTGCCGCCGGCCGCCCACGACCGGGAGCACGGAGGCGCCGAACTCGTTGGCGAGCCGGGCGTTCAGCGACAGCTCGTCGGGCAGCTGGGTGTCGGCGAAGTCGGTGCCCAGCACCAGCACCACGTCGTAGTCCCGGGCCACCAGGTGGAAGCGGTCGACGAGCGCGGACACGAGTTCGTCGGTGCCCTGCTCGGCCTGGAGCGCGGACGCGTCCGGGTAGCCCAGGCCGTAGACGGTCGCCGGGTCCTGGGCCAGCCGGTAGCGGGAGCGCAGCAGTTCGAAGAGCCGGTCCGGACCGTCGTGGACGAGTGGGCGGAAGACACCCACCCGGTCGACCTGCCGGGTCAGCAGCTCCATGACTCCCAGCTCGACGACCTGGCGGCCGTCGCCGCGGTCGATGCCGGTCACGTACACGCTGCGCGTCACGCGGGCTCTCCGTTCCATCGGGTTCATCGGGTACGTCGTGGTGGTCGTTGATCGGGTGCGTCGAGATGGTTGGCTTCATCGGAAGTGTGGCGAAGTGTCACCCGGGCAGGCAAAAAAACGCCCTGGGGCGAGCGGAGCCCTCTTGACAATACTCCGGCCACTAGGTAGGGCGCCCGTCAAGACAGAGCAGCCTCCTGGTTCGTGAAACAATCGGACAGGATCACCGGTGTCAACAGCGAGCAGGAGACACAGCACGATGCGTATCGGAGTTCTCACGGCAGGCGGCGACTGTCCGGGACTGAACGCGGTGATCCGGTCGGTCGTGCACCGAGCGGTCACGGCGTACGGCGACGAGGTCATCGGCTTCGAGGACGGCTACGCCGGCCTGCTCGACGGCCGCTACCGCGAACTGGACCTCAACGCGGTCGGCGGTATCCTGGCTCGCGGCGGCACCATCCTCGGCTCCTCGCGGCTGGAGCGCGACCGGCTGCGCGAGGCCTGTGAGAACGCCTCGGACATGATCCACCGGTTCGGGATCGACGCGCTCGTCCCGATCGGCGGCGAGGGCACCCTGACCGCGGCCCGCATGCTGAGCGACGCCGGCCTCCCGGTCGTCGGCGTGCCCAAGACCATCGACAACGACATCTCCTCCACCGACCGCACCTTCGGCTTCGATACCGCCGTCGGCGTCGCGACGGAGGCCATGGACCGGCTGAAGACCACGGCCGAGTCCCACCAGCGCGTGATGGTCGTCGAGGTCATGGGCCGGCACGCGGGCTGGATCGCTCTGGAGTCCGGCATGGCCGCCGGCGCCCACGGCATCTGCCTGCCCGAACGCCCCTTCGACCCCGTAGACCTGGTCAAGATGGTCGAGGAGCGCTTCGCCCGCGGCAAGAAGTTCGCCGTGATCTGCGTCGCCGAGGGCGCCCACCCCGTCGAGGACAGCATGGACTACGGCAAGGGCGAGATCGACAAGTTCGGACACGAGCGCTTCCAGGGCATCGGCACGGCGCTGGCCTACGAGCTGGAGAAGCGGCTCGGCAAGGAGGCCAAGCCGGTCATCCTCGGCCACGTCCAGCGCGGCGGCGTGCCCACCGCCTACGACCGCGTCCTCGCCACCCGCTTCGGCTGGCACGCGGTGGAGGCCGCGCACCGCGGCGCGTTCGGCCACATGACCGCGCTGCGCGGCACCGACATCGTGATGGTGCCGCTGGCCGAGGCCGTGACCGAGCTGAAGACGGTCCCCAAGGACCGGATGGACGAGACGGAGTCGGTCTTCTAGCCGTACGGGCCGACCGCGGCCCAGAACCGCTCCACGATCCGCTCCAGAAACACGCGTCCGGCGTCGCCCGCCTGGCCGGCGGCGCTGTTCCCGCCTCAGCTGAGCGAGGCCACCATCTGCCCCTGGTAGTCCTGGTGCAACTCCTGGAGCGCCGTCTCCAGTACCCGCCGCGGCAGGGGCACCACCTTGCCCACCGGACGGACGTAGGCCTGCCGGCGGGTGTCCACGGCGCCGCGCAGCAGCTCGGCGAGTGCGTGCTCGCGCCCGGTGACGGCGACGAAGTCGGGCAGCGACAGCTCCAGCACGTCCGCGAGCGCGGCGGACTGCCGCTCGGTGCCGCTGAAGTCGTCGTGGTCCTCCATCCGCAGATAGCGCGCCAGGTCGAGCCCGACCGCGCGGGCCACGTCCTCCGGCGGCAGCCCGCGCGCGATGCGGTGCTCGCGCAGGGTGCGCGGCCTGCCGATCAGCTCGCCCGGCGCACACCACAGCACACCGGCGAGCGCGGTCAGCTCCCTGCCGGACGGGGAGGCGGTCCCGCGCTCCCAGGCGGTGACGAGGTCGGGGGTGACGTGGGACAGCCCGTACGAGACCCGCATCCCGTGGGCGACGTGTGCGGGCCCCGTCCCGAGCGCGGCGCGAAGCCGCCGCGCGGCCGGGGCGTCGAACGGCAGAGCGGCGGACGAACGGGGCCGGTCGGGTCGGCGCACGCCCACAAGCTAGGGCTCCACGGGCCGGGTGACTACGGTCCGTTCCCACAGGAACACCGCTTGTACGAAGCTACGGTTCCGTAGGTTCTGCGCGCCGGCCACGGCGCGGCGGTCGCGGCACCGTCCGGGCCCGGCTACCGGCCCGGCGCGGACCCCGGCACCCACCGGTACACCAGTTCCGGCCTGCCCACCTGCCCGTACACGGGGCGCCGCGCGGCCCGCCCCATGTCCACCAGGTGCTCCAGGTAGCGGCGGGCCGTGATCCGGGAGATGCCCACCGCCTCGGCGACCCCGGCCGCCGTGAGCCCCTCCTCCGCCGTGCGCAGCGTCCCGGTGACCCGCTCCAGCGTGGGCGCGCTCAGCCCCTTGGGCAGCGCGGCGGGCCCCGGGGCGCGCAGCGCCGCGAGGGCCCGGTCCACCTCGTCCTGTCCGCTGGCCTCGCCGACCGCCGCGCGGAACTCGGCGTAGCGGACCAGACGGTCCCGCAGGGTCGCGAAGGTGAACGGCTTCAGGACGTACTGGACCACGCCCAGCGAGACCCCCTCGCGCACCATCGCGAGGTCCCGCGCCGAGGTCACCGCGATCACGTCCGCGTGATGGCCCGTGGCCCGCAGGGAACGGGCCAGCTGAAGCCCGTGCACATCCGGCAGGTGCAGATCGAGCAGCAGCAGGTCCACCGGGGTCCGCTCCAGCACCCGCCGGGCCTCCGCACCCGTGTGCGCCTTCCCGACGGCGACGAAGCCGGGCACCCGCCCCACGTACATCACATGCGCGTCCGCCGCGACCGGATCGTCCTCGACGACGAGTACACGGATCGCCTCTCCGCCCGTCATCTTCGCCCCCCGGCCCCGGCCCCGGACTCGGCTGCGGCCTCGGCTCCGGTATCGGCTCCGCCCTCGGCCCCGGACCCGGACCTCTCCAGCGCCGGGCCCCCGGAGCCGGTCGGGGGGCCGTCGCCCAGTGGCAGGCGTACCTCGAACAGGGCGCCGCCGCTCTCCGCCTCGGTCACCGTCAGGATGCCCCGATGGCGATGGACCGCCTGGCGCACCAGGGCGAGCCCCAGGCCGCGGCCGCCCGGTCCCGTCGGTTTGGTGGAGAAGCCGCGCTGGAAGACCAGGCCGGCATGGGCGGGGTCCACGCCGGGGCCGGTGTCCGCGACCCGCAGGACCAGCTCGGCGGCCTCGGCGCCCGTCGTCACCGTCACGGTCACCCGTGCGCCGCTCTGGGCCCCCTGGGCCGCGTCCACCGCGTTGTCGACGAGGTTGCCGAGGATCGTCACCAGGTCCCGGGCCGGCAGGGTGTGGGGCAGCAGGCCGTCGTCCAGGCCGCTGTCCTCGGACACCACCAGCTCCACGCCGCGCTCGTTGGCCTGTGCGGTCTTGCCGAGCAGCAGCGCGGCCAGCACCGGTTCGCTGACCGCCGCCACCACCTGGTCGGTCAGCGCCTGCGCCAGCTCCAGCTCCGCCGTGGCGAACTCGACGGCCTCCTCGGCGCGGCCCAGTTCGATCAGCGACACCACTGTGTGCAGCCGGTTCGCCGCCTCGTGCGCCTGGGAGCGCAGCGCCTGCGTGAAACCGCGCTCGGAGTCCAGCTCACCCATCAGCGACTGCAGCTCGGTGACGTCGCGCAGGGTCACCACCGTGCCCCGGCGTTCGCCGCCCGACACCGGCGAGGTGTTCACCACCAGCACCCGCGAGTCGGTCAGATGCACCTCGTCCACCCGCGGCTCCGAGGCCAGCAGCGCACCCGTCAGCGGCACGGGCAGGCCGAGGTCCGCCACCGACCTGCCCACCACGTCCGCCTCACCGGCCTCGCCGCCCACTCCCAGCAGCTCCCGCCCGCCGTCGTTGATCAGCGCCACCCGGTACTGGGCGTCCAGCATCAGCAGCCCCTCGCGCACCGCGTGCAGCGCGGCCTGGTGGTAGTCGTGCATCCGGCTGAGCTCCTCGGCGTTCATCCCGTGGGTGTGCCGGCGCAGCCGTGCGTTGATGACGTACGTGGCGAGCGCGCCGAGCGCGAGGATGCCGCCCGCGACCCCGAACAGCGCGGTGACCTGCTCCCGGATCCGCTGGCTGATCGCCTCGACCTTGATGCCGGCGCTGACCAGGCCGATGACGTGCCCGTCTTCCTCCACGGGCGTGACCGCCCGGACGGACGGGCCGAGGGTGCCGGTGTAGGTCTCGGTGAACGTCACGCCGCGCTGGGCGGGGGCGATCGTGCCGATGAAGGGCTTTCCGATCTGCCGCGGCTCCGGGTGCGTCCAGCGGATGCCCTCGGGCGTCATGATCGTCACGAAGTCCACGCCGGTGTCCTTCATCACCTTCACCGCGTACGGCTGGAGCTCCGCCGTGGGGTCCGGGGTGTGGATCGCGGACCGGACCGAGGGGGAGTCGGCGATCGAGCGGGCCACCGCCGTCGACTGACGGCGGGCCGCGCCCTCGGCCTGGCCGCGGTCGCTGACGAAGGTGAACGACGCATATCCGGCCACGACGAGCGCCAGCAGTACGGCCTGCATGGCGAAGAGCTGGCCCGCCAGGCTGCGAGGTTTCGAAGGGACGGGTATCCGCATGCCGTCAGTCTGCCCCTCCGTTATGGCGTGAACTAAATGAACGGAAGGGTGACCGCCCTCACAGCGCACGAGATAGTCACCGCATCCCCGAAAACCCCCGGACGTGAGCCGCACGCCGGTGATGCCGACGACGTCGTCAAGGAGGGCCGCTCGTGAGCAGCGCAGCCGACAAGGCACCTGCCGCACCCACCGCAGGATCCGGCCCCGCAGCAAAGCGGGACCGCACCCACTATCTGTACATAGCCGTGATCGCCGCGGTGGTCCTCGGCATCATCGTCGGGTTCGCCGCACCGGACTTCGCCAAGGAGCTCAAGCCGCTCGGCACGGGCTTCGTGAACCTGATCAAGATGATGATCTCCCCGATCATCTTCTGCACGATCGTGCTCGGCGTCGGTTCGGTGCGCAAGGCGGCGCAGGTCGGCAAGGTGGGCGGGCTCGCCCTTGGCTACTTCATCGCCATGTCGTTCGTGGCGCTGGCCATCGGCCTGGTCGTCGGCAACATCGTGCACCCGGGCAGCGGGATGCACCTCACCGAGGCCGTGAAGGGCGTGGGTCACGCCCAGGCGGACGCCGCCAAGGAGGGCCCGGTCGACTTCGTGCTCGGGATCATCCCGACCACGCTGGTGTCGTCCTTCACCGAGGGCCAGGTGCTCCAGACGCTGCTGGTCGCCCTCCTCGTCGGGTTCGCGCTGCAGGCCATGGGCCGCAAGGGCGAGCCGATCCTGCGCGGGGTCGAGCACATCCAGCGGCTGGTCTTCCGGGTGCTCGCCATGATCATGTGGGCCGCCCCGATCGGCGCCTTCGGCGCCATGGCCGCCGTCGTCGGTGAGACGGGCGTCGACGCCCTGAAGGCACTGGCCACGATCATGCTGGGCTTCTACGTCACCTGTCTGCTGTTCGTGTTCGTGGTGCTCGGCGTGATGACCCGCCTGGTCGCCGGCGTCAACATCTTCCAGCTGCTGAAGTACCTGGGCCGTGAGTTCCTGCTGATCCTGTCCACGTCCTCGTCGGAGTCGGCCCTGCCCCGGCTGATCGCCAAGATGGAGCACCTCGGCGTCAGCCGCCCGGTCGTCGGCATCACCGTGCCGACCGGCTACTCCTTCAACCTCGACGGCACCATGATCTACCTGACCATGGCCTCCCTCTTCATCGCCGACGCCATGGACCAGCCGCTCTCCATCGGTCAGCAGATCACCCTGCTGCTGTTCATGATGGTCGCCTCCAAGGGCGCCGCCGGTGTCACCGGCGCCGGCCTGGCGACCCTGGCCGGCGCCCTCCAGTCCCACAAGCCCGCCCTGGTCGACGGCGTCGGCCTGATCGTCGGCATCGACCGCTTCATGAGCGAGGCCCGCGCCCTGACCAACTTCGCGGGCAACGCCGTCGCCACGCTGCTGATCGGCACCTGGACCGGCGAGGTCGACAAGGACCGGGTGCGCCGGGTGCTCGCCGGCGACCTGCCCTTCGACGAGCGGACCCTGCTGGACGACTCCGCGGGCGACAACGCCCCTGCGGACGTGCCGGAGCAGCGCGGAGGCGGCGAGAAGGAACTGGCGAACGCCTGACACAGAACGCCCGTCGACCGGTCCCCTGACGGACCCCTGCTCCGGACGCCCGGCTCCGCCTGACCCGGGCCGGGCGTCCGGCGACGACGAAATACCGCCGAGCGGCCGAGCCCTTCCCCGTGGGCCGGCCGCTCGGTCCTTCTGTGCGCCGGCCCGGCGGACCGGGCCGGCGCACACCGGCCGGTCAGTCGCCGATCTTCTCCACCAGCGCGCCCGCGAGCGCGGCCGGCACCCCCGCCGACGTCAGCACCGTGACCGCCGCCGAACGCCCCGCCTCCCGCGACGCCAGCAGGCCGTCGTTCACGGCCTCCATCAGGGCGAACAGGATCTGCTCGTGGACGTACGCGAGGGCCGGCGCGGGCAGCGGGGAGCTGAAGGCGCCCCCGCGATGCACTACCGTGCCGTGCCGGATCGACCGGCGCGGCACGGCCGCGCGAGCACGAAGACGGAGGCACGGGGGATGGCGATCGACTGGAACCGGCGGACCTGCGCCCGCAAGGGCCATGTGACCTACGCCCCCGACGATCCCCGGCTGCGCATCCGGCTGCACGCCGACACGGCGCTCGGCGAGGTCTGGCGCTGCCTGCGCTGCGGCGACTTCGTGCTCGGCGAGCCGCACGGCTCCGGCCCGGCCGCGAACGCTCCGCTGGTGCCCCGCGGCAAGGTGCTGAGGGATCTGTTCGTCCTGCGCTTTCTCGCCGTCGAGCGGGCCGTGCGCGGGGTGTTCATCGTGCTGGTCGCGGTCGCCGTGTGGAAGTTCAGCAACAGCCAGGACGCAGTACGCCGGCTGTTCAACGAGTACCTCGACGTCTTCCGGCCCGTCTTCCGGCACTTCCACTACGACCTCGACCACTCGCCGGTCGTCGGCACCATCCAGAAGACCTTCGGCTACCGGCACTCCACCCTGCTGCTGGTGGCCGGTCTGTTGCTGGCCTACGCGCTGATCGAACTGATCGAGGCGGTCGGCCTGTGGTACGCCAGGCGCTGGGCGGAGTACCTGACGGTGGTCGCCACCGCGGCGTTCCTCCCCCTCGAGGTCTACGAGCTCACCGAGCACATCAGCGCCGTCAAGATCACCACTCTGGCCCTCAACGTCCTGGCCGTCCTCTACATCGCGGTCACCAAGCGCCTCTTCGGCCTGCGCGGCGGCCGCCGGGCCTTCGACGAGGAACGCCGCAGCGCTTCGCTGCTGGAGGTGGAGGAGTCGGCGGGCGTCCTGGACCGGACGGTCCGCGAGGGCGCGCGCTTGCCTTGACGTCGGCGTCAAGCCGTACGGTCGACGGCATGCGAATCGGTGAGCTTGCCGGGCGGGCCGGTACCACGACGCGGGCGGTGCGGTACTACGAGTCGCGGGGGCTGCTGCCCGCGCGGCGGGACGCCCACGGGCACCGGACCTACGACGAGCGGGACCTGAAGCTGCTGCGGGAGATCAGGACGCTCCAGGACTTCGGGTTCGAGCTGGAGGAGACGCGCCCCTTCGTGGAGTGTCTGCGGGCCGGGCATCCCGAGGGTGACTCGTGTCCGGCCTCGCTCGCGGTGTACCGGCGCAAGCTGGACGAGCTGGACGCGCTGATCGGCGAGCTGCGGGCGGTGCGGGAGCGGGTCGCCGGACAGCTGGCGCGCGCCGAGCTGGCCGCCGAGGCGCTGGTTCCGGGTGGGCCGGAGCCGAGGTGCGAGCTGGTGCCCGCGCAGGTGCCGGGAGGGCAGGAGTCATGATCAAGCAGGTGGCCGGGGTGGCCGAGGTGACCGACGCGGACTTCGAGGCGGAGGTGCTCGGGGCGGACCTGCCGGTGCTGGTGCAGTTCACGGCCGAGTGGTGCGGGCCCTGCCGGCAGCTGGCGCCCGTGCTGGGGCAGATCGCGTTCGAGGAGGGCGACCGCCTGAAGATCGTCCAGCTGGACGTGGACCGGAATCCCGGGACCACCCTCGCCTACGGAGTGCTGGGCACCCCGACGCTGATGGTGTTCCGGGACGGGGAGCCGGTGAGGTCCATGGTGGGGGCTCGTGCCAAGCGGCGACTGCTGGAGGAGCTGGCCGACGTGCTCTGAGAGGTTCGGCGGCAGGAGGCCGGCCAGGGTCCCGCGGACACGAGAAATCCCCCGAGTGCAATTGCGCTCGGGGGATTTCTCTGCGTATATTCGGTGATTCATGACTTCTGAGAAATCGGGTCACCGAGAAGCGTTGTGGGCACAGTATATCCGGGCGGGAGCGGAATTGTCAAACACCGAATTTCACGACGGTGAATTGCGGCAGGAGCAGGAATTCATCGACGGACTGTATGTGCGCGTGGACGCCCTGCGCGGCGACACCGAGGCCTCCGTCACGGACGCCCTCGCACAGGGCGACAAGCCCATGCAGGCCAGGCTGGAGCGGGACATCCTCGTCGCCGAACGCTCGGGGCTGCTCGCCGCGCTGAACTCCGTGGACGGCTCGCTCTGCTTCGGCCGGATCGACCTCACCGACGGGGTCAGCCATCACATCGGCCGTATCGGGCTGCGCGCCGACGACGCCGAGCGCACGCCGATCCTGATCGACTGGCGGGCCGAGGTCGCACGGCCCTTCTACCTGGCCACCGGCCACACCCCGATGGGCCTGCGCCGCCGCCGGCACATCTCCACCGACGGCCGCCGGGTCACCTCCCTGCACGACGAGATCCTCGACCTCGGCGACGCCACCCGCACCGGGCACGAGGACCCGGCCGGCGACGCGGTGCTGCTGGCCGCGCTCAACTCCGCGCGCACCGGCCGGATGGGCGACATCGTACGGACCATCCAGGCCGACCAGGACCGGATCATCCGCGCGCCGCATCGCGGAGTGCTGGTGGTGGAGGGCGGCCCGGGCACGGGGAAGACCGCGGTCGCGCTGCACCGGGCCGCCTATCTGCTCTACGAGCACCGCGAGCTGCTCGCCCGGCGCGCCGTGCTGATCGTCGGCCCCAACCCCGCCTTCCTCGGCTACATCGGCGAGGTGCTGCCCTCGCTCGGCGAGACCGGTGTGCTGCTGGCGACGGTGGGCGAGCTGTTCCCGGGCGTGCGGGCCACGGCCACCGACAGGCCCGAGGCGGCCGCCGTCAAGGGCCGCGCCGACATGGCCGACGTGCTCGCCGCCGCCGTACGCGACCGGCAGGCGCTGCCCGACCCGGTGATCGCCGTCGAGCACGACCGCGAGGTGCTCATGCTCGACGAAGGCCTGGTGGGCGTGGCCCGGGAGCGCACCCGCGCCGCCAAGCTGCCGCACAACGTGGCCCGCGAGCACTTCGAGGGCCACATCCTCAACACGCTGACCGAGCTGTACGCGGAGCGGGTCGGCACCGACCCCTACGACGGCTCCAGCCTTCTCGACGCCTCCGACATCACCCAGATCCGCGACGAGCTCGCCGAGAACCCCGAGGTCTGGGCGGCCATCGACCAGCTGTGGCCCCGGCTGACCCCGCAGCGGCTGGTCGCGGACCTCCTCGCCGATCCCGACGGGTATCTGCCGAAGGAGGACGCGGACGCCGTCCGCCGGCCGGTGACGCGGGCGTGGACCATGGCGGACGTCCCCCTGCTGGACGAGGCCGCCGAGCTGCTGGGCGAGGACGACCGGCCGGCCAGGGCCCGCGCCGAGCGGGAGCGCGAGACCCAGGTGGCGTACGCGCAGGGCGTCCTGGACGTGTCGTACGCCTCGCGGACCTACGAGTTCGAGGACAAGGAGGACGGCGACCCGGACGGGTCGGAGGTGCTGTCCGCGCACGACATCATCGACGCCGAGCGGTTCGCCGAGCGGCAGGAGGAGGCCGACCACCGCAGCGCCGCCGAGCGTGCCGCGGCCGACCGCACCTGGGCGTTCGGGCACATCATCGTCGACGAGGCGCAGGAGCTGTCGCCGATGGCGTGGCGGCTGCTGATGCGGCGCTGCCCCACCCGCTCGATGACCCTGGTCGGCGACCCGGCGCAGACCGCGGAGGCGGCCGGCGTCGGCTCCTGGGAGAGCATCCTCGAGCCGTACGTCGAGGACCGCTGGGAGCACACCCGCCTCGGCGTCAACTACCGCACCCCGGCCGAGATCATGGACGTGGCGGCCGCCGTGGTCCGCGCGGAGAACCCCGGTTTCCGGCCGCCGAGCTCGGTGCGCTCCACGGGCGTGCGGCCCTGGGCCCGCGCCACCGACGACCTGCCCGGCGCGGTGGAGAAGGCGGTCGCCGAGCTCACCCCCGACGAGGGCCGGCTCGCCGTGATCGCACCGCGCGAGCTGCACCGCGCCCTGGCAGCCCGGCTGGACGGGGTCACGGCCGGCGCCGAGCCCGACCTGACGCACACGGTCGTCCTTCTCGACCCGCGCCAGGCCAAGGGCCTGGAGTTCGACTCCGTCCTGGTGGTCGAGCCGGGCCGCTACGGCACCAGCGACCTCTACGTGGCCCTGACGCGGGCCACGCAGCGGCTCGGCGTGGTGCACACCGGGGCGCTGCCCCCGGCCCTGGCCGCCGCGTTCACCGGGTGACGGTGTTCGTCGCGGCTCCGGTCGCCGCGGGGCTACGGAGGTAGCTCCCGGGGGCATTCACGCCGGGCGCAGCCACACCGTCGCCAGGGGCGGCAGGGTCAGCCGGATGCTCGCCGGCCGGCCGTGCCACCCCTGGGGTTCCGGCTTGACCGGATCGGGGTGGACGACGTCGCTGCCGCCGTAGCGGGCCGCGTCCGTGTTGACCACTTCCAGCCAGGCGGGGACGTCGTCGGGGACGCCGAGGCGGTAGTCGTGGCGGACCGTCGGAGCGAAGTGGGACACCGCCAGCAGCGGAGCACCCTCGGCGTCATGGCGCAGGAACGCGAACACGTTGTCGTCCGCCGCGTCCCCGACGATCCACTGGAAGCCGTCGGGGTGGATGTCCCGCGCCCACAGGGCCGGCGTCGCCCGGTAGGCGGTGTTCAGGTCGCGGACCAGGTCCAGCACGCCCCGGTGGTCGGCCGCCGCGCCGTACGACGGATCCAGCAGCCACCAGTCGGGGCCGCGCTCCTCGGACCACTCGCTGCCCTGGGCGAACTCCTGGCCCATGAACAGCAGCTGCTTGCCGGGGTGGGACCACATGAAGCCGAGGTAGGCGCGCAGGTTGGCGCGCTGCTGCCACCAGTCGCCGGGCATCTTCGACACCAGTGAGCCCTTGCCGTGCACCACCTCGTCGTGGGAGATCGGCAGCACGTAGTTCTCGCTGTAGGCGTACACCATGGAGAACGTCATCTCGTCGTGGTGGTACTTGCGGTGGATCGGCTCGTGGCTCATGTACTCCAACGAGTCGTGCATCCAGCCCATGTTCCACTTCAGTCCGAAACCCAGGCCGCCGAAGCCGCTCGGGCCGCGGTGATGGGTGGCCCGGGTGACGCCGTCCCAGGCGGTGGACTCCTCGGCCACCGTCACCACGCCCGGCACCCTGCGGTACAGGGTGGCGTTCATCTCCTGGAGGAACGCCACCGCGTCCAGGTTCTCCCGGCCGCCGTACCGGTTCGGCGTCCACTGGCCGGGCTCGCGCGAGTAGTCCAGGTAGAGCATGGAGGCCACCGCGTCCACGCGCAGCCCGTCGATGTGGTACTCCTCGCACCAGTACACGGCGTTCGCGACGAGGAAGTTGCGCACCTCGCGCCGGCCGAAGTCGAACTCCAGGGTGCCCCAGTCGGGGTGGGCGGCCCGCAGCGGATCGGAGTGCTCGTACAGCGGGCGCCCGTCGAACTCGGCCAGCGCCCACTCGTCGCGTGGGAAGTGCGCCGGCACCCAGTCCATCAGGACCCCGATGCCCGCCTGGTGCAGGCGGTCCACCAGGTACTTGAAGTCGTCCGGGGTGCCCAGGCGCGCGGTCGGCGCGTAGAAGCCGGTGACCTGGTAGCCCCACGAGCCGCCGAAGGGGTGCTCGGCGACCGGCATCAGTTCGACATGGGTGAAGCCCAGGTCCTTGACGTAGGCGGGCAGCTGCTCGGCCAGTTCACGGTAGGTCAGCCCGGGGCGCCAGGAGGGCAGATGCACCTCGTACACGGAGAACGGCGCCTCGTGCGCGGGGCGCTGTGCCCGCCGGAGGATCCACTCCCCGTCCTTCCACTCGTGGTGCGAGGCGTGCACGACCGACGAGGTGGCGGGCGGCACCTCGGTCCGGCGGGCAAGCGGGTCGGCGCGCAGCGTCCTGGAGCCGTCCGGCCGGGTGATCTCGAACTTGTACAGCTCGCCCTCCCCGATCCCGGGCACGAACAGCTCCCACACACCGGTGGAGCCGAGCGAGCGCATCGGGAACGCGGTGCCGTCCCAGAAGTTGAAGTTCCCGGCCACCCGCACGCCCCGCGCGTCGGGCGCCCACACCGCGAACCGGGTGCCGGCCACGCCCTGGTGGGTCATCGGATGCGCCCCGAGCACCTGCCAGAGCTGCTCGTGCCGTCCCTCACCGATCAGGTGCAGGTCCAGCTCGCCCAGCGTGGGCAGGAACCGGTAGGCGTCCTCGGTGCGCAGCACGGTGCCCTCGTAGGCCACCTCCAGCCGGTACTCCGGTACGTCCGGCAGCGGCAGCAGCCCCGAGAAGAAGCCCCCTCCGTCGTGCCGCAGCTCGACCTGGAGGTCACCGGCGATGACGGCCACGCCCAGCGCGTACGGCCGGAAGGCGCGCACGGCGACCCCGCCGGGCACGGGATGTGCGCCGAGCACCGTGTGCGGGTCGTGGTGCGTGCCGCTGAGCAGCCGCTCGCGGTCGAGGGCGCCGAGGGCGGGGGAGACGGTCGTGCCCGCGGACGCGTCCTGCTCAGGGGCCCCCACGGACAGCGCGGCGGCGGGGGCGACCACCTCGACGGGTGGCCTCTTCGCGGCGGCCTTCCCGGCGGGGGCCTTCCTGGCGGCGGCCTGCTTCTCGGGCGCCTTCTCGGCAGGGGGCTTCTTGGCCGGGGTCTTCTTCGCGGGGGTCTTGGCGGCGGGCGCTTCCCCAGCGGCCGTCGTCCTCACCGTCGTCTTTTTCGCCGCCGTCTTGACGACGGTCTTCTTGGCGGCCGTCTTCTTCACGGCGGTCTTCTTCGCCGTGGTCATCGCCGTCGCCGCGTCGGTCTTCTTGGCAGCCGTCTTCTTGGCGGGGGCCTTCTTCGCGGCCGCCTTCTTCGCCGTGGTCTTCGTCGCGGCGGTCTTCTTCGATGCGGCGGTCTTCTTCGTCGTGGCTGCTTTCTTCGCCGCGGTCTTCTTCGAGGTGGCCTTCTTCGCGACCGCCGGCTGCTCGGCGCCGGCGGTCCCGGCCGTCTGCTTCGGGTCCGAACCGCTGGACGGGGGGCGGTCAGTCACGGGCGGAGCCTCCTCGGCGCAGAACAGGACAGATCGGGTCGGTGCGTGATGACAGAGGGATCACACCGGGGCGGAGCCGGCCAGGCGGCGCACCGCGGAGAGCGGCACGGCGAGCCAGTCGGGGCGGTGCCGGGCCTCGTAGAGCACTTCGTAGATCGCCTTGTCGGTCTCGTAGGCCCCCAGCAGCACCGGGTCGGTGCGCGGGTCGCGCCCGCCCATCTCCGCGTATCCGGTGCAGTAGGCGGCCCGGCAGGCCTCGGCCCACTCCGCTGCGGGCGGGCCGCCCGCCGAGTGCGCCGCGTAGTCGAAGGAACGCAGCATCCCGGCGACGTCCCGCTCCACGGGCTGGGCCAGCCGCCGCTCGGCCAGCGGCTTCGCCGGCTCGCCCTCGAAGTCGATCAGCGACCACTCTCCGGCGGGTGAGCGCAGGCACTGCCCGAGGTGGAGGTCGCCGTGGATGCGCTGGGCCGTCCAGGTCTCGCCCTCGGCGGCCAGGTCGGCCAGCGCATCGAAGGCGGAACGCAGAGCGGGGGCGTACGGCTGGAGCGCGGGCACCGCCTGCGCCGCCGCCTCCAGGCGCTCGGTCATGCCGTCGACCAGCGACTGGAGCTGGAGGTGGCCCAGGGAGACGGTGGGCAGTGCCCGGGCGAGCGCGGTGTGCACCTCGGCCGTGGCGCGGCCCAGCGCCCGGGCCTCGACGCTGAAGTCCTCGCCCTTGGCCAGCGCGCGCAGCGCCAGCTCCCAGCCGTCCGAGGCGCCCGGCACGAACGGCTGGAGCACGCCCAGGACGTACGGCTCGTCGGTGCCCGACTCGGCGGGAGCCTCCGCCGTCATCCACGCCGTCGGCGGGGGGACCCTCGGGCAGCCCTCGCGGGCCAGGGCCAGCGGAAGCTCCAGGTCGGGGTTGATGCCGGGCAGCACCCGGCGGAGCAGTTTGAGAATAAACGTATCGCCGTAGATGACGGACGAGTTGGACTGCTCGGCGGTCACCCTGCGGGGGACCAGGTCGGGACGTATCTCGTCGCGACGCTCGAAGCGCAGCCCGCCGATACGGGCCTGGGTGCGCAGCGCCTCCAGGATCACCTCGGCGGGCCGGGAGTCGTACAGGGCCTCGTACGCCGTGCGGCCGGCGAGCGTGCCCTCGTGGACGTGGCCGATCAGCGCGGGCGCCAGCCTGGGCGGCAGCGCCTCGCGCACGCCTATGAGCAGCTGGTAACAGTCGCCGGGGTGCGGTACGTGCCCCTGTACCGCCGCGAGCGGCTGATGGGCGCGGACCAGCAGGTGGTACAGCCCCAGCTTCCCTTCGACGGGAAGCAGCTCCGTGGCGGCGACCAGCGAGAATCCCGTGACCGGGCGCCCCTTTCCCGCGAACCAGCGCTGCCGGGGCAGCCACTCGCGCAGCAGCGGGTCCAGTGACGCGAGGAGACCGTGGCCGCTGGTGGTGACGGAGCCGCCGGCGGCAGGGCCGGTGGTGACTGAGCGTGTGACGGCTTGCGACATGGCTTCCGACATGGCGTCGCGTCCAATCGCTGGTCGGGTGTACTGACGCGTGCCCACAGGTGGGGCGGCGGAAACCGCCCCACCAGGGGGCGCTACGCGGTGGCGGCGTCCGTACGGAGCCGGAACCAGTAGAAGCCGTGTCCCGCCAGCGTCAGCAGGTACGGCAGATCGCCGATGGCCGGGAAGCGGACCCCGCCGAACAGCTCCACGGGGTGCCTGCCGCGGAAGGCGCTCAGGTCCAGTTCGGTGGGCTGGGCGAAGCGGGAGAAGTTGTGCACGCACAGGACCAGGTCGTCCTCGTGCTCGCGCAGGAACGCGA
>NZ_JBSFRB010000023.1:0-115628 GCF_053589015.1 Streptomyces sp. NPDC003393 | reverse complement strand
CCACCACACCCGAACAGGCACCCCACCAACCCCAAAAACACTTCCCAGAAACCACCCGACCGGCCACCCACACAGCCCCAGACCCAGCCCGACCACAGACCTGCCACAGGCCCAGCCCGACCCAGCCACAGACCCAGCCCGACCCGGCCACAGGCCGGCCACAGCCCGGCCTGCGCGGCGGAAAAAGCCAATCCTTAAAAACCGCCACCAGCACAAGACCACACGCAGACCGGCCGCCGAGGTGCGGGCGCCACCGCCGTGCCGAAGAATTTTTCTGGTCCCGGTTCCTCACGGCGCGCCCTGGGCCCGCGCGCGTTCCGCCGGCCCGGCCAGCGGCCCGGCGGCGTGATGCGGCACACCCGCACCCGCCGCCGGGGGCCGCCTCCGCACCTCTGGGGCCGTCCGCGGTGCGGGCGGGTACCGCAGGGAGCAAAGGCCGGCGACCGGACGCGGCCCGCCACCGGGTGGGACGCCACCGCTTGTGGAAAGGTGCTCGCCCGATGCAGATCGATCTCAGTGGACGTACCGCGCTGGTCACCGGCTCGACAGCGGGAATCGGCAGGGCGACCGCGCGAGCACTGGCCGCCGCCGGGGCCGACGTCGTCGTCAACGGCCGCAACGCCGAGCGTGTCGCCCAGACGGCACAACGGATCGGGGCACGCGGCGTGACCGCCGACGTCGCAACGGCCCACGGGACGGCCGACCTGATCCGGCAGCTGCCCGAGGCCGACGTCCTGGTCAACAACACCGGCACCTACGCCACCGGAGCGGTCTTCGAGATCCCCGACGCGGACTGGCTGCGGTTCTTCGAGATCAACGTGCTCTCCGGAGTACGCCTGGCACGCCACTACGCGCCGCGGATGGCCCGACGCGGATGGGGCCGAGTGATCTTCGTCAGCAGTGAGGCAGGCATCCAGACCCCCAAGGACATGGTCCCCTACGCAATGACCAAGACCGCACAGCTGGCCGTCTCGCGCGGAATGGCCCAGGAACTCGCCGGCACCGGAGTCACGGTCAACTGCGTCCTGCCCGGGCCGACCATGAGCGAGGGCGTAGCGGCCATGCTCGACAAGCTGTATCCCGGGCTCGACGCGGCCGAGCAGGAGCGACGCTACCTGACGGACAACCGCGCGGACACATCCCTGCTCAAACGCCTCATCCGCCCCCACGAGGTCGCCAGCATGATCACTTACGTGGCGTCGGAGCAGGCATCGGCGACCACGGGCCGGGCACTCGCCGCGGACGGCGGCATCATCCCCACGATCCTCCCCTGAACAGCACACACGACCACCACCCCCTTGCACTAGCCCGCGCATGCAACTATTGTCTACACACGTAAGACGCTGCTGCAATCAAAAGTGGTGCGCCGGTACCACTCCAGCAGGTGTCCTCCCGCCCCCCGCGCCCGCCGCTCCCTCGCCAAGGAGCCGCCGCACCGGGAGGCATCCACCCCCACCCCCGGCCTCACCCCCACAACCGAGGCATCGATCGAAAAGGCACCGTTCATGTCCCTGAAGGAAATCCTCCCCGGCCGTCTCGGCTTCGGCACCGCCCCGCTGGGCAACATGTTCCGCGCGATCCCCGACCAGGAGGCCCGCGCCACCGTCGAGGCCGCCTGGGACCAGGGCATCCGCTACTACGACACCGCCCCCTTCTACGGCGCCGGCCTCGCCGAGGAGCGCCTGGGCCAGGTCCTGTCCGCCAAGCCCCGCGACGCCTACGTGCTGTCCACCAAGGTCGGCCGGGTCATCCTCGACGAACCGGAGACCCACGTCCCCGACTTCGGCCAGAAGGGCGGCCTGTTCGAGCACGGCAACCCCAACAGGATCCTGCACCAGTGGACCGCCGAGGCCACCGAGCGCTCCATCGAGGGCAGCCTCAAGCGCCTCGGGGTCGACCGGCTCGACATCGTCTGGGTCCACGACATCGCCCAGGACTTCCACGGCGACGCCTGGCTGCAGAAGTTCGAGGAGGCCCGCACCGGAGCCTTCCGCGTGCTGACCCGCCTGCGCGACGAGGGCGTCATCAGAGCCTGGGGCCTGGGCGTGAACAAAACCGAGCCCATCGAGCTCACCCTCGCCCTGGACGAGCCCCGGCCCGACGGCTTCCTCCTGGCCGGCCGCTACACCCTCCTCGACCACGCGCACGCCCTGCAGCGGCTGCTGCCCATGGCGCAGGAACAGAACCTCGACATGGTCGTCGGCGGCCCCTACAGCTCCGGCATCCTCGCCGGCGGCACCCACTTCGAATACCAACAGGCCCCGCCGCAGGTCATCGAACGCGTCCGGCGTATCAAGGCCCTCGCCGACCGGCACGGGACCGGCATCAAAGCCGCCGCCCTGCAGTTCTCCCTCGCCCACCCCGCCTCCGCCGCCGTCGTCCCCGGCGCCACCCGCCCCAGCCGCATCACCGAAGACACCGCCGCCCTTCAGGAGATGATCCCGGCCGCCTTCTGGACGCAGCTGCGCGAGAGCGACCTGGTCAGCCCCGACGCCCCGCTGCCCGACGGCGCCTGACCCCCGGCCGCCCCACTCCCCCGCCACCGGCGACACCCCTCCTGGAGGAACACCATGGCCTGGACGTCCGTCAGCCGCATCATCCCCGCCCCACCCGACAAGGTCTGGAGCCTGATCGGCGGTTTCGGCGCCCTGCCCTCCCCTCCATCCCCCAGAGCACCGCCCTGGAAGGCGGCCGGGTCCGCCGGCTGACCAACGCCAAGGGCGAGGTCATCCTCGAGCGCCTCGTCGACTTCAACGAGACCGAACGCCGCTACAACTACGCCATCCTCCAGACCCCCTTCCCCGTCGACGGCTACCTCTCCACCCTCCGCGTCCACAGCGCCCCCGGACAAAAGAACGCCGCCGAGGTCCAGTGGTCCGGCCGCTTCCACCCCGACGGCGCCACCGAGGACGAGGTCGTCGACCTGTTCACCGGCATCTACCGCGACGGCCTGGACGCCCTCACCAAGACCCTCGCCGCCCCATGGGACCAGCCGGGTCGAAAAGACTCGGTGCCGTAGCCGCCAGCAGGTGAGCACCGTCGCCGCCGGAAGCAATCGAGTTCTGGTGTCAGACCACGCCCCCGCCCGTCGGCCGGAAGGCCCGACCGCTGACGGAGTGGCACGCCCCCAGGCAGTGGGGCATGAGCACTGGATCCATTAACCCGCGCGCCGCCTTCCGCAAGCCGCAGGAAGCGAAGTACCGTGCAAAAACCAGAAGCTGCTGCTGATCGGCGATGACTGACCAAAGACCATCATGACGCCGAAGTCCAGGACGAGGCAGGCCGCAAGCCAGCCACAGCGAACCCGCCCGAGGGCATGGCCGCCATCACCCGGCTGCACGAACTCCTCGCCCGCCACAGCGGCGCAGACCTGGATCCGGCCCGGGTGGCCGTGGGATCAAGACCAACCAGGGCACGTGAGCGCAGGCCCTGACCGCCTCCGGCTACCAGGTCTACACAATCAACCCCAGGCAAGTCGCCCCCTTCAAGGAACGGTATGCCTCCTCCGGGGCCAAGAGCGACAAGGGCGATGCTCACGCGCTGGCCGACATGGTCCGTATCGACCGGGACCAGCTGCGGCCGGTGGCCGGGGACAGCGACCAGGCCCAGGCCGTCAAGGTCGTCGCCCGTGCTGTTTTCGCCGGGCAGTTTTGGCCCCACTCCGCCGAGTTGTTTTGGCCCCACTTTTGAGCCGTGTGGGGGAACGGTGCAGGAGAGCTGTAGGAAGAACGGATTGTTCTGGCCCCACCCTCGATCGGGTGACGTTTCGCTGGTGTCCTGGGGCGGAGTGGTACGGGTGCGGACCGTGGTCCGCGGCGGCCGGTAGCGTGTGGCCCACGGAGCCCGCCCGGCTGCATCCCCTGACAGGAATGCGGACGGGCGGGCGCCTTGTTGTCGCCTTCCGACACAGTGGCTCATGCGTAGACGACACACAGGCTCGTCGGCAGAGGCCGTCGCAGATGCGTCTCAGCTAGCGCGCGTGAAGGTGACGAGGTTGCAGATGTCGGGGTCGCCAACGAATGCGTAGAGACGAAGATTCTCTCGGCTGCCGCTGACGTGGAGACCGTCCCCGTAGTACCCGCCGCGGACATCGCTGTCCCAGTAGTTGCTGATCTTGTGAAAGCTGAAGGAGACAGGCCAGTCCGAGTCGTCGGCGGCAGTCAGTTCCCAAGTTCCGCTTCCGGTTCTGCTTCAATTCGCGGTGAGAGCAGGGGCATCGGCCTCTGCTCTCACCGCTCGGGACCGCTCTTTTCCGGCGGTGGCGGCGTCGCCGTCGATCTCGAAGAGCCGGTCGGCCTGGTGATTGGTCCGCTCTCGTGATTAGGCCGCTGCCGCCTTTCGCTTGGCAGTGGTGCTGGCGAGGCGGAAGGACTGGGTACCGGTCTCGATGATGTGGGCCGCGAACGTCAGCCGGTCGACGATAGCCTGACAGAGCCGCTTGTCCGTGAAGGTCTGGTCCCACTCGGTGAACGGCCTGTTCGATGCGATCGCGATCGCGTGCCGTTCCTCGCGTTCGGTGAAAATCTGGAACAGGAGCTCGGCGCCGTGCCGGTCGAGCTTGACGTAGCCAAGCTCGTCGAGGCAGAGCAGATCCACCCGGCCGTACTTCTTGATCGTGCGGCCCAACTGCTTGTCGCTGGCGACCTCGGCTAGCTCGTTCACCAGGTTCGCCGCGGTGGTGTAGCGGACACGGCCGCCGGCCTCGGCGATCGCGGTGCCCAGCCCGATCAGCAGGTGCGACTTGCCGGTGCCGGAGTCACCGATCAGGGCTGGGTGAGGGTGTTGATCACCTCTTGCGGGACGTTGGGGTTCTTCGAGAAGTCGAAGTCCTCGATCCGCTTCGGCCGTGGGAAGTTGGCCTCCTTGACCCGGCGGACCTTGCGGCGGGCGTCACGGTCCTCGCATTCGCTCTCCAGCAGATCGGCCAGGAAGTCCGCGTAGGACGCCTGCTCGCGCAGGGCCTGGGCGGCGAACTCTTCCCAGCGCGTGCGGACCCCGGACAGACCCAGGCTCCGGCAGGCCGCGTCGATCGTCTCTGACGGGTTGGGGCCGCGCTGGCCGGGCAGGCCGAAGGAACCCCACCGCCCCGTGGTCGCAGGGACAGGGGTGGTGCTCTGCGTCATGCCGAGCCTTTCGGTTGGATAGAGAGCAACTGGCCGTAGGCGGACCGACCGGCGCTTCTCGATCGGCTTCCGCGCAGGTGGCAATGCACTGTCCAACGCCTGGCGCACCACCCGGCGGTGCACTCCGTAACGCCGAGCCAGACTCCGGACCGAAGCGTCCTCCAGCCTTCGGTCACGACGAATCCGCTCGAACAACTCAACACGCTGCAAAACCCGGCCTCCTGACACGGCCAGCTGACAACTCGCACAGCGTGATCCCGGTCACGAACCCCGTTCAATCCGGCATTACTCCAAATGAGTGCATCCCACCCGATCAACTGCCGGGTGGGGCCAAAACAATCCGTTCCTCACCCGGGGCCAGAACAATCCGGTACCCCGGGGCCAAAAGAGGCCGCCCTAAACACCCGTGCCCACCAGACGCTGATATGGGAACGCACCCGCACCTTTCAGCGGCTGCGCAGCACGCTGCGCGAGTACTTCCCCGCCGCCCTGGCCGTCTACGCCGACCTCGCCTTGACCAGTACCGACGCCCTGGAACTGCTGGTCAAAGCCCCCACTCCGGCCACTGCGGCGAAGCTGACCCGCACGCAGATCACGGCCGTCCTGGCCCGCCACCGCCGACGCAACCGCGAGGCGAAGGCGGCCGCCATCCAGACCGCTCTGCGCGAGCGGCAGCTCTCTCTGCCCGACCCGGTCACGGCGGCCTACGCGGCCGCCGTGACCGCTCACGCACGGCTGATCACCGCGCTCAACGAGCAGATCGCCGGGATGGAAGAGCAGGTGAAGGCGCATTTCCTCGCGCACCCGGACGCTGAGATCTACCTCTCCATGCCCGGCATCGGGGAGATCACCGGAGCCCGGGTGCTCGCCGAGTTCGGAGACGACCCGATACGCCTCCGCGAAAGCACGCAAGAACTACGCCGGGACCAGCCCCGTCACCCGCGCCTCCGGCAAGAGCCGCACCATCCAGGCCCGCTACGTCCGCAACAACCGGCTCGCCGATGCCCTTCAACGGCAGGCGTTCTGCGCGCTGCAGGCATCCCCCGGCGCCCGCCGCTACTACGACAAGCAACGCGCCCGAGACGTCGACTACAACCCGGCACTACGCCAAGTCGGCAACCGCCTCGTCGGCATCCTGCACGGCTGCCTCAAGACCCGAACCCACTACGACGAAGCGACCGCATGGTCGCACCACGCACACCTCCAAGCCGCTTGACCTCTAACGGTACGGGGTGTCTGACACCGGCGCCGGCCCCGTCCAGGACGCCGCACCGCACGGCCCGGGTACGCACCGCGCGCACCCGGGCCACGGTGCGCGCGGGATACGGAGCCGCTCGCGCCCGGGCGGTGCGTCACAGGACGGCGAGCCGGCCGACCAGGAGTTCCACGCGCTGCTCGGTGTCCTGCGGTGGCAGCCGCCGCGCCCGGGTCAGGGTGGCCAGGCCGTGGAGGGACGCCCAGAACACCTCGGTGAACAGGCCCGTATGGACGCCGCCCCCCGCGACCTCGCCGACGTTTTCCAGCAGGGCGGCGAAGGCGTCCTTCAGCGGCTCGGGGGTGTCCTCCTGGGCGAACGCCAGGCCGCCGTCGAGCTGGAACATGGCGTCGTAGACCGCCGGGTTGCGCTCGGCGAAGTCGAGGTAGGCGCGGGCGAGGGCGGCCAGGCGGGAGCGCGGGCCGTCCGCGGCCGCGGCCGCGGCCCTCAGCTGTGCGGCCATCTCGGTGGCGCCCTGGAGGGCGACGGCGCCGATGATCTCGCGCTTGCCGCGGAAGTGGCTGTAGAGGACGGGCTGGCTGTATTCGATGCGCTCGGCGAGGCGGCGGGTGGTGACCGCGTCCCAGCCCTGCTGCTCGGCGAGTTCACGGGCCGTCGCCACGATCAGACGCTCGCGGCCCGCCCGTTCGCGCTCTTTGCGTTCCTGTACCGACATACACCGATCCTAGCAGCGCTAGACAATCGAGCGACTATAGGTCTAGCGTTGCCTCATTGCCTAGCAACGCTAGATTCCGGGAGTCCGGGAGGGGTCGCCATGCTCAACGCGCTCGAGGTCATCACCACCGTGATCGTCGGCCTGATGGTGGGGGTGGAGTTCTCCGTCGCCTTCGTCATCAACCCGATCCTCAACGCCCTTCCCGACGACAGCAACCAGCTCGGCCGCTCCCACGGAGGCCGGATGCTCGGCGCCGTGATGCCCCTCTGGTACATCGGCTCGCTCGTCCTCGTCGCGGCCTGGGCCATCGCCGGACGCCGCCACGAGGGCACCGCACTGCTCGTCGCCGCCGCGGCGTTGCTGGTCCTCAGCGTGATCATGTCGGTCCTGCTGCTCGTCCCGATCAACAACCGGGGCAAGACGTGGACCGCCGAGAACCGGCCCGCCGACTGGAAGCAGCAGATGAACCGCTGGGACCGCTACCACTACGTCCGCGTCGCCGTCATCGTCGCCGCCTTCACCCTGCTGGTCACCGCCCTCGCCTGAAACCCCGCAGGCCCGGCCCCGCACGGCCGGCGCCCAGGCCGGCCGTGCGGCCGCGGCCGGGCCGCCGGAACACGCAAAGGACGGGTGTCCCGGCGGGCCTGCCCGGTCAGGCCGCGCCGAGAACGGCCGCCGAGTTGAAGCCGCCCCGGCCCCGGGCCAGGACCAGGGCGTGCCGGACCGGGGTCCGGCGGGGTGCGGTGACCAGGTCCAGGGGGCAGTCGGCGGCGGGCCGGGCGGTCCCCGTGGTCGGCAGCAGGACCTGGTCGCGCAGTGCCAGCAGGGCGGCGGCGACGTCGAGGGAGGCGCCTCCGGCCAGCAGCCGTCCGGTCATCGACTCCGGCGCGGTCACCGGGACGCCCCGGGGGCCGAACAGCCCAGCCAGCGCCCGCGCCTCGGTGCGGTCCGCGGCGCGCGCGCCGGCCGCGTCGGCGAACACCACGCCGATCTCCTCGGGGCGCACCCCGGCATCGGCCAGGGCCAGCCGGGCGGCGTCGCCCAGGCGCGGGGTGCCGGCGCCGTCGAAGGTGGCCGCGTACCCGGTGAAATGCCCCGTACACGCGGGCGCCGCGCGCACGGGCGGCGGCCTCGCTCCACGACCTCGTCCGAGAGCACCCCGACGATCAGCCGCTCCCCGAAGTTCCGCACGGCCCTGAGCAGCGCGACGTGCCCCGGGTGGAACAGGTCGCCGACCATGTCGACGTAGACGTTTCCGCGATCAGCCGTGCCTGTTGCCCCCTCGACGGTCCCAAGCCGACCAAGGTTGGGCCAACCGCCCCGCTCCGTCAACCGTCCGTCGGTCGACGTCCGAAACGGCAAGAGACGATCCACTCATGATCCTTTTACCAGCTCATTCAACGGGCCCCGCAAGCCGACCTTTACACAATTCCCGGCTCACCATCAGCGACGAACCGCGTCAGGGACCACACCAGCAGCTCCGGAAACCCGCCGCAGGCCACCGGCCGCCTTCTCCCGCTCCGGTTCGTCCAGCGACACCGTTAACGCCCGATGAACCGACCCACCAGGGCCGACGACACAACACAAGCCGCGACCGTCCGAGCCGACGAGCACACCAAAGGCCCCTCCGGTACGCACGGACATCGACAACGCCGCACTCCCCGAAACCCCGCAACGACATCGCCTGCCGCATCGAGGAAGCAGCCGCTGCCCACACCCGCCCACACGGCACCGCCGGACGCAGCCGACACCGCCGCAAAAGGTGACCAGATCAGCGGCCCCCGGGGCCACCCCAACCGGAACCCAGCACCGAGATCACAGAACCCGGCACCGGTGCGGCAGCAACAGGAGCTTGTGGTGGTGGAATCGGCCGCCTACCTCAAACTCGACCGAAGCGACGCTGAATCACCCCTCATCAGCGGCCGGTTCAGCGTCGCAAGACTCGAACTCAATGTAATCGAGGGGATCCTCGTCGCGGCGTCCGAGCAGAGGCAGACCCCCGGACGCCAACCGGCCGCGAAGCCACTCCAGCAATGTCACGGTCAAACCGGCGCTGAACGCTCGGCCGGCATGACGCAGCACAACCATCAACGCCCACTCATCCCACGCGGCACCTCCAGCCAGCCAGCACAGCCTGTCGCCCTGGGTGCGGCGGCGAGGCGTGATCAATCCGGTTACATGGACAGTGGCCTCAGGTGCCGCGGACACCGCTCGAGCCGCAGTGCTCGCAGCCGTCGCGGGCATCGTGATCCACTCGGGCCCCGCCCGGGCCCCGCTCAAGATCTGCTGAGGGTCACCGCAGGTCCCGGCCCGAAGGGATCAGGATCCAAGAAGCCCGGGCAACGGGCCCGCGGCTAGCGTGAGGCCATGGACCTCACCCTTCCCGCGAGTTCCCTTCCAGCGAGTTCGCCTCCCACGGGTTGCCTGCCGCACGGCGTGAGGGACGGCGCGCCGTGTGATCCGGCGGGCGGCCCGGTCGGCATACACGAGCTGCGCTCCGGCACCGCGTAGGGAGGGGCTCTGCCATGTGTCACCCCGCCTGGCGGCAGGCGCAGATCGCCGCGCAGCGCCTGCTCGACCTCACGCGTCTGCGCCGCGTCCGCGACCGCATCGGCCGACACTACACCCGTCCGCTGGACCTGGAGGCCCTCGCCCGCCAGGCGGGCATGGCGCCCGGCCTGCTCGGCCGGCAGTTCCGCGACGCCTACGGCCAGTCGCCGTACGCCTATCTGATGACGCTGCGCGTCGAGCACGCGATGGCCCTGCTGCGCCACGGCGAGACCGGCGTGAGCGAGGTCTGCCGCGCCGTCGGATGCCCCTCGGCGGCCGCGTTCGCCACCCGCTTCACCGAACTGGTCGGCATGCCGCCCGGCGTCTACCGCAGCCGCGCGGCCCTCGGCACGGCAGGGCTGCCGTGGCGTGTGACGGCACCGGTGCCGGTATCGAGCAGGAATGAAGAAGCCCCGGCGAGCACGGCGCGGCTAGCGTGATCGCCATGACTTCCCTCTCATCCGTCACCCTGGAGGTGGCCGACGCCACGGCCGCCGACCGCTTCTACTCCGCCGCGTTCGGACTGGGTTCGCAGGTACGCCTGCGGGCCTGCGAGACGCCGACGACCGGCTTCCGCGGGTTCACGATGTCGATCACCGTCTCCCAGCCGGCCGACGTCGACGGCTTCGTCGCCTCCGCCCTGAAGGCGGGCGCCACCACGCTGAAGCCGGCCACGAAGTCCCTGTGGGGCTACGGCGCCGTCGTGCAGGCCCCGGACGGCACGATCTGGAAGATCGCGACCTCGTCGAAGAAGAACACCGGCCCCGCCACCCGGACGATCGACCAGTTCGTGCTCCTGCTGGGCGTCGAGGACGTCAAGGCGAGCAAGCAGTTCTACGTCGAGCAGGGCCTGTCCGTGGCGAAGAGCTTCGGCGGCAAGTACGTCGAGTTCGCCTCCGACGAGTCCAGCCCCGTCAAGCTGGCCCTGTACAAGCGCCGGGGCCTGGCCAAGGACGTCGGGGTGCCCGAGGACGGCAGCGGCTCGCACCGGATCGTGCTCGGCGGCACCACCGGGGCCTTCACCGACCCGGACGGCTTCGCCTGGGAGCCCGCACCGGTGACGTCCACGCCGGCCTGATCCGGACGAAAGACCCTGGGCCTGAACGCCGTGCGGGGTGATGCCCCCGCGTGAGAGGGTCACCTTGAATCCTGGCACGGGAGGAACAACCGCCATGAAGCGCATGCAGTCGTCCGCCGACAACTCCGGCTCGGCCGCCGGGAAGCACGAGGGCTTCACCGCCGAGGAACGGGAGGCGATGAAGGACCGCGCCAAGGAGCTGAAGACCGCGCGACGCGGGTCCAAGGGGGACCCGGAGGGCGAGGTGCTCGCGAGGATCCCGGAGATGCCGGAGGCGGACCGGGTCCTCGCCGAGAAGCTCCACGAGATCTCAAGGCCAGCGCCCCGGAGCTCACGCCGAGGCTGTGGTACGGGATGCCCGCCTACGCCAAGAACGGCAAGGTCCTGTGCTTCTTCCAGAGCGCGCAGAAGTTCAAGTCGAAGTACGCCACGCTCGGCTTCAGCGAACAGGCGGCGCTCGACGACGGCGCGATGTGGCCGACCTCGTACGCGCTGACCAAGCTGACCACCGCCGAGGAGAAGCGCATCGGCGCCCTGCTGAAGCAGGCGGTGGGCTGACGGCCGGCGCCCCTTCCGGGGCCCGCGTCCCTGGCACGGCCGTATACGTGCGGGCCCACCGAGCGGTGCCGGTCGCGGGCACCGCTCGGTGGGCTCCGGTCCGAGCGGACGGGGTGACCGGCGTGCCTCAGCCGAAGGAGATCCCCGTACCGACCGGGCCGGTGGCCTCCACGTAGGCGACCAGCCGGCACGCTTGCGTGGCGCAGTCCACGGTGACGGGGGTGCCGGTGCCGGTTGCTCCAGTCGATGGCGGTGAACTGCCGGTGCACGGTGTAGGGCGCGGTGAAGCCGCCGTCGGGGCCGACGGTGACCGTGGCCAGCACGTCGGTGCACGTGGTGTTCTCCCGGCACTGCGACACGGCGACCTCGGCACCCGCCGGGAAACCGGTACCGGTCACGGTCACCAACTGGCCGCCGGCCAGGCCGCTGCCGGGCGAGACGGTCACCGCCGCGACCGCGGAGGCCGCGCCGGTTCAGAGGGCCAGGGCGGCCACGCTTGCGGGTCAGGGCCACTTCCTCACCGTCGAGGAGGATCTCGCGGGCGCCGGCGTCGATGTGCACGCGGCCGTGGCGGATCCCGCGGGCGGCGGCCGGCCACCGCTGTGCCGCGCGGGCGCTCGTCCGCGGCCAGGCCCGCAGGACCACGGCCGGGTGGCGGCTGGAACGGCTGTCCTTCCAAGGCCTGTTCACCGAGGGCGTGGCGGCCTGGCTGACCGGCCGGTGTCGCACGGCAGCGACCCTGCCCGCCGGTGTCCCACCCCCGCACGGCACACTCCGAGGCACAGGGGTCCGCCGGACCGCCGCCGGGGCATCGGCCGGCGCCGGGCCACCCGCGGCCACCGGCCGGATCCGGGCCACCCGCGGCCACCGCACGGCAAGGACGGCCCCACCCGGAAAACCGCCCTCCGGTGAAAGCCGGCCGGGCGGAAGAAGCCTCGCCCCCTCGGGCCGGCCGGGGGACGTCAGGCCCGGCCGTGCGCCAGCAGCGCTGTGTGAGGCAGCACGAGCACCCCGTCCGGGCCGGTGAACTTCGCGGACAACGCCTCGAAGTGGTTCCTGATCTCGGCGATGACCACCGGCTCCTGACTGGTCACGATCCGGCCGATCGTCGCCACTCCGGCGGCCGGTCCGCTCCACCACTCCTCCAGCGTGGTCCGGTGGTCCCAGGTCAGGGTGGCGCAGCCGACGTCCCTCCACCCCGCCTCGGCGAGCAGCGCGGCCAAGCCCTCCTCGGTGCGGACGAAGCCGTCCTGGGGAGCGAGGGCCGACAGGTGGTCCAAAGGCGTGGCACCTGCCGCCCGGCAGGCCTCGCCCAGCAGGGCCTGCCCGGCGGCCGGAGAAACCGGCCAGATGGTGACCGCCGTCCGCCCGCCCGGCCGCGTCACCCGTCGCAGCTCCCTCAGAGCCGCCCGGGGCCGTCCGACATGGTTGAGGACGAAGTTGCCGACCACGGCGTCGAACGCGTCGTCGACGAACGGCATCCATCACCGGTCGGCAGCGCCCGGAAAGCACCACCATGCACACCGACCACACGCACCCATAAACCCCAACCAACCCCGCAACCAGGCGATAGCTCAACGGCCGCGTTCCGCGGAGGCGCTTCCCGCTTCGAGTCCCACGCGAAAACAGGTGAGGTAGGGAAACTACGGTGCGACCCGGACCGTTGGACAGGCATGGAGCTGAACAAGCGAGCGGGACATCAAGGGACCGGGCCCGGCGTGATCACGCCGGACGGCTGCGCGGTCGAGCTGTACACGCGGCTGCCGGTCGGGCCCGAACCGGACATCGCCGCCGGCGCCGTGCCGCCGGGTGCGCACATCCTGGAACTGGGCTGCGGTGTGGGGCGCGTGACCCATCCGCTGCTGGAACGGGGGTTCACGGTGACTGCCGTGGACGAGTCCCCGGAGATGCTCGATCACATTCGCGGGGCACGTGCGATACGCAGCGCAATCGAGGACCTCGAGCTGGGCGAGACGTTCGACGTGGTGATGCTTGCGTCGTTCCTCGTGCACGCCGGAGACGTCGAAGTGCGTCGTGCGCTGCTGCGTACCTGCGTCCGGCACCTCGCCGCGGACGGCTGCGTCCTGATCCAACGCGAGGGTGAGGGCTGGCACACGCATCTGCCCCGTGAGCGTGTCGACCCCAGCGGTTTCACGGTGCGGATCGTGTCGGCGGAGCCGACTGGCAATGGGGCGAACTCGGTGTATGCCGAGTACGAATTCCCGGACGCCACCTGGACCCAGACGTTCGTGTCCCGGCCACTGACGAAGGATCAGTTCGCGGAGGCTCTCGCGGAGGTCGGTCTGAAGGTGGACACGTACCTCACAGAGGACGGAACATGGGCGCGGTCGCATCTCGCGACGTAGGCGCATGTGACAGGTCAATCTCTGCCCGGCATAAGGGACGAGTACGGGGTTTTGGGCAGCCGGGTCCGATACCCGAAAGCCGGAACCGGCGGGATCGACTCGCGCAGCTTCGTGCCCTTGGAGACGACGTAGACGATCCCGGCCGGCCAGTCGACGTCGGCCGACGTGGCGTCGAGCACCTTGGAGGCGCGAACAGGCCGCGGCCGTCGGCGGTGGTTGCCGGGCAGGCCCTTGAGACCCGGCACGCTGCACGCGCAGCATGACGGTGCCGTGGCTGATGGAAATGCCGTGCCCGAGCTTGAGCTCCGCGTGGACGCGGCGGATCCCGTAGGAGCCGTGGAAGGCGGTGTGGATGGTGGTGATGGCCCCGGTCAGCCACGAGTGCCGCAGGGAACGGGGTGAGGGCGGGCAGGGGCGCCAGGCGTAGTAGCCGGACTCGGAAACGTTGAGCACCCTCGTCGCCGTCTGCACGGACAGGCCTTCGCCGGCCATCGCTGCGACGGCCTCGAACCGTCTTTTGGGGGCACCACCTTGCCTATGAGTCCGCTGCCGAGCAGTGGATGGCCAGTTCCGCCTCCAGTTCGGCGATCCGCCGGCGTGCGGCCACCGACTCAGCCTGGTCCTCGCTGGTTGACCGATGTCGATGAGGTGCTGACGGCGCCAGGCATAAATCGTCTGCTCGCTGATGCCGAGGTCTTGGGCAACCTGCCGGACAGGCCGGCCGGCTTCGACGAGATCGAGGACCTTGCGCCGGCGCGCGGCCGGGCAACTACGGGGTACTGAAGCCTCCTTGATTGTCTAAGGCATCATCTGTCCAGCAAGATGACTCCACCAGACCCGGGGCACATCACTCGCCGACCGGCTCGGTGTCGAAGGACGCACTGTGCGGCGCTATGTGAACCAGCTGATCGAACTGGACGTGCCCGTGGAGTCGGTGCGCGGCCGCTACGGCGGGTACCGGCTGGCTCCCGGATACCGCCTGCCTCCGCTCATGCTCAGCGACGACGAGGCGCTGGCCGTGCTGCTCGGCCTGGTCGCCGGCCGCCGGGCCGGATCCGGCGGGTGCTGCCCCAGCACATCGCCCGCCGGCTCGACACACTCCTGCAATCCCTCGCATTCACGGATCAGCCCGGCGAGCTGGACCACCCGGACGCCGCCCTGCTCCTCACCATCGCCGATGCCGTCCGCCACCGCCGGCCGGTCTCGATCCACTACACCGACCGGGACGGACGGCGCAGCGAACGCACACTGCAGGCGTACGGGATCGTCGCCCACGCGGGCCGGTGGTACGTGGCGGGCCAGGACACCCGGATCGGCGAGGACCGGACCTTCCGGCTCGATCGCATCTCAGCCGCGAGGACGCTGCCCGGCTCATTCGATCCACCCGGGGGTCCCGGTCCGGCACAGCGCGTGTTGTCAGGGTTCGCCAGAGCCGAGTACCGGCATGAGGTGACCTGGCGGATCCACGGGACAGTCGAGCAGATCCGCGCACACCTTCCCGCCGGCGTCGCGGCCGTGCAGGAGCCCGAGTCCGCGGACGACCAGGACCGGCACCCGCGCGCCGGACGCGCGTCGAGCTGAGGGCACAGCAGCTCGACTGGTTGCCTTGGGTACTGGCCGCACTCGACCGGCCGTTCGTCATCGAGCGCCCCGATGAACTACGCGACCTCGTCATCGCGCTCGCCGATCGCCTCACGTCCTACGCCCGTCCTGCCCCGATCGATGCTCCCGCCCCCTCCGGCGCACGCCCGCCCTCACCGGCGAGGTCACCCTGTGGTCCGTAGGACACCAGAGTTGCTGGGCGGGCGCGTGGGCTGCAGGTGCGGTGCGGGCGGCAGCGGCGTGAGTACTGCCGTCTCCGGTGCGGCGCGAAACGCCTCGATCACGTAGGCGGCGAAACGGCGGGAGGCCGTGACCCGGACGGCGGGCGGCGCGACCTGGAGGCCCCGGTGGGCCATGAGCATGAGGACGAGGTCGTCGACGACGAAGCCGGGGCGCACCCCACCGGTGATACCCGGCTGCAGGGCCGGTTCGCCCCCCCATCGCAGCAGTTGTGATCCCTTCCGCCACCGACCCGAGGAGCAGAGATGAAAGCCGTCCTGATCCGTACCTCGGTGCGCCTCACGTCCTCGACCGCTCCGGCGAGGGCAGCCCTCAGGCGCCGGCGGGGTTCGACGTGGTGATCGACGTCGTAGGAGGTCCCCAGGTTCCCCTCTTCCTTGACAAGTTGAGCTCCAACGGACGGTATGTGGCCGTCGGTGTGGTCGGTGGGCAGCCTCCGGCGCACTTCGGCATGCGGCGGATGGACTCCTTCCGCAGGTCGTTGTCGTTCGCCACCTTCAGCTCCGACGCCGTGCCCGGACCCGACCGGCAGGCCGTGCGCTCATCCCAGTTCGCCGATGCCGCGCGCGGGGACCTGCACACGGGCGTGCACAAGGTGTTGCCCCTGGACAAGGCGGTGCCGACCCACCGCGAGATGGACGCGGGCAAGGTGTTCAGCAGGATTGGGTCGGCGCCCTGAACCGGGCCCGGGCGGACTTCGCGCCCGGGCGGCGAAGTACCGGATCCGGCCGCGGCTGACGCCCGGCGCCGACGGTCACCACCGCCGCAGGGGATAAGTGCGGGCAGTGCCCAGTTGCCGGTCCGTGCCTTTGGACACCGGGATCAGGCCGACAGGGCTGGGGGGCGGTGCTCAACTGGGCTCTGCCGGCGGAGCCGCCTGGATCCCCACGAGCAAACCAGTGGACTGGCCCACCTCGATGAGATAGCCGTCGGGGTCGCGAAAGTAGCAGCGCAGCTCGGATCCGCGGTCGACGGGCTCGGTGAGGAAGTCGGCCCCTTGGGCGACGGCATGCGTGTAGAAGGCGGCGATGTCGGCCACTCGCACATTGAGGAAGCCCGAAACACGTTCACCACTGTGTGGCGCCTCCAGTGTGACTCCTGGCTTGTCGGGGGTGGGCCCGCCGCCGGGGTTCATGATGATCCACGAGTTGGCGACCCTGACGATCGCCGGATTCTCCTGCATCACGACCTCGCCGCCGAAGACGTCCGCGTAGAAGTCCCGGGACACAGCGACATCGCACACGGTCAGGAAATGCGTGAGGAGCAGACCGTGCTGCGGTGCAGGGAGATCCCCGTGAGGTGTCATCGTCCGTCATCCCTTCATGGGGCCCGAGTGGTCGTGGACCGGGTCAGACATGTCCTGATCCACCGCGCTCACGCAGATCCGGCGAGCACACCGGCGTGTGGCTGAGGGATTGACCGAGCAGCCACCCGAACTGTGACACCGTGGTCGTTCGGCGGGGTCGCTCGATGCCGATGCACCCGGCAGATAGCGGCACCGGCCGGCCGGACGCGCATGCAGCGCCCGCTGTGCATCGGCCCTCGTCGGCACGAGGTCGTGCGCGTCGGTGATCCGCTTGGGCCATGGCCTGCCGGGGGCATCGGGGCACGGGCGGGTGGTTCAGGGGGCCGCGTCAGCAGGCGGCGCACCGGTCGGGGACGAGCAGCCGGATGAGGCCTTCCAGGTCACCCGTGCCTGCCGCGGTCCGGAACGCAGCGACGAGACGACGGTGGGACTCCGCTGGGGACCGGCCGCTCGCGGCCGCACTCGAGGCGGGCCTGCGCACGGTGGACCGCCACCCGTGCGTTCTGGGCGCTGGTCCGAAGCAGCCCCGCCAGATCGGCGTAGGCGTGGTCGAAGCCCTTGCGCAGCACGTAGACAGCCAGCCGACCCGGTGTCAGCTTCGCCATGAGCAGTGCCAGGGCCGCCTCGACCGCCGCGGTTTGCTCGGCACGCAGCACGGGATCCGGGGCGGCCCGGTCGTGGAGGTCGGCCAACAGCGGTTCGGCCGGCGTCTCGTGACGGTGCCGCGCGGACTGGATGACGTTGATCGCCAGACGGCTTGTGGCCGTGGTGAGGAACGCGGCAGGTTGTCGGGGCGGTCCAACAACGATACCTGGGACAACCCCACACTTTGTGCCGCAATGTTGTGACAGAGTCCACTGAATATTTACTCAGACGCTGTCACACACGAGGCCGCTGTCCTGTCGACCACTGCCGTGCTCTCGCCCGTCCGCTGCCCCAGGAGGTCCCATGTCTTCGCTCGGCCACCAGCTCGCCACGTCCGTTCTCGTGGTGGGAGCCGGTACGGCAGGCCTCCGGGCGGCCATCGAAGTCGCCGAGGCGGGCATCGCGGTCATCGCTGTGACCAGACGTACGGCCGACGATGTCCACTGTCACGGCGTCTGAACGTTTGGCTGAGGCGTCCCCCGACACGGTGTTCGGGGACACGTGGGAACGGCACACGGCTGCCACGTTGCGGGAAGGGCAGTCGCTGGCCGACCCACGTACCGCCGAGGTCGTGGCCCGCTACGCGGCTCAGGGACTCCACGACATGAGGCGCTACGGGATGATGCGCCTCGACCGCCGGCGTTACGGCGGGACCGTCCGGCACCAGGTCGGCGATTCGTACCGCCGTACCCCTCTCACCGGTGAGTACACCGGTCCGGAGGTACGACGAGCGCTGCGTGAACGCGCCGAGCAGTTCGCCGTTCCCGTCCTGTCGAACGTCTACGTCACCCGACTGCTGGTCGACGACGGGGCGGTCTTCGGCGCCCATGGATTCGATCTCGTCGACGGCTCGCGCTACCTCGTGCACGCCGACTCCGTGATCCTCGCGTCCGGAGGACACACCCGCATCTGGCGGCATACGTCGTCGCGTCGAGGCGAGAACACCGGCGACTCCTTCCGCCGCGCCGTCGAGGCCGGTGCCCGGTTGCGCGATCCGGAGCTGGTGCAGTTCCACGGTTCGGAGGAGCTGCGAGGCAGCTGCGCAACTTCACGCCGTACCGCTCGATGACCCTCGCCGCTTGGCGGGGACGCGAACGCGAAGCCGCCCCGCTGATCGAGGCCGGCATGGAAGATGCCCGCAACCGCAGTGAGGGCATCGACGTGGCCGTGGCACGCCGATCCTCAACTGTGCTCTACAACGGTCTGGGGAGATACGAGGAGGCGTTCGACGCGGCTCGCCTGGCGAGCGCGCGTCCGCGGGACCTGGCAGCGGCCGACCGGGGGCTGGTGGAACTGGTGGAGGCCGGAGCTCGCAGGGGTCGCCTCGACGCGGCCGAAGCCGCACTGGTCCGGCTGACCCACACCGCGGAGGCCGCCGCCACGGGCTGGGCGCGTCGGGCGTCCAGGCACGCTCCCGGGCCCTGCTCGGCCGGAGGGCGACCACCGCAGAGCTGTACGGCTCGTCACGTGCTGTCCACGGCCGGGCACCGGTACGGATGCCTGCACGGCCGCTCGGTCGGCCTCCGGCACGGGTGCTTCCACGGCCGCTCGGTCGGCCTGCGGCGGGTCGTGAGGGGCTCCCCCCGGCCGGCCGGGGCGGTCAGCCGTTCGCCGGCCGGCCCGACGCCACACGCGTGGGCTGCCCGACGTCGCGCAGGAGGACCTGCTCCAGACGGGCCATGTCGCCTGCCTGTGCGGCCGCGAGGAACGCCTGCATGAACCGGCAGTGCGTGAGGCGATCCACGGGCTGCCTCCGGCGCTGTGCACCGAGGTACTGCTGTCCCCACGGCAGGATCGCCTGTGCGGCTCCGGCCTCGTCGAGGTGGCTCAGTTCCGCCGCATCCGTGAGGGCGATACCCCGGCACTCAGTGCCCCTGCATCGGCTCGAACCAGTTGCTCTCCGCACCACGGCGAGGTCCGGGCCGCCTTGATCCGGCCCCCTCTCTTCCTGCCCGTCACCATCCGCTCGGCCCGCTCGTCACCCTGACGTCGGCAGGCGCTCGCCGGGGTCGCGGCGACAGGACGAGCGCGCGCGACGCCGTTCGGCGCCCGCGGCCCGGCGGGGGGGCGCACATGGCCGCAAGCCGCCGCGACGCGCCTGTACGGCAGCGCGGTGACGCCTCGTCGGATCAGGCCACCGATCCCACGACGACGGCCGTGCACACGAACGTCAGCACGATGATCACCGCCATGGCGCTCAGTGTCCCGCGCAGCCATCGCCCGAACCGGACGTGGTTCGCCGCCTCGACCGCGCCGACGCTGTCGGCGATGTACTCCGTCACCATGCGGGCCACGTACTTCTGCTCCTCGAGATACCACTGCTCGATATCCCTCTTCTGTTCACCGGTCAGCCCGACCGCCTTCGTGGTGAAGGCGGCCACACGCCGGCGAGCAGCGCTGAGATGAGCCTCCCGGTACAGATACTCCTCCAGGTCGCCCAGCCCACGGGCTGCCTCTTCGTTCGTGTTCATGATGCGCTCCCAGAATCGGTGGTCCGGCGCACGGGACCGCGACGCGAGACGCTGACCGCATCGGAGGCGGAGACGGTGACCAACGTCGCTCCCGCCCCTTCGGCCACGCAGGTCAGCGCCCGCACCAGGATGTTCCGGTGTCCAGTGGCCACGAGAGCCCAGACGGACCTTCCTCCACGCGGCGCGGCGGCCCCCTCAGCCGGTGCGGCATCGGCCACAGGCCGCTGAGCGACGGCCGTGATCGCCGCGGGCCGGTGTGAGAGATCAGTCGGTGCCGAGGACCTTGCGCAGGACCTGGATGGCCTGCGCGATCGCCGCGGTGGAGGCCTGCGTTCCGCGAACCGGATTCAGCATCATGAAGTCGTGCAGGGTGGCGTTGTAACGGATGCTCGTGGTCGGCACGCCGGCCTGGATCAGCTTGCGGGCGTACGCTTCGCCCTCGTCGCGCAGTACGTCGTTCTCGTCGACCACGACGAACGCCGGCGGCAGTCCCCGGAGGTCTTCGAGGGTCGCCCGCAGGGGGGAGGCCGTGATCTGGGCGCGCTCGGCCGGATCGGTGGTGTAGGCGTTCCAGAACCACTCCATGGCCTTCGCGGTCAGGTGCGGTCCGTGGGCGAACGTCCGGTAGCTCTCGGTGTTCTGTCCCGCGTCCGTGACGGGGTAGTACAGCGACTGGTGCAGGAAGGTCACGTCCCCGCGCTGTTTGGCCATGTGGGTGAGCGCAGCACTCATGTTGCCGCCGACCGAGTCACCGGCGACGACCAGACGGGAACCGTCCAGCCCCTCTTCGGTGCCGTTGGTGGTGACCCACTGGGCGGTGGCGTACGCCTGCTCGATGGCGACGGGGTACTTCGCTTCCGGGGAACGGTCGTACTCGACGAAGACCAGGGCCGCCTCGGCGCCGACGGCCAGCTCCCGCACCAGACGGTCGTGAGTGCCGGCGTTGCCGAGAATCCAGCCGCCGCCGTGCACGTAGAGGATCGCAGGCAGGACACCGGTACTGCCGACCGGCTTGATGATGCGTACCCTCACATCGCCGACCTCGGCGGGGACAGTGATCCACTTCTCGTCCACGTCGGGCATGTCGACCGGCCCGGACTGTACGTCGTCGAGCAGATTACGGGCGCCCTCGACACCGCGTTCGTTGATCAGTGGCGGCTCGGCGGCCGCCTCGGCGAATTCCTGCGCTGCGTGCTCGAGAATGATGTCACTCAAGGCATACTCCTGAAGGTCGGCCCGTTCCGTACGGCTTTACTCTCATGAGACCGGACCGGGAGTCGATGTGTGACGCGCCGGGGCGCACGGCTCGGACATCTCCCCCGGCTGCACCGGTGCCCGGGTTCGGGAAGCCGGCGCCTCCTTCTTCAGACTCTGCCTGTTCTGCCGTGGCGCCTCAGGGATGTGCGGCGGTTGGCTGTGCTCGTCTCTGCGGGGTCGGTAGTCGTGGTGGACCTTCTGAGCAGGTGCCATGGACCTTGCTCCGGCTCGTACCACGGGCGGCAATCGCTGTCTTCCGACACCTTTGGACGATCGAGCATCTTCGACCGTCGGCGCCCGTCCCTACGACACCTCGCGCTTCACCTGAGTGAGGTCGGTGGGCCTCGGCAGCGGGAAGCCGTCGACGTACAGATCGACGTGCTCGTCGAAGAACGCGGTCAGCCCGGCGATGCGGTTGGCGTGGAGGGTCGGGAAGTCGTACGTCCGGGCGATGTCCTCGTGGGAGGCGGTGTCGCTGTCGAACGACCAGTAGCTGCTCGTCGTCCCCTTGTAGGGGCACCGGGTCACCGTGTCCGAGTGCCGCAGCCGGGTCCAGTCGATGTGCGTGCGGTCGAGGTAGTAGCGAGTCGGAAGGCCTGTCTCGAACAGCTTCACGCAATGGGGTGCCTCCGCCAGCACCACACCGTCCGACTCGACTCGGACACTGGAGCTGGAGCTGGAAGGCAGGGCGTCCACGCGGGAGTAAGGGCTCCGGGGATGGACGAAGACGGGCTCGTCCTCCTCGAACGCCCGGTGTCCGCTCCCACAGGACAACTGGTCCGCTCGGGCGCACGGCCCTCAACCGCGTTCGATGCTATCGGCTGTGGATGGCCGTGGCCCTACAGAGCGCGGCGCGACCAATGCTGTCTCACACTCTGTTGCGAGTCGGTGTGTGTCGTTGCGCTTGAGGATCCGCTCTTCACGGGTGCCCCGCCCTCGGTGCTGGAGCCGGCCGAGCGGCCACGCGCCTCGCGGACGGCTCGGACGCCGCGGACCGCGGGTCGGCCGAGACCCCGGCTGTCACACCCATGGATGTCCACCGGTCTCGTTGTGGAGAGCACCGCTGCTCAGCTGTTCGTCGCCGGCGCATCGTCACGCGCCCGCCGAAGGAAAGGATCCAGACATGTCGTACCCGTACCCGGAGCAGAAGTACTGGGGAGAGGACGGTGAGGTCAGCGCCGTCTTCCGACCGGTCACCACGCCGCCGGACATCGGTGAGAGCGGTACCGGGAAGGACGCCACCCACTATCTGGCGACCACCGACGTCACGCGGGGTGAGTTCGGGCTGTACCGGGTGGAGATGCGGCCCAGGGCGGGCGGCCCCAAGACGCATTTCCACAAGCGGATCTCGGAGTCGTTCTACATCCTGGACGGCACCGTGCGCGTGTTCGACGGTGTGCAGTGGATCGACGCGCGCAAGGGAGACTTCCTGCACGTGCCCCAGGGCGGGCTGCACGCCTTCCGGAACGACTCCGGCGCTCCGGCCGACATGCTGCTCCTGTTCACCCCGGGCGCTCCGCGCGAGGAGTACTTCGAGCAGGTGTCGCAGTTGGCGCACGCCTCGGAGGAGGAGCGTGCCGCGTTCTTCGACGAGCACGACTCGTACTTCGTGGACCAGAGACACTGACAGGCGGGCGTGGGCGCGACGGTCAGGAGGCCCGGGGTCGCGCGCAACGCAGGCGAGGGACCGTGGCGTTCGAGGACGGCCTGTACCCCGACGTCGGGATCTGAGCCGTACCGGCGCCCCTTCCAAGGCCCACCCCTGGCCCCGCGCCGGGACCGGTGGCCGGCGGAACGAGGCCGCGCACATGAAGCGTGGCACGCCCACGGGACCGACGTGGACCGAACGGTCCGTGTCGGTCCCGTGGGCGTAACGGGGAAAGGTCAGCGCACCGAACGCGCGGCGTTCTCGATGACGTCGGTGACCTTGCCGGGCTGCGAGACGCTCACCGCGTGGGACGCTCGGACCTCCGTGGTGTGGGCGCCGGCCCGCTCGGCCATGAACTCCTGAGTCTTCGGTGGAATGTTGAGGTCCTGCGTGGCGACCAGGACCCAGGACGGGATGGACTTCCAGGCGGGCTCCGCCGCGCCCTCGGCCAGAGCGGTGTCGGTGACCGGTCGCTGGGTGACGGCCATCAGGTCCGTCTCGTCACGGGGCACGTCCGCCGCGAACTGGTGCCGGAACTTGTCGCTCTGAATGTAGAGGTCGGTGCCTTGGGAACCGTCGGCGTTCGTGAACGGCACCGGGCGCAGCGCGTCGCCGAGGGTGCTGCCGGGGAACTTCTTCGACAGCTCGATCGCGCTTTCGCCCTTCTCCGGGAGGAAGGCGGCGAGGTAGACCAGCGCCTTGACGTTCTTGTTGCCGGTGGCGGCGTTGCTGATGACCGAGCCGCCGTAGGAGTGGCCGGCCAGGACGATGGGACCGTCGATGCCGGCCAGGACGTCCTTGAGGTAGGCGGAGTCGCCGCTCAGGCAACGCAGCGGGTTGGCGACGGCGATCACGGGATAACCGTCGTGCCGCAACCTCTTGATCACGCCGTTCCAGCTGGTGGCGTCGGCGAAGGCGCCGTGGACCAGGACGACGGTGGGCTTGGGTGCGCGCGAGGGGGCGCCCTTGTCGGCGGAGGCGGGGCCGATCGTGGTGGCGATCAGGCCCGCGGCGATCGTGGCGCCGGCCAGAACGGTGAGGGAGGTACGGGCCCGGTGTGTGCGGGAGGTACGGGTCATGTCGAATACCCTTTTTGGACGGGATCGGGGTGCCGGCTCCCGGAGGGGGAGCGGGCTGGTACTGCGGGTCGATGCCCCTGCGCGGCCCGCTGCCGCGGTACGGGTGTGGATCCGCTGTGGCCGCGAGGACAGCACCGATGCTGCCGCGCGGGCAATGGAGAGGGTCGACTCGGCAAGGCGGAGGCGCGGCGCGGCGAACTGCCCTGCGCGGCGGGCCCATCGGCCCGGCACTTCCTTGTGCCGCCTCTCGCACCTATGACCGGAAACATGTCGCAGGTGTGACATGTCGTGGCAACAGGTCGTGGACTGGGCAACGGCGCTCAGGAGTGGTGGCCGCCGCTGATCTCCGTGTACTCGGCCGCCGTGGGCTTGGGAACCTGCGTACCGGGGCCGTAGAGGATGCGGCTGAGCCTGACGCGCAGGCGCTCGGCACGGCGGGGCAGGGCACCGTCCGTGTCCTGCCCGGGCGCGATCTCCAGGGGCCGGTACTGCGTGTGGGCGGTCAGGGTGTGCAGTTGCGCCTGGGTGAGCGGCTCGTGAACCTCGATGTACTCGCCGTGCGGAAGCCGCTTGATGATGCCGCTCTCACGCCCGTGCAACACCTTGTCGCGGTCCTGCCGTTGGAGACCCAGTGCCACACGTTTGGTGATGAAGAAGGCCAGGACCGGGACGACGAACAGGCCTGTGCGCACGGTCCAGGTGACTGCTTCGACGGAGACGCTCAGGCGAGTCGTTATCACGTCGTTGGCGGCACCGATGAGGGCCACCGAGTAGACGCTGAGCCAGGCCACGCCGAGGGCGGTCCGTACCGGGCGGTTGCGGGGACGGTCGAGCAGGTGCTGGTCACGGTCGTCGTCGGTGACCCAGGACTCGATGAAGGGATAGGCGCCCATGGCGAGGAAGAGCAGCACGCCGATCCGCAGGGGCAGGAGGTTGTCCAGGGCCAGGGTGTGGCCCCAGAACGTGACCTCCCAGCCGGGCATGACGCGCAGGAGGCCGTCGGCGACGCCCATGTACCAGTCGGGCTGGGAGCCGGCGGAGACCTGGTCGGGGCGGAAGGGCCCGTAGCTCCATACGGGATTGATCTGCGCGACGGCGGCCATGAAGAAGATCACGCCGGACACGAGGAAGAAGTAGCCGCCGGTCTTGGCGGCGTACGCCCGGAACGGGATGCCGACGATGTTGGTGTTGGTACGGCCGGGCCCGGGGTACTGAGCGCGCCGGTGGCGTACGGCCAGGGCCAGGTGGCCGACGAGCAGGGCGACCATCAGTCCGGGGATGATCAGGATGTGGATGGTGTTGAAGCGGGCGATCAGGTCGTCGCCGGGGAACTCGCCGCCGAAGAGGAGGAACGACATGTACGTCCCGACGACCGGGATCGAGAGAATCGTGCCGTTCACGACCTGCAGGCCGGTTCCGGACAGCAGGTCGTCGGGCAGGTCGTAGCCGGTCAGGCCAGCGAACATGGCCAGGAGGAGCAGCAGGAACCCGCATACCCAGTTCAGCTCGCGTGGCTTGCGGAACGCGCCGGTGAAGAAGATTCGCAGCATGTGTACGAACAGGGCGGCGACGAAGACCAGCGCCGCCCAGTGGTGGGCCTGGCGGATGAGGAGGCCGCCGCGGACGTCGAAGGATATGTGCAGGGTCGAGTCGAAGGCCTCCGACACCAGCAGGCCCCGCAAGGGAGCGTAGCTGCCCTGGTAGACCACGGGGTCGGAGGACGGGTGGAAGTAGAAGCTCAGGTAGACGCCGGTGAGCAGCAGGATGACGAAACTGAAGAGTGCGATCTCCCCCAGCATGTAGGACCAGTGGTCGGGGAAGACCAGACGCCGAACGGAGCGGGCCGGACGGCGGTGGCCGAGTCGGCCGTCCGCCCACTGGGCGAGCCTCTCCCCCGTGCGCTCCTGCCCCGGCTCGGCCGGCCGGCTGTCGTTGTCCATCTCTTCACCATTCATTTCTGCATCACCCGAAGCTCGCTGCGTCTGATGGCGGCGCGGTTCCGGTCACTGCCGTGGGTCCGCGGCACTGGCGTGTTGCGTGGGCTTCCCGTCGCCGTGCAGCCGTAGCTGTCCGTGCCGTGCGCGTCCCCGGCATCGGTACGGGCCGGAAGAACACACACGCGGCGCTGCGGAGCCGACTCGTCCACGGCTGCACTGTTCGGGCACGGTTCGTGAACTGCTGTCCCAGTCATGACCGGCGAGACGGTTCAGGTGTGACAGAAGGAGATCGGCGCCGCTGTGCTCCCCGACGCCCGCGAGCAGGCCGCGGCATCAGCGCGGAACGACGTCGTCCGTGGCGCCGTCGCTCGTCACATCGCTGTCACACCCACGGCCCGGGTGCTGTCTTGTTGGATATGCACCCTGTCATGGCGAGAACACCGGCCTTCTGGCCGCAGACGGATTCCTACGCCGTCACCGCGGAGTTCTACGACGTCCTGCAGGCCGAAGCGGACGAGAGACGGGTCCGTCACCTCTACGGTCGCGAAGTCGCGAAGGCCCGTATCGCCGTGCTCGACATCGGTGCCGGTACGGGACGGGTCACGTTGATGAGCCTGGCGGAGTCTTACGTCGACGTGCACGCCGTCGAGCCCGCGCGGGCCATGCGCACGTCCTTGATGACCCGCCTGGCCGCCTGGCCGGCACAGCAGAGGGAACGGGTGACAGTGCATCCGCACGCCTTGGACGAGGCGGCTCTGTACGCGGTGGCGGACGTGGCCGTCTGCCACAACACGGTCGCCTGCCTCCCGCCGAGCGCGCGGCACACGCTCTGGCATTCGATCGGCGCGGCCCTCGTCCCCGGTGGTTCGCTGTTCCTGCAGCTCCCGCCTGCCCGGCTTCCTGCCCGGACCATGGTGCGTGTCCTGCCCGAACAGCGGGTCGGCGAGCACGCGTACGGCGGACGCATGGCGATGACACCCGACGGGAACCGCATCCGCACACGCGCCCACTACTGGGTCCGGGGTGCCCAAGGTGTGCTCAGGCAGCAGACGGAAACGTTCTGGATGTGGCCCGCCTCGCGCCACGAGATGATCGACGACCTGGAACGGCACGGATTCGTCCCGTTGCCGGGACACGACGATCCGGCCGTCCTGGCGGCGACGCTCCCAGCTCCTTGGTGAGACGACGGGCCCCACATCGCGGTGCGCGCGAAGACGGCCGGGGGACGCCGACGGCGATCGCCGCGGCACGCTGACTCGGCGATGTCACAACCCAGGTGCCAACCCGGTCTCATGGATGACCGCACCACACGACTCGCTGTGTGCGCCGCACCACCCGAGACAGGGAAATCATCATGTCACCTGGGAATCCATTCGTGATCGTCGGCGGCGGCCTGGCCGCCGGCAAGGCCGCGGAAGAACTACGCGCGCACGGTTACGAGGGACCGCTCCTTCTCATCGGGGACGAACCGGAGCGGCCGTACATTCGGCCGCCGCTGTCCAAGGGCTATCTGCTGGGCAAGGAGGACCGCGAGTCGATCCACGTGCACCCCGAAGACTGGTACCGGGAACACGGAGTCGATCTGCTTCTGGGCACGAGTGTGACGTCCGTCGACAGGCAGGCCAAACAGGTGACGATGGACGACGGCCGTCATGTGCCCTACGCCAAGCTGCTCCTGGCGACCGGTTCCTCACCGCGCCGCCTGTCCGTCCCGGGGGCGGACCTGGACAACGTGCTGTATCTGCGGCGCGTGGGCGACAGCGAGCGCCTCAAGTCCGCCTTCACCGCGGATGCCCGGATCGTGGTGGTCGGCGGCGGATGGATCGGGCTGGAGACGGCGGCCGCGGCCCGGACGGCCGGGGCACAGGTGACCGTGCTCGAGCAGGCCGAGCTGCCCCTGCTCAGGGTCCTGGGACGGGAGGCGGCCGAGGTCTTCGCCGGCCTGCACCGGGACCACGGCGTCGACCTGCGCCCCCACGCCCAGGTCGAGCGCATCACCGGAACCGGCGGCCGGGTCGACGGGGTCGGACTCGTCGACGGCACTCATCTGCCCGCGGACGCCGTGGTGGTGGGGGTGGGCATCACACCCAACGTCCACCTCGCCGAGGAGGCGGCCCTGGACGTGCGCAACGGCATCGTCACGGACGAGCACCTGCACACCTCGGCGGCCGACATCTGTGCGGCCGGCGACGTCGCCAACGCCTACCACCCGCGGCTCGGCCGGCACCTGCGCGTGGAGCACTGGGCCAACGCCCTGCACCAGCCGCGCACCGCGGCGCTGAGCATGCTGGGCAAGGACGCGGTCTACGACCGGCTGCCGTACTTCTACACCGACCAGTACGACCTCGGGATGGAGTACACCGGCTACGCCGAACCGGGCGGCTACGACCGTGTCGTCTTCCGCGGGGCACCCGACGAGCGGCGGTTCATCGCCTTCTGGATGTCCGGAAACCGGGTCGTGGCGGGAATGAACGTCAACGTGTGGGACGTCATCGACACGATCCGTTCCCTGATCGAGTCCGGCGCGGAGACGGACGACGCCGTCCTCTCCGATCCCGCGGTACCCCTGGAGAGCCTTCTCCCGCGCCTTTGAACCCACTTCACCCGACACGGTCGGCTCCAAGGTGCCCGAGAGCATCGACTCGCGCGCCCTGGCGCCGGCCTGTCACCCCATCACGCCACATCGACGGGAGCAGACGCATGACCGACAGTCCCCTTCCGCAGCTGCGCCCGATGCCGGACGACTGGCAACGGGCACTCGCCGTGGTGGCCCATCCCGACGACCTCGAGTACGGATGCTCGGCCGCCGTGGCCTCCTGGACGGCCGACGGCCGGCAGGTCACCTAGGTCCTCGCCGCCCGTGGTGAGGCCGGTATCGACAGTCCGCGATGAGGGGCGGATACGGTCTCGGGGGCGACTCGTCCTCAGGGAGTGCGAAGACGCGGGTGGGCTCTGCGGCACCGCTCGTCACTGGAAAGACCGAAGCCGACGCGTGTGTGACATCGAAGGTGTGTTTCGGCCCGTTTTGGCGAACACCGAGCCACTCCGATGCGGCACGCACGCGCGGCGCTGTCACAGCTCGCCCCGCTGCCTGGTCTATGCGGTGTCGACGGCTCGCGGCGGCATCCGCTCAAGCCCGCGGCGAAGATCCGGCGCAAGCTGGGGAAGGACGAGAGGATGACCCGAAGCACCGACCGGCACGCCGATCCCTCCGCCACCACCGCGTCACTGGCGGCGGAGGCGGCGCTGCTCGAGGGCCGGGTGCGCCTGCTGCGAGAGGCGATCAACGCGGTGGACGCCCGCATCGAGGCGGTCTCCGAGACCCTCCGGCAACTACAGCGCTCGGGGGCCGGGACGGCTGACGAACGTAAGCACCCGGGCGAGGCCGGCGCCACCCGGCTCGGTCACTCGGCGACCGGCCGTCCCTGACGGATCGCGCGGGCGGATCCGGTGAGCCGTCTCGGCAGTCGACGCGTGCCACGGTGTCCGCCCGCTCCTTTCCCGACCGGCGGGGCCGCTGCATATGATGTCGGGGAAGCATCCCCCCGGTGTCGGCCGCGCTGACACCGCCGGCACATCGGCGGCCCCGCCGGAGCAAGGGTTGAGGACGAGAGGAACGCATGGGCTCCGTGACCCCCACGCCTCGCAACATCGAGAGCACCGCCGAGAGCCTCCGAGAGGACCTGGCCCGGCTGGAGGTCCAGAAGCAGGCGCTGGAGAGGGAGTTGTCCGCCGTGAGCGCTCACCTGGACTCCGTTCAGCGTGCCCTCAGCGCCCTTCAGGCCCTGCTGCCCATGACCGCGTCGTCGTCCGCGGCACCCGCTCCCGCGGAGGTCCGACCGATGACGGAACCGGCGCCCGCACGGCGAGCGACGGCCGCGCACACGACCGAGGACACCGGCGAGCGCCGGGCGAGGCCCGACCACCCCGAGGCAGAGGCCGACACCGCGCCGAAGTACGGCAAACTGACCGAACAGATCCTTGCGTACTTCGCCGACGTCGCGGACACCGACGTCCGCGCCCGCGATGTCGCCGCCGCTCTGGGCCGTGACACCGACAGTGGCAGCATCAACGCCGTCCGGAGCACGCTCGACCGGCTGGTGGCCACCTCCCGCATTCGCCGGGTCGGCCGCGGTCTGTACCGCGCCGCCACGTCCTGACCGAGCAACCATCTCGCCTGTGCGACGACGACGTCCGTGGCGGGGTGACGTGACAGTGCCGGCCGCCGAGGTGCCACGTTCGCACGCGCCGGGTCAGCGGCCGCCGTGCGGGCGGTTCCTGACCTTCACGTCGGCCTCGTAGACGAGGGACGTACGGTGGCCGTACTGGATGGTGTACATCTTCTTGCCACCGAAGACAACCTTGTTACCGGCCGACGGGAAGTAGTCGGTGGTCTGCCGGGGAGCCGCGGTGGAGACGTAGGCCTGACCGGCGGGGACGGTGTACATGCTCAGCGGCGCCTGGGTCGACGGCGAGAGGCCGGCGGGGATCTCGGCGGCGTCCGGGTAGCTGGTGCCGTACACCTTCACGGGCTCCGTGCCGGTGGGCCCGACGATCGTCACTCCGCGCGCCGGGACGGTGTTGCATCCGTGCGGGTTGTAGAACCAGACCTTGCTGCCGCTGAACCAGATGGCAGTCCAGTCGCCCTTCTTTCCCGCGACCACGAACTGCTGCCCGGCCTGGGCGGTGCTGCCCCAGTCGTTGATCCGGGTGGTCCCGGAGGCACCGGGGTGCAAGGCCTGGTCGCCGAAGAGGGGCGCGGTCGACCGGGGCTCGGTGCGCAGGTGGACGAAGTTCGACGCCTGGGTCACGTCGGTGCACTCGGGGGTGTCGCCGGTCGGGTCGTCGGACGGGCAGACCTGCACGGTGTTCCGGTTGCGGGCGAAGCCGGGCACGATGGTCACGGCGGAGCCGACGTCACCGACGCCGTGCCTGCCCCGGACCGGAGCGCCGAGCAGGTCCATGAAGTGGTTCCAGTCCCAGAAGGGGCCCGGGTCCCAGTGCATGCCGGAGACGAGCGTGGAGCTGGGGGCGACGACGTTGTCGTGGCCGACGATGTGCTGCCGGTCGAGCGGGATGTCGAAGCGCTCGGCCAGGTACTTCACCAGGTCGGCCGTCGCCTGGTACTGGGTCTCGGTGTACCAGGACGCACCGTGTGCGGCGAAACCCTCGTGCTCGATGCCGACCGAGTGCATGTTGGTGACGTAGTTGCCCGCGTGGTAGGCGAGGTTCTTGGTGGGGACCATCTGGGTGACCGCGGCGTCCGAGGAGCGGATCACGTAGTGCGCCGAGGCCGTGCCCGCGAGCTGGGCGTTGGCGATGGCGGACTCGTAGGACCCCTCCGTGTCGTGGATGACGATCTGGTCGATCACGATGCCGTTGGCCGGCCGGTCGGCGACCTGCCCGTTCGACGGATGGGCCGGGACGAAGACGCAGTCCAGAGTCGGCGGGCACTCGGTGTCCGTGACCGTCGCGGTGGGCAGCTTCAGCTTGTCCAACTGCGCGACGGACGGAGCGACCGCGGTATCGGCGACGAGCCGGACGCTCTGTCCCTCGGACGTCTCGCGGGCGGCGCCCTTCTTGATGGTGGCGAAGACGCGGTCCGCGTAGGCGGAGGCGCCCCGGCGATCGGTCGGCTGGCCGTAGCGGGCGACGGCCGCGTACCAGTCGGCCGGATCATCGGACGTATTGCCGTTGAGCTGCTTCTGGTACGACGCGAGCAGCGCCGCTCCACCACGGATGTTCGCCGAGGGGTCCTCGCGCAGCCTGTCGGCGGGCAGGCCCGTCAACTCGGCCGCGGCGCGCAGCGTGTGCCGCGCGTCGTCCTCGGCCGCCTCATGCACGTCCGCGCGACCAGCCATGCCCGCGGCCCCGCCGGCGATCATGTCCGTCGTGACGTCGGTCAGGTGCATGGGACCGAATCCGCCGGAGGCGCTGTGTTCGCCCGGGTGCGTCTCCCAGACCGACTGCTGATAGGCGACTGCCAGCAGCACTTCTCGGGGCACGTGGTACTCCTCTGCTGCCTCCGCGAACATCTGCTGAAGGCTGGTGCTCGTCGCCGAGGTGTCTTGCCCAGCCTGCGCCACCACCGGGACGGACAGGGCGCCCGCCACCACCACCGCCGCCGCGCCGAGCGCGATCGGCCGTCGCCGCAGGGCGTGCCTCCGACGAGAACGTATGTTGTGTGTCATCAAGTCCCACTTTGAAATCAGTCGAGTGAAAGCCACCGCCAGGAGAGGTGTCGTTCCGGCCTGCGCGGGTGTGCCCAACATGGGCCGCGACAGGGGGATACGGTGGCGAAAGACGGCAACCGGGTCCGGAAAACTTACCGTTGAATATTGAACGTATCAGACACGCTCCACGAGACCAGTGGGGGCCGTCCCCGAGAGGCCGACGAGGCGCAGCCAGGCGACGCGGCCGGTGAGTATGCGTCACCAGTCGTGACCGTCCCTGCGTCACTGGACGACGCCTCGCTCACGGCGCCGCACCAACATCCTGTCACACTGCTGTGTCTCAACGGTTCATCAGGTCCAGGTGACGAACGTCCTCATGTCACATGATCCGTGCCTCTCCGGTCTGCACTGCTGAGGGCACCGAAGACAAGCCCGCGGGCCAAGGCGTCCCAGGACCGGGAGCTCCGTCCGCCGACCGTCATGGACGTCGATCCAGCCGATCCCGTCGATGGCATGTGGTGCCGAGTGAGAGGGAGGGTGGCCCATGGACCAGGCCGGTGACGCGGTGCCGATCGCGGATCTGCTCGACGAGCGACGGCATCTGCTCGATGTCGCCTACTGGATGCTGGGCACGGACCCCGAGGCCGAGGACGCCGGCACCGAGACCTACCGGCAGTGGTACCGCCTGTCCGACCTCCAAAGAGCACACATCGCCGACCCCTGGGCCTGGCTGACCGAGACCACGGGATCCATCTGCCTGGCACGCCTCGCCCTGCCCGAGCGAGCGGCACACAGGCGTGGTCGGGAAGCACGGCGGCACGGAGACGCGACTCCACCTGGACGCCCTCTCCCCCGCTGAACGCGGGGTGTTCGTCCTCAACGCCGTCTTCGCCATGCCACTGCGATCAGTCGCCGGCAGCCTGGGACGGACACCACACGAATGCGCCGAACTCGCCGAACTCGCCGACCGCGCCCGCCGCAGCGTGCGGGCCGGGCGCGCACACCCCACCACGCCCCAGCAGCACGACAGGATCGTCCGCGCGGTCCTGCGAGCCTGCACCACAGCCGACGCCACGCATCTGGCGTCCCTGCTGGCACCCGACGCCACCGCGTTCTTCGACGGCGGTGGGAAAGTGCGCGCGCTCACCCGGCCGGTGCACGGCGACCAGCGGGTCGCCCGCGCCCTCCTCACCCCCGCGCGCACACCGCCGTCGACCTCGGCCCCGCCAACGGCCGCACCGCGATCGTCGTACGCCACCACGGCCAGGTCGCCGCCGTCATCAGCTTCGACATCACCGACCGTCATGTCATCCAGGTCTGGGCCGTCCTCAACCCCGACAAACTCCGCACTTGGAACGACCTCCGCATTCCCGGCGCCCGAGACCTGTAACGGATCGAGGGTCGTCCTGGTCGACGAAGCAGACACCGTTGAAGTCAGTGTGACTTGTTGTGACGTGGCACGTGCCGGCTGCGGGTTCCGCGCCGTCTGCGCATCGCGGCTCACGCCGAGCTGGTCTCTCTGATCGCGATGCCGGCCGGCGTGTCCACCGTCCCGAGCCGCCAAGCTGGTTGAGAGATGGCGCCTGGTCACACTCCCGTGGTGGAGCCGGGGCGAATGATCATCAGTACGGTGACGGTGGCCCACAGCAGGTTGAAGACACCGGTGAGCGCAGCCAGTCGGCCCGGTCTGGAGGAGGTCGGTGCCGCCGGCGACGGGGGATCCGCCGTCTCGGCCAGGGCACGGTCCTGGGCGGGCAGGATGAGCAGGGCCAGGACGCCTGCGGCGGCTGTGGTCAGCAGGATCGAGGTGATCAGCCAGGCGTCGCCGAGGACGCCGAGGCTGCCGGCCGTGGCGAGGCCGAAGAGGGGGACGGCGATGCCGATGCCGGCGTAGACCCGGCAGATGCGGTGCAGTGTCCGCAGGGTCGTTCGGGCGTCGCTGTGACCCCCGTCGCCGAGGACGCGGCGCAGTGTCGCGGGGAACATGCTCGAGGCGACGGTGACCGGTCCGACGGCCAGGATCGCGGCCAGGACGTGCAAGGACAGGAGAAGCTTGGTCACGCCTGACGCTCCGATGCGCTCCGGCGCTCGCCGGTGACCTTCGAGGCCGGAAGGCGGCCGGCCCGGGACGTGCCCTGGAGGGTGTCGCCGTCCACCGTCACGTCGAACGCCAGGTTCAGCCGCATGGGCTTGGTGATGGCTTGCCGCCAGGTGAGCCGGTCGCCCTCGAGGGCGATGTCGGTGAGCGGTACTTCCTCGCCGGCTCCGTGGGCGACGCCGGTCAGAACGGCGTCCTGCTCACGCAGTTCGATCACGGCCTTCATCGTGCCGATGGGTGTGGAGATGGACAGGTTCCAGGTGCCTTCGACGGACATGCGGGTGTGCTTCCTGACTGTGCGGTGCGGGTGGGTGGGTGGGTGGGGCTCAGAAAGTGGCGGGAGCCGGGCTATCGGCACGCCAGACGATGCCGCGCCGTTCGTGGGCGAAAAGTTCCTCGACCGCGTGGGCGATGCGCGGACCCAGTTCGCGTTCCAGCAGGTACAGCCCCAGATCGAGCCCGGAGGTGACCCCGGAGCCGGTGATCAGGTCGCCGTCGTCGACGACACGGGCGCGGATCGCGTGGGCGCCGGTGGCGTCCAGCAGGTCCAGGCCCAGGTGGTGGGTAGTGGCGTGGCGTCCCTCCAGCAGGCCTGCCATGGCCAGGACGAGGGAGCCGCCGCAGACGGTGACGAGCGTGATGTCCGGGTCGTGCATCGCCCGCTCGAGCAGTGCAGGGAGCTCGGTGGCCAGTGTGCGGCTCAGCAGCACCGGGACGAACTCGTCCTGCTTCCACTCGTCGGCGCCCGAATGTTCCTCCCCGGGGTCGCTCACGCGGCCGGAGGCACCGGGCACCAGGAGCATGTCCGCCCGCTCCAGGTCGAGGGGGCCGGTCGCGCGCAACGCCAGCCCGCCAGAGCCGCTCGTCACCTCGCGGGGTCCCTCCACGGAGACCAACTCAACGGTCACCGCGCCGCCCGAGGCCATGCCGCCGGCGTGCAGCACCTCGTAGGGGGCGATGACATCAAGCGGGTCGAACCCATCGAACAGGACAACTTGGACATGCATGGGTGTTCCTTCGGAGCCGATGACGGAGTCGATGTCTCTGCGACGCATGGAAGTCAACCGGCCGCCGATCTGATCGCCCAGTGGCACGAGTGACAGTTTTCGACGGGAAATTGCCATGAGGTTCCGAGGGCTTCAGATATGCGGTGACATGGGGCTGTCCGGATATCGGTACGGTTCCCCCGCGCGGCGAGGAGGTAGGTTCTGGCCATGCACACAGTCGCCGTCCTCGCGCTGGACCAGGTGATCCCGTTCGACCTGTCCACCCCGATCGAGGTCTTCTCGCGCACCCGCCTGCCCGACGGGCGGCCCGGCTACCAGGTCCGGGTCTGCGCCGAACTAGACGAGGTCGATGCCGGAGCCTTCGTCCTTCGCGCCCCCTGGGGTCTGGCTGGCCTCCGGGACGCGGACACGATCATCGTTCCGGGCGTCATCGATCCCACGGCCCCGCTCTCCCCCGCCGTACGTGACGCGCTGCGGTCGGCCGCTGCCGGCGGCACCCGCATCGCCTCCGTCTGTGTGGGCACCTTCCCCCTGGCCGCCACCGGACTCCTCGACGGGCTGCGTGTCACGACCCACTGGCGCGCGGCCGGGCTTCTGGCCACCCTCCACCCGAATCTCGACGTCGACGCGGACGTCCTGTACGTCGACAACGGCCAGTTCCTCACCTCGGCCGGCGCGGCCGCGGGCATGGACCTGTGTCTGCACATGGTCCGCCGGGACTACGGGTCGGCGGTCGCCGCCGACGCCGCCCGCCTGTCGGTGATGCCGCTCGAACGCGAGGGCGGTCAGGCGCAGTTCATCGTCCACGACCACGCCCCGGCACCACAGGGCTCCGAATGGGAGGAGCTGCTCGGCTGGCTGCGGGAGAACCTGGCCCGCGACCTCACCCTCGCCGACATCGCCGCGCGGTCCGGGACCAGCACCCGCACCCTGATCCGGCGGTTCCGCGAACAGACCGGCACCACCCCGCTCCAGTGGCTCCACCGAGCCCGCATCCGCCAGGCACAGCACCTGCTGGAAACCACACAGCACTCCGTGGAGCGCATCGGCGGGCAGGTCGGCTTCGCTTCGCCCACCACGTTCCGCGATCGCTTCAAACGCACCACCGGCGTCAGCCCCCAGACCTACCGGCGTACCTTCAGCTGAACCAGCGACTCGGAGCGCTGTGAGAACCTCGCGCGGCGGCCCACGAACGGCACCCGGCGGCTCAGCTCAGACAGCCGGCGAGGCGCCCGGCGGCGCGGGTGTCACCGTGTGCCCGGTACGCGGCCGACCCGTCCGGCGAGGTGGTCGGTGTACCAGTCGGCGACCTCAGCGAACCTCGTTGCGAAGCCCGGTCCCGGGTCCTCTCCGGTGCGGGCCCACAGACGGTCGCTGCGGTACCAGTGGTCCTGGGTGAGCAACGCGTACTGACGGTCGGAGAGTTCGAACACCGCGCGGGCGACCAGTGCCCGGTGCCCCCCGCCCGGACACCGCCCCTCCTCCAGACGCGGCAGCGGCAGGCCGAGGTGGCGGTGCAGGGCGCGTAGCACCCCACCCGTCGGCACCGGCCGCGGATGAGCCGCGTGATCCCCCGGCTGGCGCCGGTGACCAGTGTCGTTCTCCCTTTCAGCCCGCCCATGCCCACCCCCGTTGAAGCCGCGGACTGCGGTCAAGAAAGATACCGTCTGGACGGTTTTTTGCAAAGGGTCGAGAGTCCGCCCCACTCCGCCCCCCTACGCCGCTTCCGCGCGGCCCGGCTCAGCGGGCAGCGGGCGGGCAGGTATCCCCCGGACACCGACCGCACAGCTCAGCATGCAGCGCCGCGCGCCCCTGGTACTTCGCGCGGAGTAGGCGGTGTGCCGCCCGGGGGACGACGACGTCCGCGCAGTTCGCCTTCAGGATCGGAGGCGATGCCCGACCCCTGACAGAACACACACCGGACACCGAGGACGCCAGCCCCGTGGACACCCCGTCGCACAGTCTCACCCCCTTCGCTCCCGCCACCCCGACGACGCACCAGCCGCAACCGGCGCGCCGCCGGGGCACACTGCCGCCGCGGTGGCGCAAGGTGCTACGGGCCGCGCACGTGACGGTTTCGGTCGGACTGCTCGGCAGCGACGCCGCTGTACTGGTCCTGGCCACGGCGGGGCGGCTGGGCAGCGACCCTGTCACCGTCTACCCGGCCGCCCATCTGATCGGCGAGCTGTTGCTCCTGCCGCTGGCCGTCCTGGCTCTGGTCACCGGCATCGCGCTGGGCCTGCTCACGCCCTGGGGTCTGCTGCGCCACTGGTGGGTGGTCTTGAGCCTCGCGATCACGGCCGGGGGCACCGTCCTGGCCGCGTTCGTGCTGGTCCCAGGCCTGGGCGCGGCTGCCTCGGCGGCGCTGGCCGGGCATTCCGTCGCCGACGCCACCGGACTGGTCCGGGATGCGGGCGCGGCCTGCTGCGTGCTGATCGCAACCGTCGTGCTGTCCTATCTCAAGCCCTTCGGGACGGTGCGCCGCAGGTGACCTCTTGCGACTCCTCGTCCCGTTCTGCGCCGCCGACGCGCGGATGACTCGAACTCGAACGCGTGCGGTGCGCAGAAGTCCACCGGGTCGAACTCGAACTGCAGCGGTCGGCGGGCGTGGGACCCACGCTGCTTGCGGTTACGTGCCAGGTCGGTCATGTCGCTGTCGCTGCAGCGTATACGACCCGGCTCTCCCTCCCCTCTTCTCCTCCGCGGTGCGCAGTGCGAGTTCCGTCAGTGCCTCGGGGGCGCCCGCCTGGCCGCGGACCCCGGGAAAGGCGTTGACGTCCACGATCCGCGGTGTGTTGCCGCCGGCGTCGATCAGGTCGACCCCGTACACCTCGAGTCCGAAGAGCGGGCCGATTCCTCTCGCCATCTCCAGCCACTCTTCCGGGAGTTCGCGGAGCGCCAGCGCCACGGTTCTACGCCCGGCAGATGGATCACCGGCCAGCTCCGAGCGTCGCAGCGCCGCGAACACCTGACTGCCTATGACCCAGAGTTTGCGGTCCCAGCCGTCGTTGGCGGTGTAGGGCTGTACGACCACCGGTTCGTCGGCCCACTGGCCGCACAGGTCATGGAGCCGCCCGGCGTCGTCGATCCGCGCGACCAGGTCACCGCGTCTGCTGTGGCGGCTCTTCACCACCAGCGGATAACCGAGTTCGGGCTCAGCGGTGAGGTCTCGAAGCTTCGCGACGGTTCTGTTGTCCACGAACGGCAGTCCTGCGGATACCGTCAGTTCCGCCATGAGGGTCCGGTCCTGACACAACGCTGTGGCAGAGGACGAGTTCACCACCGGGACACCGCGCTCCTCCAGGGCCCGGGCCAGGGAGAGGGCGGGCGCTGTACGCGCCTTGAGGAGGTAGACGTCGGCAGGTGTGCCGGGAATGCGCGGGCCCGAGGGGTCAGCAGGATCGATCCAGTCGATCGTGTGGTGGGGTGTCAGAAGGGCGGCTGTGGCGGCCAGTAGTGGGTGGTCGGGCCGCGGCGTGATGAGACCGACCCTCATATGGCCTCTCCGACGGCCGAGGGCGTAGGCATCTGCGCCAGAGTCCGGGTGGCGTGAAAGGACGTCATGACGGCGGCCGGTGGCGGCGTGCCTCCGTCACGTGCCAGTTTCAGGATGGCTCTTGCCACCCGGGCCGGCGCGTCGGGGACTTGGCGGAAGCTCGGGAAGTCGTTGACGTCCACGACCACCGGGCCGTCGGGGCCCAGGAGCACGTCCACGCCGTACAGGTCGAGCCCGTAGACCTGGCCGACCTCGGTGGCGATCCTCGCCACCTCCGAGCTGAGTTCGACGCGCCGTTCGGGGATCGTGCGGCTCGGGTGGAGCGGCGAGCAGCGCTCGGTCGCGTACATCTCGTCACAGACGCAGTACACCTTGAGGTCGGCGCCGGAGTTGGGAACGTACGGCTGGGCGATCAGAACTCCCTGGCCTGCCAGCTTCGCCCCCATCTCCTTCAGCCGGATCGGTGACGACACGAGGTGTACGCCGCGCCCCGAGCTGCCGTCGGCCGGCTTGACGACCAGCGGATAGTCCACCTCCGGTATCTCGGCCAGAGTCTCCCATCGAGCCACGGCGTACGTCAGCGGAACAGGCAGCCCGTGACTGCGCCCGATCGAAGCGGCCAGCGCCTTGTCCCGGACGCCTCTGATGGCGCGGGCGTCGTTGACGGTGGTGAGCCCGACGGCCGCGGCCGCCTCCAAGAGTGTCAGTCCGGGGCCGCCCGACACTGTCTTGAGCACCCACGCGTCGTGACTGCCCCGGCGCGCCACCTCGGACACGGGCACCAGCGAGCTGCCGGGGCGCAGCACGTCCACGTTGTGTCCCCACGAGGTGAGTTGGCGAATCACCTCGACGGGCATGCCGTCATGACGGTATTGCTCCTCCACCAAGAAGCAGAGTTTCATCGGCCCTACCCCATAACCCCTCACTCGGCGTGCCCGGTCAAGCGACCTGACGACCTGACACATGAGAGGTCATGATCTCCTGCGCCCGGCGCTCACTTCACCAGACCCCCTCGAAGGGCGTCCGATACGGGTAGCCGGTGTTCTGGTCCGTTCGTCCCACAGGTGGGGTCGACGGTCGTCGCACGACGTGCGAATGCTCCACGGCCCTGTCATGCGGCGAGGTCCGATGCACGCCGAGCGTCGATCGGGATCGGGCCGGTCTTCAGCCCTCGGGGACGCTCAGCTGTAGTAGGCGATCTTTTCGTCGAGGACTTTCATGGCTTGGCACAGCGCCGCCACTCGCCGCTCCAGGGCAGCACGGCGGTCGCGGAGGAACGCGACCCGGTCCTGGGCAGGGTGCTCGGCGCGCAGCATCGCCACGAACTCCCGCAGGTCCGCTATGCCGAGGCCGGCTTCGCGAAAGCACGTGACCAGGCCGATCCAGAACACGTCGTCCTCGGTGTACTGCCTGCGTCCGCCGGCCGAGCGCCGTATCGGTCCGATGAGCCCTTCGCGCTCGTAGTAGCGCAGCGTGTCGATGGAGACGCCGGTGCGGTCGGCGGCTGCTGCCGGGGTGAGGGTGGTCATGGGGCTCCTTGGTCACCGCCGCTACCGCGCTTCGGCGAAGCGCGCCAGGTGCTCGTCGCTGAGCCGCACACGACGTGCGGCGAGTGCCTCCTCGATCTGCTCCGCCCGGCTTGCGCCGACGATGGGATCGATCCCCTGCCGCATCAGCCAGGCGAGGACGACCTGGTTCCTCGTGACCGAGAGCTCGCCGGCGACGTCGTCCAGGACCGCCAGCACCCGATGGGTCCCGGGATGATCATAGGCGGGCGGAAGCGGCTTGTCCGTACGTACGTAGGAGCCCCACATCAGCGAGCTGTACGACCAGACGGTGAGCCGCTCTGCCCGCGCGAGGTCCAGGTCTTCCGCGGTGAGCATGCGGTGGCCGGCTTCCGGGACGGGGGTGAGCGGACGCGGCTGGAGGAGTGAGTGGCGCAGTTGCAGGGCCGTCCACGCTTCCACGCGTTGCTCCCGCGCGAGCGACCGGGCGCGCTCGACGCGCCAGGCGGCGTGGTTGGCAGCCCCGACCCGCAGGGTCACTCCCTCCGCGACCAGCTCGCCGAAGGCGCCGACCGTCTCCTCCAGCGGCACGGTGCGGTCCTCCGCGTGCGCCCAGAGCAGATCGATGTGGTCGACTCCCAGACGTCCCAGGCTGTCCTTCACGCCGGCCTGGACGGCGGGGGCGGAGAGTCCTTCGGCGCTGTCCGGCCAGGAGTGCGGGACCAGCGGGTTCTGCCGGACCTTGGTCGCGATCCGCACCGCGTCGCGCACACCCGGACGCGCCCGGAGCCACGCGCCGATGACTCGCTCGCTGGCGCCGCCGACGCCACGAGGGTCGGTCCAGAAGGAGTAGCAGTTCGCGGTGTCGAGCCAGACACCGCCGCCGGCCACGAAGGAGTCAAGGATCGCAAAGGCCTGGTCAGGGTCGACGCGGGTGCCGAAGTCCATCGTCCCGAGGACGATCTGGGGGTCGCTGATGTTCATGCCGACCATGTTCGGATCTGGAGCGCGCTCCAGGTCAAGAGCGGTCGCTGCGGCCGGTCCGGCCCCGGCGCCGCCGGTCACGGACGCTCTCCCGTGCAACGGGCTCGTAAGCCCCAGGTGACCGGCGCAGCGCCGGAGCCACGCGAGGCCTGCCAGGCGTCAGTCAGCTCGTCGACCGCCGCGCGGAAGGTGTCGGCACGATCACCAGTGACCGCTACAGAGCTCCGGCGTCCCGGGCCGTCCAGACGCTCGGGTAGATCGGCCGGAAGCCGAGCTCCCGGCGGATACGCTGGGTGGACATGATCCCGAACCACGGGTCGGGGTCTGTGAGCTCGTGGAGCTCGTCGGGCACCTCGACGCCGTTGAGCTGGTGAAGTTCGACCGTCGTCACGGGGGCGTCGTCGGCGATGTTGTAGATGCGGCCGGCGATACCCGGGGCGTACAGCAGACGCATCAGGCCTTGGGCGACATCCGCGTGGTGGGCCATCTGCAGGCGCTGGTGCGGCGCCCAACGCGCGGCCCACTGCATGGAGTTGGCCAGGTGCGGGTCGCCCTCGCCGTAGACGAAGGGGAGCCGTGCGATGCGAACGTCCAGGCTTTCGAACGCGAGCAGTGCGCGCTCGGCCTCGGCCTTGGACTCGGGGTAGGCGCCCCACATCTCGCCGCCCGGCCGGCTCTCGTCCTCCTCGGTCAGCGGGCGGCCCCGTCCGACGCCGTACACGATGCCCGTGCTGACCTGCACGAACCGCTTCACGCCGGCGGCCTGCGCGGCGCGGCCCAGGGCCACCGCGGCGTCCCGGTTGACGGCCCACGCCTCCTCGTCGGGCACCCCGCGGAAGGAGGCCGCGACGTTGACGACGGCGTCCACGCCGACGAGCGCCTTGCCGAGCGTCTCCTCCTCGCGCATGTCGCCCACGGCGACCTGGGCGCCCAGCTTCGCGAAGTGCTCGCCGCGGGCCTCGTCCCGCACCAGGACACGGACCTGCTCGCCCGGCTCCCGCTGGGCCAGCAGCCTCGGTACGAAGCGGCGTCCGACCTGTCCCGTCGTTCCGGTCACCAATGTCAGCATGATGTGCTCCTCACGCACTGTCTGAGCTGTCGTCGACGACCAGCCTCGGCGGATGCGGGGACGACCGGGAGAGACCTCTTCATCAGGGGATCGCCAGTCCCTGGCTAAGCCGGCCGGCGTCCCGCACGCTGGAGAGGTGAACCGAGCCGAACTCGCCGACTTCCTGCGCCGCGCTCGCGCCCGCCTGGACCCCTCCGACGTAGGTCTCACGGCCGGCGCCCGCCGTCGTACGCCGGGGCTGCGCCGCGAGGAGGTGGCCCAGCTGACCGGCATGTCCGTGGACTACTACACGCGACTGGAACAGTCCCGGGGCCCGCGCCCGTCCCGCCAGATGCTCACCTCGCTGGCCCGTGCCCTGCGCCTGACGGAGGACGAACGCGACCACCTCTTCCACCTCACCGGTGAAGAGCCGCCGCGCCGGGAGGCGACCAGCACGCACGTGCGCCCGGGCATGCTCCTGGTACTGGACCGGCTGCACGACACCCCGGCGATGGTGGTGACCGACTGCGGCGAGGTCCTGGCCCAGAACGCGCTGTCGCGGGCATTGAGCGGAGACCTCCTCGCCCGCCCGCCCCGAGAACGCAACATCATCCGCCGCTTCTTCCTGGACCCGGCGACCCAGGAGCTGTTCCCTCCCGAGGACCGTCCTGAGCGCGCCCGCGAGCAGGTCGCCGGGCTGCGAGCGGTGGCCGCGGCCCGCCCCACGGACCCCGAGCCCGCCTCCCTCGTCGGCGAACTACGTGCCTCGAGCGAGGAGTTCGCCCGTCTCTGGGACGAGCACGAGGTCGCCGTGCGCCGCGCCACCACGAAACGCTTCCGGCACCCTGCGGTCGGCCTCCTGGAACTCGACTGCGAGATCCTCGTCAACTCCGACCACAACCAGCAGCTCGTCATCCACACGGCCCGCCCGGGCACGGAGTCGTACGAACGCTTGCAGTTGCTACGGGTGGTGGGCCTGCAGAACCTGACGCCGACGAGCTCCTGACCGCGTCGGGGCCTGCACTCGGCCAGGCCGGTCCGGTCGGCGCTCACAGCATCGGTGGTGTCGTCGTCGGAGAAGACCGAAGCGCCGCCACAACGAGTCGCTCGCGCGTGTCCGATTCCCGGCGCAACATGTTTGCACTGATAAAATTGCGGTCGGGCTGAGCAGAGGTGGTCGCCTCGTCGTACATGTTTCAGCGCCGAGCGGCGTCCGAACGGCCCGGACCCCCAGTTCCTGCGACGCAGTATCGCAGCAGTCATCTGGAGTCTCCATGCGCGTGTTCGTCACCGGCGCCAGCGGCAGCATCGGCTCAGTTGTCGTTCCCGAACTCATCGCGGCTGGTCACGAGGTCATCGGCCTGGTGCGCTCCGATGCCGCGGCTCAGGCCGTAGCCGCCGCCGGAGGGACACCGTTCCGCGGTGCCCTCACCGACCTCGACAGCCTCCGCGCCGGCGCCGCGCAAGCCGATGGTGTCATCAACCTGGCCTTCAGCAACGACTGGAACAACTTGGAGCAGGGCATCGACGAGGAAGCGCGCGCCGTGCAGACCCTTGCGACCGCACTCGCACACAGCGGCAAGCCGTTCGTGCATGCCAGCCTCACGCCGATGATGCCAGGCCACACCTCCACCGAGGAGGACCCCAACACCACCGACGGACCGGTCGGTGGCCGTGGCCGTACCGCCGACATGGTACTGGCCCTCGCCGCCCAGGGCGTCCGGTCCTCTGTCGTCCGGCTGCCGCGCTCCGTGCACCAGCGCGGGTCGCAATACGGCTTCTGCTCCGTGCTCATCGCCGCCGCGCAGAAGACAGGCGTGTCGGCGTACGTCGGCGACGGCGCGCAGCGATGGCCGGCGGTCAACCGGCTTGACGCCGCCCCCCTGTTCCGCATCGCACTCGAGGACGCCGCGCCGGGCACGGTCCTGCACGCGGTAGCCGACGAGGACGACACCATGAGGTCACTGGCCGAGGCCATCGGCGGCGTTCTCGCGGTGCCGGTCGAGTCGATGCCACCGGAGCGCTTCGGCGTCATCGGCCGCGTGTTCGCCCTCGACATGCCATCGTCGGGTGCACTGACCCAAGAGCGGTTCGGCTGGCAGCCGACCCACCCGAGTCTGATCGACGACCTCGCCGCCGGCGGCTATCCCGCCCTGGGCTGACATCGTCGGATTGCCGCCGGGACCGGACGGGGTCAGTCACCGCGGCTGACGCCTTCACGCCGTAGGTCCATGCTGCGGGTCTGCGGGTGCGGGTCAGCGTACAGCTCCTCGATCAACAGCAGCGGGGCGAAGTTGCCGTTACCGAGCAGCAGTGGTTCGGCGGCCATGAACAAGCGTTGCCGTAGCCCAGGCCGCGCCGGGTCCACTCTCCCCCCTCCCCCGGCTCCCCCGACAGCATCGGCTCAAGACGACCGCGACGAGCAGCGCGGCCTGGGGGCCGGGGCCACCTCCCTCGTCGCGGCTGTCACGGTACGCCGGTTCCTACCGTTCATGGTGGATCCCTCCAGGAGGGTGAGGCACCCCGACAGCCGCCGTCCCCGGCACTCCGCACACAGCCGTGCGCACCCACTTCTGTTGAATCTTGCATCAACAGCGCCCATGGTTTAGCGTTCAACTACACAAGCGGCGATCACCCGCCACCCACCGGGGGACGCCGATCACATGAAAGCCACCCAGCACCATGGGCATCTTCCGCCGTAACGCCGTCAGCACCAATGAATTGGAGACCACTCCCGTGACTTCCCCCGTCAAGCTTGCGGTCATCTACTACTCCTCGACTGGTTTCAGCGCCGAGATCGCCCAGGAGATCAGCAGCGCCGCAGAGAAGGCCGGCGCCGAAGTGCGTCTGCTCAAGGCGGCGGAGCTGGCTCCCGAAGCCGCCATCGCCTCCAACGAGGCCTGGGCGGCCCACGCCGCGGCCAGCGCCGGTGTCCCGGTGGCCACTCCCGCCGACGTCGAGTGGGCCGACGCTGTGATCTTCGGCTCCCCGACCCGATTCGGCAACATCGCCTCGCAGCTCAAGCAGTTCATCGACACCCTCGGCGGCCTGTGGGCGCAGGGCAAGCTCGCCAACAAGGTCTACAGCGGCTTCGCCACCAGCGCCACCGCTCACGGCGGCCAGGAGTCCACGATCCTCGCGCTCTACAACTCCATCCACCACTTCGGTGGCATCATCGTCTCCCCCGGCTACACCGACCCGGTGAAGTTCGTCGACGGCAACCCCTACGGCACCTCGCACGTCGACGCCCAGGGCCAGAACCCCGTCGGCGAGGAGACCCGCAACGCCGCCCGCCACCAGGCCGAGCGCGTCGTCCAGCTGGCCGCCGCCCTGAAGGCCGGCTTCGCCGCCTGACCGTGCCGCACCCCAGCGGGGCTGCGGGAGCACCTGCTCCCGCAGCCCCGCTGCCGGTTGTCCCCGCTCCGTCAGGGCGCTCGCTCGGTCGGACGAGCCCCTCGATCGGAGTGCGGCCGTCAGTCCCTACGGACGTACGCGAATGACCGTCTTGCCCTTGCGCCGCTCGGTCGAGTTGAAGGTGGCGATCGCGTCGTCGAGGGACGCGGTGGTTCCGATGTTGGTACGCAGCCGCCCGTCCCGGACTCGCTGCACGATTTCACCCAGCTGGGCGCGATCGGCCTCGACGACGAAATCGATCGCCAGGCCATCGGCGGGGCGTGCCTCGACCGGGCCCACGACCGACACCAGCGTCCCGCCGGCCTTGATCAGAGCCGCGGAGCTCCTCTGGACGTCGCCGCCGATGACGTCGAAGACCAGGTCGACACTGCCGACGTCCGCCAAGGACTCCTTCGCCAGGTCGACGAACTCGTGCGCGCCGAAGTCCAGCGCCTTCTCACGGTCGGCGGCGCGTCCGGTGCCGATGACGTAGGCGCCGGCCTCGCGTGCGAGCTGGCTCACCATCGTGCCGACCGCCCCGGCAGCGCCGTGGGCGAGGACGGTCTGGCCGGCCTGGAGGCGGCCGTGCTGGAACAGCCCCTGCCACGCGGTCAGACCCGAGATGGGCAGGGACGCGGCCACCTCGAAGTCGACGTCGCCGGGCAGCGGCGCGAGGTTGCGGGCTTCGATCGCCACGTACTCCGCGAGGGTGCCGTCACGGTGCCAGTCGGCCAGGCCGAACACCCGCTGCCCGACCGACAGCCCCGTCGTGCCGTAGCCGAGCGACGTGACCACTCCGGCCAGCTCGTGACCCGGGATCGACGGTGTCTTGTCACGGCCGGCGCGGTCGGTCCAGGTCGACGGCCACTCCATCTCCGTCGAGACGAAACCCGACGCATGGATTTCGACGATGACGTCGTTGATCGCCGCGGCCGGCTCGGGCCGATCCGTCAGCGTCATCCCGGCCGTTCCGGCGGCCTGGTCGGTTACCACAATGGCTTTCATTGAGATCGTCCTCTTTCTTGTACGGGCTCTTGACACGACCACGAACGGTGCTTCGCCAGGCACCTTCAGCAAGATGCTGCTGTCGGCCGACGAGCCGGGGCATCGTGAATTCGCAGGTCACAGGTTTGGTGTGTGTGGCGGTTCGGGCATGTGCGCCGGTCGGTGGCCGATCGACAGTGGCATGTCGCGGCCTCCGTCTGGAGCTTCTCGGCGCTGACGGCATGACGAAGGTCAGGCGTGGTGGCCATAGGTGCGCGGGTCCACGGGCTGCTCGGACTTCGGAAGCCCGCCGACCACGAGACGGTAGGAGTCGATCACGAGCTCCTTCACGAGCTCCTCGTCGATGGTGCCCCCGCCTTCCGCCGTGATCCAGTGCTTCTTGTTCATGTGGTAGCCGGGGGTGATGTCTGCGTGCTGCTCGCGCAGGGCTGTGGCGTCGTCGGGATCCGCTTTCAGGATCACGACGGGATGCCCCGGCATGTCGGTCATGAGCATGAAGACCTTGCCGCGCACCTTGTAGATCTTCCAGTCCGGGTGGAAACGCTGCTCCATGTCGGTGCCGGGCAGTCCCACAGTGCAGTCGGCGGCGATCTTCTGCAGCTCCTGTCCGTCCAAAATGATCAACTCCTTGATGGATCCCGGTGCCCTATGCCCGACCCAGCTCTGCGTGGTGTGGTGTTGTTTTCCGGGTGGGTGTTCTAGAGGAAGGTGAACAGCTGGTCGGGGTTGAATCGCGAGATCGGGCTGGTGTAGACCCTTTCCGGGTCGGGGTAGCCGAGGGCGAGCAGCACCGTCGTGCTGTGTCCGGTCTCGCGGATCTTGAAGGCCTTGTCGACACTGGTCGGGTCGAACCCCTCCAGCGGCGTGGCCTCGACACCGAGCTCGGCGGCCGCCATCATGGTCAGGCCCACCGCCATGTAGGTCTGCTTCTCCATCCAGTGGTTGAGGTCCTTGTAGCCGTAGTTCCTCAGATTGAGGAAGTCCCGGGTCATGAACTCCCACCGCTCCTGCTTGGACAGGTCGGGGAACCGGCCGTCGGCCCTCTCCTTCGCGAACACCGCCTCGAGGTGGTTGTCGGGCACGTCCGCCCGGGTGGTGAGGATGATGGTGTGCGAGGCGTTCAGGATCTTTTCGGCGTTGTCCTTGAAGCGTTCGCCGAGGTTGTCGGCGAGCCGCTCCTTGCCCTCGGGTGTGGCCAGAACGTAGAAGTGGTTGGGCTGTATGTTCACCGAGGACGGCGTGGAGCGCAGGAACCTCAGCAGCTGCTGCAGGGTCTCCTCGGGAATGGTCCTGCTGGGGTCGAAGTACCTGGTGAGGTGCTTGCTCATGAGCTTGTCGAGGTTCATGTCGTTCTGCCTTCTTGTTGCGATACGTGAGCGGCGGCCGGCGAGGATTCGGGCTCGTTCGTGCCGCGGGTGAGCAGGTCGTTGATGCGTTCGAAGTCGATGCCTGTCGTCGCGGCGGTGAGGTCGCCCGCGACGAGAGCCTCGGTGGCCTGCTGGAGTGCAGCCATGGCGTGGGTGTAGAGCGCCGGACCCAGGCTGATGCGCTTGACCCCGGCCTCCTGCAGTTCAGCGACGGTCAGCACCTTGTCCGCCGGCGAGATGAGGACGTTGACCGGCGTCGGCGCGACGGCGGTGACGATCGCGGCCAGTGCGTCGAGGTCGGGCGGGTAAGGGGCGTAGAGCACATCCGCGCCGACCTCGGCGAAGGCGGTCAGACGCCGGATGGTGTCGTCGAGATCGGGCCGGCCCTGCAGGAAGTTGTCGGTGCGGCCGGTGACGACGATGCGCCTTTTGGCCGCGTCGACAGCGCTGCGCATCCGGTTGACTGCCTCGTCGAAGTCGCGGATCGGTTGGTCGGGATCGCCCGAGGTGTCTTCGATCCCGATCCCGGCCAGGCCGGAGGCGACGGCGGCTTCCACGGTCGCCGCGACGTCGTCGGACGTGTCGCCGTAGCCGTCCTCGAAGTCTCCGTTGACGGGCAACCCGGTGAGCCGGCCGAGCAGCCGCGCATGCTCGAGGTGCTCGTCGCGGGCGACTTCATGACGCCCGTCGGACCGGCCCAGCGTGGCGGCAAGTGCCGCCGATGATGTCGCGATCGCCTCGAAGCCGGCGTCGGCCAGCATCAGCGCCGAGAGCCCGTCCCATGCGTTCGGCATGACGAAGCCACCGTCGCGGGTGTGCAGCGCCATGAATTTCTCATACAGGTCGGAGCCCGGCATGTCGAACCTTCCGAAAGTGATCGTTCTGGGGCGGTGAGGGTTTACCGACCCCGAGTGCGACCTCGACGGGGTCCCGGCGGTCAGCCGGTCGTACCGGCCGAGCTGACAGCGGGGATGTCGATGTCGGTCTGGTTCACATTGTTGATGAAGTTGGTCAGCAGGGCCCGCACCGCCACCGTGACGATCGCCAGGATCTGCGCGTCCGTGTACCCGGCGCCCCGCACGGCCGCGAGGTCGGCGTCGCTGACCTGGCCGCGGCTCTCCACCACCTGCTGGGCGAAGCGGGCGACCGCGGCGCGCCGGGGGTCGGTCGAGCTGCCGGCGCGGGCGAGGTCGATGTCGTCGCTCGACATGCCACCGAGTTCGGACGACACGTACGTGTGTATCGCCAGGCAGTAGTCGCAGCCGTTGGTCTGCGACACCGCGAGCGCGATGGTGTGCCGCGTCTTCGCGTCCAGAACCCGGCTCAAGGAGGTCTGCAGGCCCGTCACGACGTCGAGGACAGTCGGGTTCGACGCGAGCGTCGCGAACATGTTCGGGACGAAGCCGAACTGCGCGCCGACGGTGTCCAGGATGCCCTTCGCTTCGCTGGGGATGTCGTCAGGAGCGGGAACGGTCAGTCGTGACATAGCTAATCAGCCTCCGGTGAATGCGTGCAGGGGGTCAGCGTCGAGCCCAGGTCGGTTCTTACCGCCTCAAAGGTCCGCTCCCCGTTGTGACAACGAACCTCGTTGGATTCTTTGGGCCGCTCAGCCCACTCCTGAAGTGAACACCGTCCCGGAATGGGCTGTCAAGCCCACTCTCGGTGTCGCGTGAAAGATGAAGCTCATGAGGGAAGCACGGGAGGCTCGCAAGCTCACCGACGGGGGGCAGGCCGCGCGGGCCCGCATCGGGAAGTACGCCGCGCACTCCATCTGCACGACGGTGTCCACGCCACGAAACAACGAGGGGGTTCGCCGCACCGCCGGTGTCAGCGCATCACAGCTCAATCACTGCTTCCCCGACCGAGGAGAGTCCTGCCCTGGCGGTGATCGCATGGCAGGCCTGACGCGTTCCGGCAGTCCACCGACCAACGGGGCGAACGCCCCGACGAAGAGGCAGCGGCCGCCTGGTCATCCGGGGCCACGCCATGCGGCCCTCTGCGAGATGATCCTCCCATGGCGGATGTGATCTTCTTCGACCTGGACGGCACCCTGGTCGATCACCGAAGCGCGGTCCTGGAAACGATCGGCCAGATCATACGGACCGCGCCGAACGCAACGGTTCCACCGGAGGGACTGGTGACGCTGTGGTGGACGCTGGAGGCGCGGCACATGCGGGAGTACTTGACTGGTCGGTGCTCCTTCGCCGAGCACCACCGACGCAGGCTCCGTGCCTTCCTGCCGAAGCTCGGCGAGCCGGTTCCCGACGATCCCGCCCTGCTGGACGCCTGGATGGCCGAGCGCTACCTCACCGTGTTCGAGAAGTCCTGGCGGTGCTATCCCGATGTGCAGCCATGTCTGGAGACCCTGAAACGGCTCCCCCGCGCGCCGCGTCTTGCCGTTCTCACCAACGGGGACCCCGACCAGCAGCGAGCCAAGCTCGCCCGTTTCGGCCTCCTCGATTACTTCGAAGCCGTCCTGACCCCGACAGAACTCGGAGCGGCGAAGCCCGCCGCCTACGCCGCCGCCTGCCGGCGGATGCAGACCGACCCCGCGCAGGCAGTCAACGTGGGCGACATGCTCAGCAGCGACGTGAGAGCAGCCGCCCTCGCCGGGCTGACCGGCATCTGGCTGGACCGCGGCATCGACTTCGTCACCGGTGGACCGTCACCGACGGCAGACGAGACGGTCCTCCGCATCGAGCGCCTGACCGACCTCCGCGACCACCTCTGACCCACGAACGCGTGGCCGACCGGTGGTGCCCGAGGCAAGTTGAGTGTGCCGGTGGAACCGTGACCACGTGCTCCTTCGTCGGTGCCTTTCTTCGTCACGAGTGGTGAAGGCATCTGCCGATGCAGCCGAGTCGTGTCGCCGGCCCGCAACAGGGATGCCACAAGGTTTCGAGATCACTTGACGCTGCCCCGGAGGTAAGGCCGACAGTGTCTCCGTTCATCACCTGAGCGAGCGGTGCGCGCTCGCCAACCGGGCCGGACGAAGGGGGGAGTTCGAGTGACGGCGTCCTGCGTCATTCTCGACATCGGTGGCGTGCTGGAGATCACACCGGAAACGGGGTGGGTGCAACGGTGGGAAGAGCGGCTGGGGTTGCCGCTCGGCACTGTCCATGAGCGGATGCGCGACGTGTGGCAAGCCGGCAGCGTCGGGAGTATCAGCGAACCAGAGGTGCGCGAACAGGTGGCAGCACGCTTGCGTCTCGACGCGCCCCAGGTCGAAGCCTTCATGGCTGATCTCTGGACGGAGTACCTGGGATCGCCGAACGAAGAACTCATCGCCTATGTGCGAGGACTACGGGGAAGCTGCAGGCTGGGCATCCTGAGCAACAGCTTCGTCGGCGCCCGGGAGCGGGAGACGGCGCTGTACCACTTCGACGAACTGGTCGAGCACATCGTGTACTCACACGAGACGGGCATCGAGAAGCCGGACCCGCGTGCCTTCGCATCCGCGTGCGCCGGCCTCACAGTGCGGCCGGAGGACTGTCTGTTCATCGATGATGTCGCAGTGAATGTCGAGGCTGCCCAGGCGACGGGCATGCAGGCGCATCTGTTCGAGGACAACGCCCGGACGATTACGCGCATCGCAGCCCATCTGGACGCTGGTCCCCGGGCTGTAGGGCCCGTCCCGCTCGGATGACGTCGGCCCGACACTCCGGCCGAAGATCGTGATCTTACGGACGAATATCGGTTCATGAAATACCCGTCCTACACTGTCGGTCATGTCCGAACACCTTCCGTCGTTCACTGTCGACGACGGCGTCGAGGTGCCCGGCCCCACCTCGGGCGAGGTCTGGACGGTCGGCGCCGTCATCCTCAGCCAGGACGGCCGGGCCTTCGCCCAAAGGCGGAGCCCGGACCGTCGCCTGTTTCCCGGCGTCTGGGACATCGTGGGCGGCCACGTCGAGGCCGGGGAAACGGTTCTGGAGGCTCTCGCACGCGAGGTTGCGGAGGAGACCGGCTGGCGCCTGACCCACGTAGTGCGGTTCCTTGGCACCACGACCTGGACGGGGGACGACGGCGGTGGACTCCGTCACGAGGCCGACTATCTGGTCGAGGTCGACGGCGACTTGGGCCATCCCACGCTGGAATGGTCCAAGCACTCTGCCTACGGCTGGTTCAATCCCGGCAACCTCGCCCGCCTCAAAGAGAACTGCAGACCCGGGGAGTTCTTGATTCACGACCTCATCGCACGAGCCATCGAAGAACGCTCGGACAAGTCCTGACACACAGGTCGTCGCGGATCGCGGGCAGCGTTCCTTCAGAACGACGTAGGGAAGTTCGGGCAGACTCGCCAGGAAGGGATTGCTGAGATGCTGTCCCCATGTGGGACAAGACGGGTGGGCCCGATGGTCGAACAGTGCGTCCGGGCAAGTACGCACGAGTCGAGCGGGAGAGACGGTTCCTCCTGGCCGACCCGCCGGCGCCGTCGACAGTGACTGTCTCGCGGCTGATCGTCGACCGCTATCTGATCGGAACCCGCCTGCGACTGCGGCGTGCCGACTTCTCGGACGGCCGCTGCGAGCTCAAGCTCACCCAGAAGGTTCCGGTGTCGCGGCCTGGCGCTACCCAGGGCTTGATCACCAATACGTACCTTTCGCCCGCCGAGTACAGAGTGCTCGCCGCCCTGCCCGCCCACGTCATGGCGAAGACCCGACTCAGTGTGCCGCCCTTGGGCATCGACGTCTTCGACGCTCCGTTGCAGGGCTTGGTACTCGCGGAGGCTGAGTTCACCACGGACGAGGAAGCCCAGTCTTTCACGCCACCTGCCGAGTGCGTGGCAGAGGTGACCGAGGACGCTCGCTTCACCGGCGGACGCCTCGTCCGGACGTCTCGCCGAGAACTGGTCGACTGGCTCGCCGAATACGGCCTCCGTCCCTGACGGCGTGATCAGGCTTCGATGACACGACACGGCAGGGGTGCAGACCCGGCCGCCCATGGCCGGTTGGATCCTCGACAGCAGCCTCAACCGGTCAGCGGTGAGCCAGCACGTTGACCACCCGTCCGCTGGGGTCGCGGACGAAGAACCGCCGTACGCCCCACTCCTCGTCCTGCAAGGGGTGAACGATCTCCGCGCCGCTCGCCCGCACGACCGCATAAGCCGCGTCCACGTCGTCCACCTCGATACTCATGTCCGGGACGACAGGCGCGGTCTTGTCGCTGGTCATGACACTGATCTGCGCGGCCGGACTGGCCGGGGACGCGAGCGTCATGATCCAACCGTGGTTCATGACCTCCTGGAAGCCCAGCAGGCCGTAGAACTCACGGCTCTCCTGCGCGGCCTCCGACCGGATATTGGGAACGACACGGCGAACGGCCATCGACGACTCCACACACGAAAGAAGGGCAGCGGGTGACCCTATCGCGGCGGCACCGACGGTTCACCATGGTCACATGGGAAGAGAGCCCTGGAAACACAGTCAGCAGGTCCTCCATCGACCAGATCCCCTTGGCCGTGTCCGACCCGGTGATCTCTGTCTCCGGCTGTCGCTCGCCGGCCCTGTTCTGCCAGGGCACTCGACGCGCTGAGGCCACCGCGTTCGGATACGCTGGCCGGACGACGTGCCTTCCGGCCCTCTCGGGCTACTGGTCCTGCCGTCTCCTTTCGCGCGTCAGTTGCGGTGCACGCGGCATGACGGCCGCCGACCGGCTCGGGCACTGAACCCCGCCGAGGAGCGGAGTTCCCGGAACAGCCTGAAAGAACAGATCATGTCCTTTGTTACCGTCAACGACGGCACGGAGATCTTCTACAAGGATTGGGGCTCAGGTCAGCCCGTGGTCTTCTCCCATGGTTGGCCACTGACCGCCGATGCATGGGACCCCCAGTTGAAGCTGATGGCCGACACCGGGTATCGAGCCATTGCCCATGACCGGCGCGGCGGCGGTCGTTAACAAGAGTTCCAAACTGGTCAAGGACGCCGTGTACAAGGTGTATCCCGGAGCGCCTCACGGGCTGGCCATGGTGCCCAAGTACGCCGAGCGGTTCAACGCTGATCTGCTGGACTTCGCATCCGGCTGAGCTGCGCTGCTACGGGCTCAGAACAGGAAGACGCCTCAGTAAGGGAGTGGACTCCTCGCAGCGACTGGGCCGTCACCGTCGGAGTGTCCAGCGCATCATGGCCCGGCTCGCCGCCTGCTGCCGCCTCCACCGACGAGACGGAGGACGCAGGGTGCCAGGTTCGAGGGCGTGCGGGCGGTGGCTGATCATCGGCCCTTCCGTCGGGTTGTGCCCGCCCTTGACCGGATTCCGCTTCTCCGGAGGATGGGGGCCGAGAGCGGGTCTGCGTGGTGAAGTATGGGTCTCCGACAACTCCGCACGCAGGGAGCGTTTCTTGCGATGACCACACAGCCCGCACGCCCCGAGCGCGGCGGTTCCGAGACCGCCTCGCTTATGGACGTCTCGCCGTTCAAGCCTTCGCTCGTCAAAACGGTGTTCAGGGACGTGACTTGGATGCACGTCTCCCGGTCGGCCGCGTGGGCTGCCGCGTCGGTGACGCGGACAGTGCTGACGGAGATCATCGACGGTGCGAGGAGAGCGGCGGCGGAGGAGTCCCGGAAGAGGCTGATTCCCGGTGACCTCCTCTCGGCGATCGACCGGAACGTCGAGCTCGAGGTGGGGAACAAGTGGTACGACCACAGCCCGACGTTTCGAGGCCTGACCGGTGTGCTGTACGACGCCGAGGGCACCATCGTGCCTCCTCGTAGGCGCAGTACGTCGCGCAGACCGAGTGCTGTGGCCGGCGCCCACAGGTTCGAGGCCGGGGTCAGGAAGCTGCTGCGGAGCCAGGGGGCGACGGCCGTTCCGGCGATGGTGCGCGATCTGGACGGAATCGCGAGCGTGTTCCTGACGGACCTCGCTCGGGACGCGGCCAGGGTCGTCCGCGAGGGTGGGGTCAAGCGTGTCGGTACGGTCGCCCTGGTGACGTCAGGTCAACCGGCTCCACACCCCTTTCCCAAGGATTCCCTTGGGGCCCTGTCCACCCGCAGGGGGGACGGGCGGACCATCGGCAGGGATGACATCCTGGCCGCCACCACGATTCAGTTGTTCGGCGGCAAACTCAGGCAGCGAGCCCTCACCGAAGCACGCACGGTGACACGGAATATTTCGGGCGGCTGAGCAGGTGCGACGGGCGTCCCGCCGACGGGGAGGATTGATCGTGTTGTCCGACCCGGAACGCCGGCGGGCCGTCACCGCACCTCATCTTCACGCACTTGTTCGCGCCGGCGCCGCGTGCAAGGGCGGCGCGTGCGTTCAAGCGCACCGAGGATCACGCAGCCTGATCCACTGCAATCGATCCCCAGGTCTCTCAGGTGGAGTTAAGATGACGCCATGACTGCCGGGTTGGCCTTGCGCCGCACACAGAACGGATACCCGGCCGGCGTTTGATCCGGACGCGGGCCCGTGGCCCGCCTCCCTCGTCACGGTTCACCCCCTCCGCATGCCGGACAGACCGGCATCGCGCGGCTCGTAAACGTGACGACAAGGAGATCAAAGACATGAGCTGGCAAGAGTTCCTCACCAACCACCACGTCGGTGACGTGGTCGACGGCATCACCGTCTCCCAGGCCCCCTTCGGCACCTTCGTCGAGATCGACGGGTTCCACGGGCTCGCCTTCGAGCAGACCTGGCCGGTCGGAGACCGCGTGACCGTCCGCATCCTCGCCATCGACGACGTACGGCAACGGTTCAGCCTGGCCGCTGCCGCATAGTGCCGTGGTGCCCCGCCCCACGAGGGCGAGGCGGGGCACCATGTTTCCCGCTCCAACACCCCCTGGGTCACGTCCCCATAGTGGTGGCGGATCACCGCGGGGCTCAGCGGCAGGTGAGGGCCGAGTACGGACCGCTGCTCGTCGTGACGGTTCGTCACCGCGCCGGGGAGGCCGCGATCAAGATCGTGCCCGAGCGGTCTTCGAATTTCGGGTGTCCGGCCCGGTGATGGCGATCTCCGCATGAAAGCGCGGTGGACGGTGGTCGCCGCCTCCACCCAGCCGCCGGCGATGCGGACGAACGCGTCCGAGCCGGTGAGCACCGCGTCAGGGACGTCACACGTAGTAACGAGCGATGATCTCCAGACGCGCCACTTCGTCGGGTCCGGGATAGGTCACCAGTACGGGCAGCCCACTGGGGTCCCGGCCCTCGATGAGCGTGAAGCCATCACCCTGCCGTGTGTCGACACGGGCGGAGCGGGCTCTGAGCACGCGCTCGCACCGTCGGAAGTCGTCGAGGTCGTTCGCCGTCCAGACGACGTACTGTGCGCCGACGTGACCCACCGGGTGCAGCGCTTTCGGGCCCACAGCGCGAAGGTATACCTGGAAGCCGCCCTGGCCCACGAGCAGCGCGGCCGTGGAGTTGCGCACCGTGACCTCCATCTTCAGCAGGTCCCGGTAGAAGTCCGCCGATGCGTCGTGGTCATGGACGAACAGCACGACCGAGGCCGGACGCGGCCCGTACGCCTCTGGTTCCGTACCGATCTGCTCCGAAGGAGCCGGAAGCGGCGCAGGCCGTGAGCCGGAGGGTACGGATTCAAGTGGACGTTCCATGGAGACCCCTCCGCCTTCGACCGTTGTACGAGATTCCTGCACAATTTCCAGTCTTTTCCCACGCTACCCGGCACGCGCCCTGGCCGCCGAAGCCAGGCGGCCGGCCCGGACCCGATCCGGCTTGGGCACTACATGTGCAGCGCCAGGTCGCGGTGACGTGAGCTCAGTGGCGGGCGAGACGTCGGTGGGTGGTGTGGTGCGGGTGTGCCGCCTCGGCTCCCAGGCGGTCGATCTTGTTCGCCTCGTAGTCGGCGAAGTTCCCCTCGTACCAGAACCAGGCCGCACCCCCTTCCCAGGCCAGGATGTGGGTGGCTGTGCGATCCAGGAACCACCGGTCGTGGGCGGTCACCATGACACAGCCGGGGAAGCCGAGCAGGGCATTCTCCAGCGAGGCCAGGGTCTCCACGTCGAGGTCGTTGGTCGGCTCGTCGAGCAGCAGCAGGTTTCCGCCCTGTTTGAGGGACAGTGCGAGGTTGAGGCGGCTCTGCTCGCCGCCGGACAGCACACCGACCGGCTTCTGCTGGTCGCGTCCCTTGAAACCGAAGGTCGCCACGTAGGCGCGCGAGGGCATGTCGCCGCACGGGACGCGGATGTGGTCCATCCCGTCCGACACCGTCTCCCACACGGTCCGGTCCGGGCGCAGTCCCGTACGGGCCTGGTCGACGTACGCGATCCGTACGGTCTCTCCGATGCGCAGTCGGCCCGCGTCGGGCCGCTCCTGGCCGGCGATCATCCGGAACAGAGTGGTCTTGCCGACGCCATTGGGGCCGACGACACCCACGATGCCGCCGCGCGGCAGCGTGAACGAGAGGTCCTCGATGAGCAGCCTGTCGCCGTATCCCTTGGTGAGGCCGTCTGCCTCGACGACCAGGCGGCCCAGGCGGGGGCCGGGCGGAATCTGGATCTCCTCGAAGTCGGGGCGGCGTGCTTTCTGCGCCTCGGCCACCAGGGCGTCGTAGCTTTTCAGACGCGCCCGAGACTTCGCCTGTCGCCCCCTGGCACCGGAGCGAGCCCAAGCCAGTTCCTCGGTCAGGCGCCGGTGGAGCTCGGCGTCCCTGCGTCCCTCGATTCTCAGGCGCGCCGCTTTCGTCTCCAGGTACGTGGAGTAGTTGCCTTCGTACGCATGGATGTGCCCTCGGTCGACTTCCACGATCTTCTGCGCGAGGTGGTCGAGGAAGTACCGGTCGTGGGTGACCACCATGACCGCGCCGGGAAAGGCGATGAGGTGCTGTTCCAGCCAGGCCACGGACTCGGCGTCGAGGTGGTTGGTGGGTTCGTCCAGCAACAGCAGGTCCGGCTGGGAGAGCAGCAGCCTGCACAGCGCCACCCTGCGGCGCTCGCCGCCCGACAGCAGCCGCACGGGGACGTCGGGCGGCGGGCAGCGCAACGCGGCCATCGCCTGGTCGAGCCGTGCGTCCAGGTCCCAGGCTCCGAGGTGGTCGAGCGCTTCCTGCAGGGCGCCGAGTTCCCCCAGCAGACGGCCGGTCTGCTCGTCGCCTGCCTCACCCAACCGGTCCGTGACCTGGGCGTAGCGCCTGAGCATGCCCCGTACGCCGGCCACCGCCTGCTCGACGTTCTCCCGGACAGTCGCCTCCTCGTCCAGCCGGGGCTCCTGCGAGAAACCCGACAACGACACCGGCGGCGGTGTGCACCGATCCGCTGGTCGGCCGCTCCCGGCCCGCTGCGATCCGCAGCAGTGTCGACTTCCCCGCGCCGTTCGGCCCCACCACCCCGACCTTGGCTCCGGCCCGGACGCTCAAGGTGACGCCATCGAGGACGGCTTTCCCGCCGTGGACCATGCCGACGTCGTGCAACGCGCTGACGTCCACTGTGCCTCAGCCTCCCGTGAGGGCCCGGAACTGCCACGAGCCCGGGCGGTCCGGTGGATTTGAGGTGGACTCCAAGCCGGAGAAGAAGACCGTCTCCCCTCGCCCAGATCCGGCGCGCCACCATGCGGCGCGTCATGTGCACGGGCGCGAGCGGCTCGCTCCGCCTGCTGGGCGGACAGGCGATGCTGTCGTCACCGGGCGGCATCGTGATGGTCGGCGCCTGAAGTCGTCACGCCCCGTCCGAGAATGCGCGTGCAGGTCAGCTCGTGCGGACCGCTTTCCGGAGCCGGGTGAGTGCGGCTGTGACCAGAAACCTGGACGCCGGCCTCATGCTCGACGATGTCGGCCGGCGACCGCCGACACCCACCGTCTGCGCACCGTGTTGATCAGCCCCCGTGCGAGAAGCTACCGGCCGACATCGGCTCCGCGTGGATCGCGGACGGGAGACTCGGACAGCGCCGCCTGGCGCAGGTGTTCCGCGAGCGCCGCGGTCGCCACCGACGCCGCCCGGTCCTTGATGCCCCAGGCCAGCAGGTGGTGGCGGCGTGCCCAGGGCTCCTGCAGTTCGCAGACGTCGAGACGTCGGTGGGGATCGATGGCGCGGCGCGGTACGACGGCGAGCCCGGCGCCGGCGACGACAAGGGAGACCAGGACATTCAGGTCGGCGACCGTGGTGCGGTAGCGCACCACCGGGGCGTGCGGCCCGAGGCGCTTCTCGATCCAGCGGCGCAGCGAGGAGTCGGCGTCGAGGCCGACGAGAGGGTGCTCGGCGACCTCGCTGTACGTGAGCGCGGTCCTTCCGCTGAGGATCCCTCCCGTCTGGCCGATCACGACGAGGGAGTCGTCGCCCAGGGGTTCCATGCGCAGGCCGCAGTCTCCGGCCTCGTTGTCGAGGACGACCCCCAGGTCCGCCTCGCCGTCGGCGAGCATCCGGACCGTCTGCGGGGTGCGGCTCTCGGACACCGTGACATCGGTGTCCGGGTGGGCGCGGAGGAACGAGATCAGGGCCTGCGGCACGAGCCGGTGCATCGCGGAGCCGCCGCCCAGCAGGATCAGCGGAGCGGTCGGGGACCGGGTGTAGCTCGCGACGGCGCTCTCGAGCCGCGCGGTCCGGTCGAGTACGTCGCGGGCGTGGCGGGCCAGGGTCGTCCCCGCCGGAGTCGGCCGCACGCCCCGTCGGCCGCGGATCAGCAGGGCCACGCCGGCGTGGTGTTCCAGCGAGCGCACTCTGGCGCTGGCCGAGGGCAGGCTCAGGTGCATGCGCTGAGCGCCCGCAGTGATCGACCCCTCGGTGACGATGTGGAGGAACAGACGCAGGTCATCCAGGTCATAGCGCACCGCCCCAGCCTATGGCACAGCCTTAGGCCGGGTTATTGGATTCCGCATTGTGGAAGCGTTCGTCCACGGTGAAGCTCGACAGGTGATCGAGTTCCCGCTTGTCCTGCTGGCCGGTGTCGCCGCCGGAGTCCTCAACGCCATGGGGGGTGGAGGGACGTTCGTCGCCCTGCCCGCTCTCGTCGCCTTCGGCCTGCCCCCGGTCACGGCCAATGCGGTGTCGCGGGTCGCCCTCGTACCCGGCGCCGTGGCCAGTGCGTGGGTGTACCGGCACGAGCTCACGCGCATCGGAGCCACCTCCACGAAGGCGCTGACAGCGGTCAGTGCGGTCGGCGGAGGCGTCGGTGCCGGTCTGCTGCTGGTGCTGCCCGCGTCGTCGTTCGAGGTCGCGGTGCCGTGGCTGCTCGCCTTCGCCACCGTGACCCTCGCCTGCGGACGCCACCTCTCCCGGGCGTTGAGCAGCGCACTGGGCCGTTCCGTCGACCTGAGCTCACGAGGCGTCCTGATCGGACAGTTCTTCCTGGCCGTGTACGGCGGGTACTTCGGCGGAGCCGTAGGCATCATGATGCTGGCCCTGTGGACCATCGGCCTCCGCCTCGACGCCGCGGCCGGCAACCCGATGCGGGTCACTCAACTCGCGGCCATCTATCTCAGCGCAACGGCGCTGTTCCTCACCGCCTCGGACGCGCTGAGCGCTCCGCTGCTCCTCACCGCCATGCTGGTCGGCGCGGTGGCCGGTGGCTTCGTCGGCGCCCATCTGGCCCGTCGTCTTCCCGCCCGGCTGCTGCGCGGCATCCTCCTGTCGACCGCCGCGATCACGACGGTCCTGTACTTCCTTCGCGGTTGACCACATCGGAAGTCGCGGCGATCACTGCCGGCTTCGGGAAGCGTGCCGCAGTCCGCATCGGCCGGCACGGGCCGGGCCGGGCCCCGACAGCACCACCCGCGCCGGGCACTGTCCCTTTCCGACGCGCGCCGTCGCAACCGGCGGGGCCTGGACGAGCCCATGATCAGCCGCCGTTCGTCTCAGCCGTCAGGCGCGCACCGTTGAGCACAAGCAGGCCCCCGGATAGCGTGCGCCGCACCATCCGCGACGCATGGGGGTTACACACATGTCCGCACCGACGCGACGCTCGGTCATCGGCACGTTAGGCGCCCTCGGGCTCGGCACGGCACTGGGCGCCCTGGACGTTCCCGCCGCGCACTCGGCCACACGCTTCGACACGGCGGAGGCACTCGCCGCACTCGACAGGCGACTTCCCCGCCACGCAGACCAGTTCCGGCTCAACCTGATCGACGCGAACGACGGCACCGACCGTTTCCGGGTCTTCGGGACCCGGGGCCGCGTCGAGGTGCACGGCACGACCCCGGCGGTCCTGCTCACCGGGGTCCACTGGTATCTGAAGTACGTGTGCGGGGCGCACATCTCCTGGACCGGCACCCAGTTGGAGCTGCCGCGTACGCTGCCGGCACCGGGCCGCACCCTGGAGCGGTCGACGACGCTGCCCCACCGGTTCGCCCTCAACGACACCAACGACGGCTACACGGCGCCGTTCGCCGACTGGGCGTACTGGGAGCGCGTGATCGACGTTCTCGCGCTGCACGGCTGCAACGAGGTGCTGATCACCCCGGGCGCGGAGGCTGTCTACCACCGCGTGCTGCAGGACTTCGGGTACAGCGACGCGGAGGCCCGCGCCTGGCTCCCGGCCCCTACGCACCAGCCCTGGTGGCTGCTGCAGAACCTGTACGGGTACGGCGGCCCGCTCTCGCCCCAGCTGATCGCCGAGCGCGCGGGGTTGGGACGCAGGATCGTGGACCGGCTGCGGGCGCTGGGGATGAGACCCGTGCTGCCGGGCTACTACGGCCACGTCCCCAAGGGCTTCGTGGAACGCAACGGCGGCGACGCGCACGTCGTTCCGCAGGGCACCTGGTCGAGCGGGTTCGAGCGGCCCGACTGGCTCGATCCACGTACCACGTCCTTCGCACGGGTCGCCGAGTCGTTCTACCGGCACCAGCGGGACCTGTTCGGGGAGATCGACGCCTTCAAGATGGATCTGCTGCACGAGGGCGGCACCGCCGGCGACGTGCCCATCGACGGCGCGGCGCGCGGCGTGGAGGCGGCCCTGCAGAAGAACCGGCCGGGCGCCACCTGGGTCATCCTCGGCTGGCAGTCGAACCCGCTGCCGGCGCTGCTAGATGCCGTCGACAAGAAGAAGATGCTGATCGTCGACGGCGTCTCCGACCGCTACGCGTCGGTGACCGACCGTGAGAGGGACTGGGGCGGCACCCCGTACGCGATCGGCACCATCCCCAACTTCGGCGGGCGCACCACGATCGGTGCCCGCGCACACATCTGGAACGAGAAGTTCTTCGCCTGGCGCGACAAGCCGGGCAGCGCGCTCGCGGGCACCGCCTACATGCCGGAGGCCACGCACCGCGACCCGGCCGCCTTCGAGCTGTGGTCCGAACTGGCGTGGACCGAGCAGAAGGTGGACCGCGCTCATTGGTTCGCCGGGTACGCCGAGTTCCGTTACGGGCGCCGCGACGATGGTGCCCGCGCCGCCTGGCGTGCGCTGTACGAGACGGCGTACCAGCACACGGCGGTCGAGCACTCCGACCCGCACGACTCGCTGTTTGCCGCTCGCCCCGACCTCACCACCGACCGTGCCAACTACTGGGGGCCGCGTGCCCTGACCTTCGATCCGGGCCGCTTCGACGCCGCGCTGAGCGGACTGCTGGCTGTGGCCGGGGACTTGAGGCGCAGCTCCGCATACCGCTACGACCTGGTCGACGTGGCCCGGCAGGCTCTGGCGAACCGCAGCCGCCAACTGCTGCCCCAGCTGCGGGCCGCGTACGACGGCAAGGACCGGGCCTCGTTCAAGGAGCTCGCCACGCTGTGGCTGACGTTGATGCGGCTGTCGGACGAGGTGACGGGCACCGACCCGAACTTCCTGCTGGGCCCGTGGATCCAGGCTGCCCGGACGATGGGCACGAGCGAAACCGAACGCACCGAGTTCGAGCGCTGTGCCAAGGTCCTGATCACGGTGTGGGGCGACCGGTCCGTGGCCGACGCGGGCAATCTGCACGAGTACGCCAACCGCGAGTGGCACGGCCTGATGGGTGACTTCTACCTGCCGCGTTGGCAGAAGTGGCTGGACGAACTGCAGGACGCGCTCTCCTCGGGGCGCGAGCCGGAGGCGGTCGATTGGTTCGCGGTCGAGGAATCGTGGACACGGCAGCGCAAGGACTACCGGCTGCGGCCCTGCGGGGACGCGTACCGGACGGCCTCGCGGGTGCGGGACGTGCTCGCCCGGGCCCCGTACCAGGGCAGTGTGACGGTGACGGCCGAGCCGTCCTCGTTCCCGCCGGGTGGTCGCGCACGCCTGGCCGCCACCTTCCACAACATCAACGGGCTGCGAGCGACCGGCCGTGTCGACTTCACGCTCAAGGGCCTCGACGCGGCGCCCGAGCACGGCACAAGCCTGCCGCGCGTGGCAGCGGCCGGCCAGGGAACGGTCTCCTGGCAGGCGGCCGCACCGGCCGCGCCGCTGGACCAGCCGCTGCGCCCGCTGCCGTACACGATCGACGTGTGCTACGGGCCGCGAGGAGAGAAGCGGGTCACGTCCCGGCACCGGGGCACGCTGTTCGAGGTGGGCCCGCTGGCGGAGGGCTGGCGGACGTACAGCGACAACGCGGCCGTCATCGGGCAACTGGCGGACCGGTTCGCGATCGACGGCGGTGGCGCCGACCTGTGGAAGGCCACGACGGAGTTCGGCACCGCGTACCGCGAGGGCGCGTTCCGGGACGGTTCGTCGGTCGTGCTGCGGGTGGACGCGCAGGCGGTGACGGGCGCGTGGGCGCGGGCCGGGATCGTGGCCCGCAACCGTCTCGACGTGCCGAGCTCTCCTGGCTTCCTGAACCTGTCGGTGACCCCGTCGAACGGGGTGGTGTTGTCGTACGACACCAACGGCGACGGAACGCTGGACACCTACAAGCGGATCACCGGGATCAAGGCACCTGTGCTGCTGCGGCTGAGCCGGGCCGGCGGCGCGTACACCGGTGCCTGCTCCACGGACGGCGGGGCCACGTGGCAGACCGTCGCGACGGTGTCGGTGCCCGGTGCGACGGTGGCGCAGGACGTGGGCCTGTTCATGACGGCGGCGAACGGCGGCAGCGGGGCCCGCGGCACGGTCGAGTTCAGCGGCTGGACGCTCACGTAGGCGGCTTGAGGCGGCCGGAGGGGGTCCCTGGACCGTCGAAGGCCGCCCATCGACCCGGTGACCACCGCACCGTCGATCGGATGACCGCCGCAGCCGGGTGGGGCCGTCGGCACCGTGGTCCGCGAACTCGTCGCCCAGGGCCACTCCCCCGGTCGTGCCGCGGACGGGCCTGCGGTCAGGGCACCGACTGGTGGCCACGTCGCCGCGATGCGGGGAGGCGGACCGTGGTTGCCACCGTCGCCGGAACGAGTTGCCTCCCGGCCGGGCCGGGGCCCTGACCTTTCGCTGCCTCGGCGGCCTACCGGGTGAAGCGATCGAACGCGAAGGGGGCGAGGTCGAGGGTGCTGGCGCCCTGCGTGGCCAGTTCGGCGAGCGCCTCGCCGATCGCCGCGGAGTGCTTGAAGCCGTGTCCGGAGCAGGGAGAGGCGACCAGAACGCGCTCGCTTCCCGGCAGACGGTCGATGACGAACGCCTCGTCCGGCGTGACGGTGTACATGCAGACCTGGGAGTGTGCGGCGCGAACGGACACCCCCGGCAGCCGGCCGCCGATCATGGTCTGGTGGAAGCCGGCCGCCTCTTCCGCGGCGACGGTGCGATCGAGGCTGTCCGGGTCGGGGGTGCGGTGCTCGAGCTGTCCGGTGGCCACCTTGATCGTCGCGCCGTCGAGGGAGGGGAAGCCGTAGAAGTACTCCTCGGCGCGGCTCACTCCCTGCCAGATGAAGGTGGGGAAGCGCCCCGGGGAGAAGTCCTGCCCGGAGTCCTCGACGCCGAACCAGTGCAGGACCTGGCGGTAGACGCCGAAGAGGCGAGCGAGTCCGGGATCGTCGAGCAGGCCGGCCAGCCACCCGCCCGCGCACAGCACGACCTGGTCGGCCGTGTACGTGCCGACGTCGGTGCGCACGGTCACGGCCGACGCCGACGGCTCGACCGCCAGGACGTGCTCGCCACGGTGCAGCCGCGCACCGTACCGCTCCGCCAGCTCCAGTTGGGCCTTGATCGCGGCCTCGGGGCGGACGAGACCACCACCCGGCTCCAGCAGGCCCACGCGGGTGTCCTCCACACGGAACTGCGGGAAACGGTCCCGCAGCACCGCAGCGTCCAGCAGCTCGTACTCGATGCCGTAGGCGGTCGCGGCCCGCTCGTGCACGGCGAACGCCCGCGGATCGGCGGCACTGTCGGCCAGGTTCAGTACGCCACACGCGGTGAGCACCGAGGTGCCGGTCTCCGCCTCGATGCGCCGCCACCACTCATGTGAGCGCACCGCCAGCGGCGCGTACTCAGCGCCTTCCAGAGTCAGCCGACGGGTGATCCTGCTTTCGCCGTGGCTGGAGCCGAAGGCGTGCGCCGGGCTGTGGCGGTCGATACCCAGTACCTCGACCCCGCGCCGCGCGAGCTGGTGGATCGCGGCACTGCCCATCGCGCCCAGGCCCACCACGATCACGTCCATATCTGCCCCTACCTGCTGCTTCCCTTACCTCTGGCTCACCATACACATCGGGTCAGGACGGGCCGTCGGCCGTGATGCGTGACGGGGCGCCGACAGTCAGGGGGTCCGCACGGCAGTGCCGGCATGCGGGACGCCGTCATTGCATCGCGCGCATCCGCTTGATCTCGGCGGACTGCTGGGCGATGACGTCGTCGGCCATCTCCTCGATGCGGATGTTGTTGCCCTCGCCCTTGACGTCTGTGGCCATGGTCAGAGCGCCCTCGTGATGGGTGATCATCAGTCGGAGGAAGAGCGCGTCGAACTTCTCGCCGTGGGCGGCGCGCAGCTCGGTGAGCTGCTCCTCGGTGGCCATCCCCGGCATGGCCCCGTGGTCGTGCGCGTGGCCCGCCTGCTCCTCCGCATGCGCGTCCTTCAGCCAGCTGCGCATGGCCTCGATCTCCGGACCCTGTTCGGCGGTGATTCTTTCCGCAAGCCGCTTGACCTTTGCCGACTGTGCCTGGTCCGGGGCCAGTCGGGTCATCTGCAGAGCCTGGCGGTGATGGACGATCATCATCTGCGCGTAGGAGATGTCGGCCGTGTTGGGGGTGTCGTCCTGTCTCCGCCGCCGCTGTGCCTCGTCGGCGGAGAGCACCTTGTTCTTCTCTCCCGGCTTGCCCGGCGCGAGCACCGACGGGCCGTTCGCCGGGCGGGAGTCGGCATGCGCGGAGTCGTCGCCGGATCCGGAGTCGCAGCCGGTGACGGCGACGGCGAGCACGGTGAGCGCCAGCGGGGCGAGGACGCGGACGATCGTGCGGCGTGCGCGGGAGAAGGGCACAACAACCTCCGGCTTCGGATGAGTTGAGGTCGATCAGTCCTGGGGCAGAGCAGGCGCGTCGCTCGTGTTCCCCCGTGCCGGCACGCCGATCCGCACGACCGGGCAAGACCGTTTCCTGACAGTCTCGTTACCTCCTATTGATATGTGCATGGTGCAGACGATACTTCAAGGGTCGGAGAACAGTTCCCGTTTCAACGGAACTTCACGGAGGACGTAGTGACCCTGCGCCATACGACCCGAATACGCCCCAGACGCCTGGGAGTCGCCGCCACCGCGGCCGGCCTCCTGGCCGCGCTGCTCACGGCGGTTCCGGCGACGGCCACCCCCGGACCGGGAGACGGCAAGAACTCGTCCAAGTCGGTGTCCGAGAGCACCGAGGCCGAGGTCAGAGCGGCCATCGCGAACGAGGAGATCCCCGCCCCCGACGAGATCGTCCACTCGGACAACATCAAGCACGTCGCCCACGTGCCGAAGGCGGGCCTGACGGACTTCAACACCGACCTCGCCTTCCAGGGCAAGTACGCGTTCGCCGGCAACTACGACGGCTTCCGCATCTACGACATCAGCAACCCGAAGAAGCCCAGGACCGTCTCCGAGGTGCTCTGCCCCGGTTCGCAGAACGACGTCTCGGTCTCCGGTGACCTGCTGTTCCTGTCCACCGACTCCTCGCGCAGCGACAACTCCTGCAACAGCACCACGCAGCCCGCGACCGAGAAGTCCTCGTGGGAGGGCATGAAGGTCTTCGACATCAGCGACAAGGCCAACCCGCGCTACGTCGCCGCCGTCGAGACCGCCTGCGGTTCCCACACGCACTCGCTGGTGCCCACGGCCAAGAACGTCTACATCTACGTCTCCTCCTACTCGCCGCGCGCGACCTTCCCCGACTGCCAGCCGCCGCACGACGGCATCTCGGTCGTCAAGGTCCCGCGCAACGCACCGGAGAAAGCCGCCGTCGTCGGCTTCCCCGTGCTCTTCCCGGACGGCGGCAACCCGGGAGACCAGGGTAGCAGCGCCACCACCGGCTGCCACGACATCACCGCCCTGCCCTCCAAGGGCATCGCCGCCGGCGCCTGCATGGGCGACGGCATCCTGATGTCCATCAAGGACCCGGAGCACCCGAAGGTCATCGACCGCGTCGAGGACAACGTCAACTTCGCCTTCTGGCACTCCGCGACCTTCAACCAGAAGGCCGACAAGGTCGTCTTCACCGACGAGCTCGGCGGCGGCGGCGCGGCCACCTGCAACGCCGAGATCGGCCCGAACCGGGGCGCCGACGGCATCTACGACATCGTCGGCAAGGGCGAGCACGCCAAACTGGTCTTCCGCAGCTACTACAAGATCCCGCGCCATCAGGCGGACACCGAGAACTGCGTGGCCCACAACGGGTCGCTGATCCCGGTGAAGGGCAAGGACATCATGGTCCAGGCCTGGTATCAGGGCGGTGTCTCCGTCTGGGACTTCACCAACTCCTCGCACCCGAAGGAGATCGCCTACTTCGAGCGGGGTCCGATCAGCGCCGACCAGTTGGTGCTCGGCGGTTCGTGGTCGGCGTACTACTACAACGGCTACATCTACTCCAACGACATCGACAAGGGCTTCGACGTCCTGAAGATCTCCGACAAGCGGACCGACCCCGCGAAGAGGATCAGGATGAAGGAGCTCAACGTCCAGACCCAGCCGGACTACTTCGACTGACCACCCTCCCGGCCGGCCCCCGGGGCCGGCCACCCGGGGACGGCCACCCGGACGCGCGGAAGTGACAGATCACTGACGTGTGCGCCGCCCGGGCGTCAGGTTCTCTCGGCGTCCGGGCACTCGCCGGTGTCCCGCAGGAACCGTTCGAGCGCCTCCTCCAGGACGTCGGGTCGTTCCAGATGGAGGTCGTGCCCGGCCCCGGGGACGCTCAGGGCGACCGTCTCGGGCCGTTGCTGGAGCATCCTGTCGCAGTCCTCCGGGGCGATGATGCCGCCTTGCCCGAACACGGCCAGCGTCGGGCAGGTGAGGCCGGCCCACTCGTCCCAGTAGGAACGCCGGGCGTTCTCGGCCAGGGAGTCGACCATCACGTCGCGGTCGAAACGCGGCCACCATGCGCCATCACGTTCCTCCAGTCCGGCGGCCCAGCCCTCGCCGACCGGGCCGCCACCGAAGAACGTCGCTGCGGCCTGCCTCGACGGGAACGGGACCGGCCACGAGTCGAGCCACCTGCCGATCTCAGCGGGAACATTCGGACTCGCCCCGCCCGGTCCGGCCTCGACGAGCACGAGCGCGTGGACACGGTCGGGATGCGCGGCGGCGGTGAGCATGGCGGTGTGGCCGCCGAGCGACTGGCCGATCAGGACAGCCTGCCGGCGGCGCAGTTGATCGAGGACCGCGATGACGTCGGCGACGTATGCGGCGCGCGAGCGGTCGTCAGGGCGCCGCTCGCCGGCACCGTGGCCACGCTGGTCCAGTGCGACGACACGGTGCCGGGGGCTCAACTGCCGTGCGATCGCGACCCATTCGCCCGCATGGCCGGCCAGTCCGTGCAGCAGGACAACGGGGCGCCCCGCTCCGACCCAGTCGCGACAGGAGATGCGTACGCCGTCGCGGACAACGGTGCGCTCGGACCAGGTCATTCGGCCCCCCTCGAAGGTGTCGGGCGGGTGCGTGTCGGCGGTGGTCAGGGTAGGCGGTGAGCTCCGTCATCGCCTGGCGCTCGAGCGCTGACCTGCGCGTGACCAACCGCGGGAGGCCACGATGCCTGTGCGGCTCTTGAGGGCGGCGATGCGCCCCCTGGGGAAGGCCCGCTCGATGCGCCGGAACGCATACGGAGCGATACGTCACGCGCGGCCTCACATCCGGGATCTCAGCACGTCGACCTCACAGCCCGGCGCGAAGGCGTCGAAGCCGTGCTCGAGCAGCCAGCGAACGTTCAGCAGGCTTCGCAACGACCACCAGGCGTGGATCACCTCCAGGTCGATGTCGCTGCCGTAGCCGGCGATGACGTCGTCGAGGTGCTCCTCGTGCCCGAGCGTGAAGGTGGCGAGGTCGTACAGCGCGTCACCCTGGCCCGCTTCGGACCAGTCGATGATGCCCGTGACCTCGTCGCCGTCGACGAAAACGTGGTCGATCTGCAGATCGCCGTGCGTGAACGCGGGCGTCCAGGGCCGGAGGGCGGCCTCGGCGACCCGGCGGTTTCGGGTGACCAGGTCGGCGGGCAGGACGCCGTTCCTCACGAGCGACTCGCACTCGTCGTCGAGTTCCGCCGCCAGCGCCACGATGTTCCGGCCGGCCCGGCCCGGCCGGGGCGGCAGCGGTGCGTCGTGCAGTTTCCGGATGGCGGCGCCCGCCGCGGCCCACGCCGTCGGCGACCCGGTCGACGGCCCGCCGAGACGCCCGAGCGTCGTGCCCGGGAGTGCGGCGGTCGCGAGAACGGGCGGCTTGCGCCACAGCACCTGCGGGGTCGGGACCGGCGCGAGGGACATCGCCTCGACCTCGACATCAATGCGCGCCTGATCGGGGTCGACCTTCAGGAACACGTCGCCGACGCGCAGAGTCGCGCGCTCGGAATGAGCGACGACGACTTCGACCCCATCCATGGGTGAGCAGTATCCCGGCGATGTTCGCCGACGTCGCCGGGTTTTTCACGGGCCGTTACGCGGCGAACGCCCGTGACTGACGCCGAGATGCTGTGCGCCGTGCGATGTCGGCGTGGACGAGGGGTCGGGGCGGAGGCCGAGCAGCGCCCGGCGCGAAGCCTCGGTGACGACCTCGACTCCGGCCGGGGGGCCGAGCGCAATGGCCACGGCGACGGCGTCACGCCACGGCGATCGCGGCCACCGCCGGATCCGGTGCAGGCAAGCCTTTTTACGGAATTATGGCTTCCACCATGGCGTATGTGATCTTGTCATGATCAGATCGGGGAATGCTCGGTTTTCTCATCCGGCTCCTGCCCTTCTGGGTCCGCGAGCCGCTGCTCATCGTGCTCGGGTCCGTACTCGGCGTACGCATCATGTATCTCGGGGTCCAGGACCACGAGTGGGTCGCTATCGGTCTCGGCACCGTGTTCCTCGTGTTCACGGCGATCCGCGTCACTGTGGTGGTCCGTGCGCTGCGCGCACGCCGGAACCGGGGCCCCGCGGCGACACACGTGGACACCGCGGGCGCGGCAGGGGGCCATGCCGCCGGGACGCAGATTCAGGTTCCCGGGGAAGCCGGGCCTCACCCGGACCCGGCCGCTTCGGACAAGGCCACTGCGGCGAGAACCGTTGCGGAGCAGGCCGTTCCGGCGAGGACCGTTCCGGAGAAGGAGCCCAACATGTGGCTCCAGGCCGGCGCGGCCGTGGCCGTGTTCGCGGCGATCGGGGCCGCGGTATGGCTGCTTCCGGACACGATGACGTCCGCCGCCGGCGCGCCGAAGCCCGCCTCGTGCCCGAGCGGGGAACACGAGGAGCTGCCCCAGGCCTACCGCCGGAACTCCCGGGCCGTGACCGGCGACGAGCTGTGCAAGGCGCTCAACCGGCCCGACCTGGCCCAGCTCCTCGGTACGCCCGGTGAGATCCCGGACACGGTCTCGGGCACCAGCGGCACCGCTCCCCTCACCAACGGGAAGATCGCCCTCCCGGAGGCCAAGGTCGCGTTCGGCACGTACACCGTGAACCTCTCGGCCACGTACAACGAACTGACGACCGCCCAGTACGTGAAGCTGATGAAGTACGGGGACGAGCAGGACGTCCGGACGCTCACCGTCCTCGGCCGGCCCGCCATCCTGTCCTCGGACCACACCATGAAGATCGAGATCAGGTTCGGGGCCGACGCGACCGGCGGTAGCGGCGGGCCGGTCGAACAGGGCCCCCTCGCCAGGACGCTGACCGTTGCCCTCGACCGGAAGGACCGGGGCGGCTACTACGACATCACCGTGTGGAGCGAGACCGGAGCGCTCCCGGACGACAGCCGTCTCACCGCCATCGCCGAGAAGGTCATTCCGACGATCCCCGAACGACCCGCTCGATTGGATGCCGCGACCCGATAGGGCCCGTAAGGCCGCTGCCGGTCCGGCGGCAGCGGCCTTCCTCCTCAGCCCAGGTCGAAGGTGTTGGGCAGGCCGAGCCGGTAACGCACTTCGTCGATGCGCTTGAGGGGCTCCAGTTCCCGGGGACGGTACAGCTCCCAGATACGGCACCGTTCGGCGTTCGAGCCGTCCTCGTCGAGCAGCGCGTTGACGGCCCGTCGCGCCGACTCGTTGGCGCCTTCCATCGTCGCCAGGTCCACGTCGGTGCGGACGTAGTCTCCGGCGAGGAAGAAGTTCGGTACGGCGGTCTTCGCCGACGGGCGGTTGTAGAGCGTTCCCGTGGGGTGGATCAGCAGCTGCTCACGGTTCTGCGGGTCGGGGCCGCCGAGCCCTGTCACGGCCGGGTCCATGAACCAGCCGAGCCGGTCCGCGTCCGTCAGCGTCGTCTTGCCGGGGTCGTTCAGGGCGTCCTTCAGTTGCGCCCAGCACTCCTCGACGATCTCCTCACGCGTGCACTCCCGGGCCGTCTTGCCGTACAGGATGCCCGGCCGGTCCCACTCCGAGACGATCGCGGACAGGCAGTCGTGGGCGCGTCCGTCGCCGTAGTCGTCCGAGAAGTTCCGTACGTCCCAGAACTGCGCCTGCCCGATCGCCGTCACCGACCAGGGTGAGTCGAGGCAGTTGATGTGCCCGTGGACGACGGGGGTCGGCGTGCGGAGGTAGAACTGCACACCGGTCATCCAGTCCGTCCGCAACGCGTCGCACCGGGCGAGTTGCGGGTCGGCCGCACGGAGGGCGACGCCCCAGGTGCGTCGGGCGTGCTCGACGGGCATGGCGCTGACGTAGTGGTCGGCGGTGACGGTACGTTCGTCGCTCCCGTCACGGGCGGAGACCCTCACGCCGGTGACGCGCCCGCCCGCGTACAGCACCTCCCGCACCTGCGTGCCGAGCACGAACCGGACGCCCAAGGTGCGCAGATGCGCGGACCAGGGGTCGATCCACGCCTCGCTCGTGGGCGCGTTGAGCACCCGGTCGATGTCCGCGTCGCCGTCCATGCCACGGCCGAGCAGCCCCCACAGCAGCAGCGCCTCGATGATGACGCGGCCGACGGTGCGCGTGGAGGCGACCTGGGCGCGGGTGGCGACGAGGTTGCGGGTCTGCCCGATCCCGAGGAGCGTCCGGTACTCCTCGCTCATCCGCTCGGCACGGATGAACTCCCACCAGGAGGTCTTCTCCCACTGGTCTTCGCGGCGCGCGTCACAGCTGGTGAGATGGACGAGGACACGGTCGGCGAAGTAGGCGGCCTCGTACGCGGGCAGCCGGCTGCCCAGGTCGAGGACGGAGAGGATCTGGTCGCGGATCCAGGACGGGGTGATGTCGCCGGGCGCGGGCGGGGTGGTGGCCCGCCTGAGGGGGAAGTGGAGGTCCGGGCGGCCCGCCTCGCGGGCGAAGAGCGCCTCGGTGCCGCCGTGCAGGTTGTCGTGGACGCCGCCCGCGTTGCCCGGGAAGGGGATGCGGCGCATGGTGTCCGGCAGGTTCCGGTAGAAGCCCGGGAAGAAGCGGAAGCCGTGTTCGCCGGGCAGGGGACTGCGGCCGCCCGTGCCGGTGTGGGGGACGTCCATCGAGCGGGCCTTGCCGCCCAGGACGTCGTAGTACTCGTAGACGGTGACGGCGTAGCCGCGTTCGGCGAGTTCCTGGGCGGCGCTGAGTCCGGAGACGCCGCCGCCGAGGACGGCGACGCGCTTGCCGGTGGCGGTTGCGGCAGCGGCGGCCCCCGGCCATAACGCGAGCGCGCCCACCGCGCCGCCGGCACCCGTCAGGAGGCGTCTGCGGGTTGTTCCCTGGTGTTCTGTTGTCATGGATACGGGAGGGTAGGCAGAGCGGAGACGCGGCGACAGGTCACCGTTCGGTCGCCCACGGCATCCTCACAAAGGTGCGGGATTCGTCCGGGAGTGGTTGCCGACCTGGTCTTCGTGATCCGCGGCGATGCCCGAACGGAGACTCACCCCTCCCCCGGCTTGATAGGCAAGTGATGACTTGCCTATGGTGGGGGCGTGCCGGACGATGTGTTCAAGGCGCTGTCCGACCCGACCCGCAGAACGATCCTCGACGAGCTGACGGAGCGGAACGGGCAGACCCTCTTCGAAATCTGCGCGCGGCTCACCATGAAGCACGGGCTGGGACTGTCACGTCAGGCCGTCAGCCAGCACCTCGCCGTGCTGGAGGCCGCGGGGCTGGTGACGACACGGCGCGAGGGCCGCCACAAGTTCCACAACCTCACCACCGAACCGCTCGAGCAGATCGTCTCGCGCTGGCTCAAGCCGCAGGAACCGGAGACCAGAAAATGAAAATCTACGTCGCCCACGTGTTCGTCGACGACCAGAACAAGGCCGAGCGCTTCTACACCGACGTGCTCGGCTTCGGGAAGAAGAACGACGTCCCCCTCGGCGGCGGCGCCCGGTGGCTGACCGTCGTATCGCCCGAGAACCCGGCGGGCCCCGAGCTGCTCCTGGAACCGTCCGGCCACCCCGCCGTCCCGCCCTACAAGGAAGCACTGGTCAAGGACGGCATCCCGGCCACCTCCTTCGAGGTCGAGGACGTGCACGAGGAGACGGCGCGCCTCCGCGAGAAGGGCGTGATCTTCACACAGGAGCCGGCCGACATGGGCCCGGTCACCACGGCCGTCTTCGACGACACCTGCGGCAACCTCATCCAGATCGTGCACCACAACGCCTGATGAAAGAGCCCGGGCGACGCTGGGCGGGCGGATTCCGGGGGCCTTGCCGATCACGCGGCAGGTTCGACGTGAGGGGCGGCGAGGGCGCATCACCGGATGAGGAGTGGCGAGGGAGCTCCACCGGATGAGGGGCCGACGCCGAGCGCCGACCCCACAGTTGAGGGTGCCTTGCCGGCAGAAGGGCCGGGACCTGCTCAACTCGGTCAGAAGACGAGTACGGGGCGGCCCCGTACGCCTCCCGCCTCCATGAACGCATGTGCCTGCGCGGCTTCTTCGGGGGCGAAGGTGGCTGCGACGCGAAGCGTCAGAACCCCTGACTCCACGTGATCGCGCAGCGTGGTCAGGACGCTGGTGTCGCCCGAGTGCTCGACGACGTTCACCACGCGCGAGCGCAGTTCGCGGCCGGTCTCGGTGTCGACTGCCGGGCGCAGGGTGGCGATCACGCCCCCGTCTCGGACCGCGGCGCCGGAGGCCCCGGTGAACTGGGCCGTGTCGATCAGCCCGGCCACGCCGTCCGGCCGCAGGCGCCGAACGGCGTCGACGAACCCGTCTCCCCGTGGCACCAGGTGGTCCGCGCCCAGAGCGGCAACGAGGTCACGATCGCGTTCGGCCGCATCCGCGATCACGGTCAGCCCCGCGGCCTTGGCCAACTGCACCACGTACCCGCCGACCGCTCCGGCCGCTCCGATCACCGCGACGGTCGCGCCCGGCGCGACCTCCAGCAGTTCCACAGCATGCCACGCGGACACCCCGTTCATCAGTAGGGTGGAGGCTGCGGCCGGCGCCACGCCCCGCGGCGCCCGCACGACGGACTCCGCGGCGGCCACCACGTACTCCGCCTGCGCACCGAGCGTCAACCGCGGGACGACGAGTGCGAGCGTACTGGTCCCGACGGTCAATTCCGGGCGAACGTTTTCGCCGACCTCGTCGATCACGCCTGCGGCGTCCCACCCGACGACGTACGCGTCGGACGCCGGGAACGCCTCGGGCATGAGCTTGCGTATGGTGCCGGACCGAAAGGCGATGTCGGACGGGTTGATGTCCGCCGCTCCGACCCTGATCCGTACCTGGCCCGGACCCGCGTGCGGTTCCGGCAGATCCAGTACCCGCATCACCTCCGGGCCTCCGAATTCCGTGAACCCGACAGCTCGCATGGCCGCATCTCCGTGGTGTCGATCGGCAGGTCGCGGGACCGCGGACCTGGTGGCCACCGGGGGACCACGGCACCGAGCCTCACACCGACGGATACCGGGCGCCAGGGAGGGACGTCCCTATGGAATCCGGTACCAGGCACCCCACCCCTCCCCGGTGTGAAACGGGGGGCATGGGTGAGCGGAGCGGAGACACTGACGGCAACGATCTGGGTCAGTTCCTGCGTGCCCGCCGTGCCGCGCTCGACCCGCGCCGAGCCGGCCTGGCGCCCGGTGACGGCTTGCGTCGCGTGGCTGGTCTGCGCCGCGAGGGGCTGGCCCAACTGGCACACCTGAGCTTCGACTACGTCGTCCGGCTCGAACAGGGACGCACGCGCCGTGTCTCCGCCTCCGTCCTGGACGCGCTCGCAGACGCCCTCCGGCTCGATCACGACGAGCGTGCCTACCTCTCCCGCGAGGCTCGGAACAGCCGGAGCGATTGACAGGGGCGTCTTCCAAGGGTCGCGGAAATCCATGGACGGGCCCGCGAAAGATCACGTACTGTGTGGCTACACGCCCTGAGATGGATGGAAGGAGGCGAGTGCCGTGCGGTTCACACCTTTCCAGCGCTCCCCTTTCCGCTGTCCCGGCGTGGTTCGTCACTTCTGACCGGGAGCGCTCCAAGCAGCCTGTATCCCGGAGGAATCCATGACCGATCCGGTCATCCGTGCGCTCACCGCGAGCGACGCCCGTCTCTTCGACGAACTTCCCGACCCACTGGGCGCCCGTGAAGGCCATCGGCGTACCCGATTCCGCCCCGACTGGATGCGCGTCGCTCTGCGCGACGGCGAGGTCGTCGCACGCGGCGCATGGTGGGGCGGCCCCGACGACTCGGAGCCCATCAACATCAACTGGTTCGATGTGGCCGAGGGCGAGGCCAAGGCGGGGGCCGAGCTCCTGCGCTCCGCGCCCTGGCAGGTCGAACTCGAGATCAATCTGCCTGCCGGCTGGCGGGACAAGCCCGACCTGCGCTCTGCCGCAGAGACACGCTTCGCCGCCGCCCGAGCCGCCGGGTACGAACTCCTGGTGGAACGTTTCCTGTACCGCTGGACCCCGGAGCAGGGTCTGCCCGAGCGGCCGGGACGCCTGCGCTTCAGCGCCGAACCCGACGACACCGTGTTCTTCGACGCATTGCGCCGCATCCACTCCGTCACCCTGGACGCCCACGCGCTCAAGGCCGTCAAGGAGGGCGGCCTCGACCAGGCCGCCCAGGAGGAACTCGACTTCTTCCACTGGTGCCCCTCCCCACGGGAGTGGTGGCAGATCGCGCACACGCCGGAGGGCGACCTGGCCGGCATCCACATCCCAGCCCACAACCCCTCCGGCCCGACCATCGGCTTCATCGGAGTCGTCCCGGAACAGCGGGGTCACGGCTACGCCTACGATCTCCTCGCGGAGTGCACCCACTTCCTCGTCGAGGAGGGCGCAGAGTTCGTCACCGGAGGGACCGACCAGGGCAACTTCCCCATGGCCGCGAACTTCGCCAAGGCCGGCTTCCCCGTCGTCAGCGAACGCATCAACTTCCACCCGGCGCGCCAAGCGGCCTAGCGACGGGTAACACGCGGTGAGGGATCCGGGCCCGAGAACGGGCCCGGATCCCTTGTCCTTGACGTGCTGGATCTCTGCTGTGGCCGGCGGCCACCGTCTCGTGGTCAGTCCACACAACTCACGGTGGTCCCGGTGGACGCACCCGGTCTCGGACCGGCCTCAGCCAGCAGGATCACGATCTACAGCTGGAGTATCAGGTGAGCAACGGCCAGAGGTAGACCACTCCCACGATGCAAGCCGTGGCCGATCCGGCCATCCAGTACAAGGAAAAAGTATTGAGAGGCACCTTTTCCCAAGGTTTCGCCTCTTGTTCCGCAATGTCGGATGCGACCTTTTTCGCGACCGGGGCCAGCATGACGACGAACATCACCAGGGCACAACTGTAGAAATACAGGGTGTGCGAGACGGAATAGCCTTTTATCGCGGCATTGGGGAACAGGAACATCCAGCCGACCAGCGGGGCGATCACCATGCGCCGCTTCGCCTTGGGTGTCGGCATGCACCAGTACATGGTGACCATGTAGACCACGGTGGCGCCTGCCGCGATGAGCCACCAGTCGTCAGTGGTCAAGTGGTCGGGCATGTTCGCGGCTCCTCCTGCGGTGAAACACGACGTGGTGTCCTATGACCGAGAGCCCCGGCCGTAGGGTGCTCGCGCCGTTGACATCGGCGAAACGGTGATCGGCGTGAGGTCGGCGGCGCGTGGCGCCAGCCTCTCCTTCGTGACCCGTCATCCCCCACAACCGTTCCGGACCGTCATCTCGATCCGCGGGCCGAACGCACTCGATGAAGACTGCTCGAGCGAGCATACGTACCTGGCGTCCTGATGTGAGGGCCGACTTCCGGCAGCAGGACTCCGCTGAACTCTGCCACCTTCCGGCAATTGCTCACGCGGTCCCTGCAAGGTTCAACGCGCCGGCACAACCCTGTCGAACACCGTCCTCGGGTGGCCGGCCCGTACCGCACCCGCAACACGGTCTTCGAAGTCACTTCAGCTGTCTCGGCTTGTTCTCAGCCCTGATGTCCCTGGCAGCCGCGGCTTCCTCGGCCACGATGTCCTCCGCGACGGCCAGGACCTGCCGCAGGCTCGCTGGAGGGATCACGACACCGCCTGCGCTGTCCATGTAGACGTAGTCGCCCGGGTTCACGCACACGCCGGAGATCTCGACGGCCACGCCGAACGTGTGGGGCATGACCGTGTCCCCGCCCCAGCGGACCGCCTCGCCGGTGCACCACGTGGCGAAACCGTAGTCGCGCAGCTGGTCGAAGTCCCGGAGGCGGCCGTCCGCCAGTACGCCCGCCAACCCGATGCTGTCCGCCCTTGCGAGCTTGGTGCCCCCGCCGTGCGACACGTCGGAGTAGCCACCGCTGGAAAGTACGAGTACGTGTTCCGCGGCGGCCCCTTCCCCCAGCGCTCCGTAGAAGTAGTACTTGAAGTCGTGGCCCGTTTCTGTCAGATCCTCCCGGTACGGCAGGAAGGAGATGGTGGCCGCACGCCCGAAGAGGGGGCGAAGGGGATCGGGGCTCGCCATGGCGGGAATGTGAGCCCGGTGGCTGTAGACCCGGCCCATGGCGTCGACGAGCGTGGCGCATCCGAGGCGGGCGGCTCTCATGGCCAGACTGCTGTTCTTCATCGGTTTCTTTCCGTCATGTACGCCTGGATCACCGGCGGTCTTCGCGCGGCCCGACCACGCGGAAACTCGCCCTGCCGACATGGAGCACGCCGTCCGACAGCGGCGTGCACCTCACGCCTCCCTTCCCGCGCAGCGCGCGATGCGCGCCGGGTCCGATGACAGTGTTCATCCACGCGCACGGATGGGCGGCGCGGTTGACGGCGAGAGCGATGGGGCCGTCGCCGGTGTCGAGCTCTACGATCCAACCGACGTAGGCGTCGATGTCGACGCCTCGAAGCAGGATGTTCCGTCGCGTCTGTCGGAGATCGACGGCAGGATCGATGTCCGTGGGCAGGTTCTCTTCCGCCATGATGGTCACGGCCGCGTCCCGGTGCGCCGGCTGGGCGAAGTACCGGTCGCCGACGATTCCGAGCCGGCGGCGTACATGGATCTGCTCCACCAGCCCGCCGACGGCGTCCGCTGACGGCCCCTGGGCGGGCCGTCCGGAGTACCTGTGCACTGGCGACACCAGGAGCTGCACCACCTGCACCTCGTCCGGAGCAATACCTGGGGAACTCAAACCGAGCCAGGTCCCTTCTTCCTCGAATTACCTCGTGAATTTGCTGTCTCTGGATCCCTGTAATGGCCTCCGGCACGGAGCCTTTCCAGGACTCGCGCCGCCGTCTGCTGCGCCAAGCGCCTCGGCCGCCTCACCGCACAGTCACGGTCTCGTCAATTGGACGGATGAGGGCGAGCCGCTTTTCCCCTTCCCGGCTAGGGATGTGCAGTCATGACTACGGAGAGTAGTCCGCCGTCATGCCGGTTGGACCAGTCCTTGGCATGATAGTCAGCAGATCACGCTGTGCGCGTGGGCGTTCCCGGCACGACGAGCCGTGGAGGGGAGCGAGCCTGGCGAAACGGGCACCTACGACCAGACTCTCGGGGAACTGTGAGAGGCGAGAGGAGATCTCCATGGCCATGCGCCCCACGGCCCGCGGACTGAGCTCCGGAGGGATGACCGCGGCCCGGTACGGACTCGCGCTGAACCTCCTCAGCATCGGACGGCTGAAATTCGAATCCTACGAAGTCGAAAACATCCGTGCTGTGGTTGTCGCAAGCCCACTGCTCAGGAAACCACTGAAAATGCTTGGCGAGGAGAAGCTCGCCAGGGCCATCGGTCTCACCGAGATCGCCATCGGCGGGATGGTGTCGACCGGGCGTTGGGCGCCGCGGGTTTCGGCAACCGGTAGTCTGCTCGCCTCCGGCATGTTTGCCGTCACACTCAGTTTCCTGGCCACCACCCCGGAAGCATGGCACGTGCGGGAGCGGGGGCGAGAGCCCAAACTGTCGCCTGCGGGGCAATTCCTCATCAAGGACATCGTGCTTCTCGGAGCATCCATGATCACCGCTGCGGACTCGCTCAACCGGATCCGATAGCCGCGCCGGTGGATGACAGCGTGCGCCCATTGCGGTGAGGCGTGGCTCACTGCCGCGGGAGAAGACACCGCTCGTCAGCGTCATCGGTCATCGGTCATCGGTCATCGGTCATCGGTCATCGGTCATCGGTCATCGGTCATCGTGATTATCGACGAAGAGACACATCGACCGGATCCCGTCTGTCGCAGCTGCCGGCCGAGCACCACAGCGCCGCCGCATCATCGGCGTGAAACGGTCGCGAAGTGCGGTCGACGGTGACGCGGGAGTTCGAGGCGGCCAGGGTGCCGAGCAGAACCTGTCTGCGGCGTCTCCCACCGGTGCCTGCCGAAGGCCGACGTCCGCCGGCCGTTCAGAAGAGCTCGCGAATGACCTCGACCGTGCGAGTCAGATGGGGTTCGTCGCGGTCGGCGCGGTGGGCGACGGCCAGTTCGATCGAAGCCGCCGGGCGCACCAAGGGCCGGTAGGCGACACCGTCGAGCGCGAGCGCGGTCACCGGCTCGGGCACGACCGCGACTCCGAGGCCGCCGGCGACGAGGGTGATGAGCGTCGAGGTCTCTCCGACCTCGTGCCGGATGTGCGGCTCGACGCCGACCTCTCGGAGGACGCCGAGCACGACGTCGTGCATCACCGAGTGACGGTCCGCCGAGTGCATGATCAGGTCAAGGCCGGCAAGGTCGGCGGCGCGCACCCGGGTCTTCGCCGCAAGGGGATGCTCGGCCGGGAGTGCCACCACGAGGCGGTCCCGGCGCAGGGTGTGGACGGCGAGGGACGGGTCGGCCGCGGGCGGGCGCAGCAGGGCCACGTCGATCGCGCCGCTGCGCAGCGCCTCCACCTGAGCCGGGGCGAGCATCTCCCCGCGGAAGGAGAAGTCGATGCCCGGCAGTTCGGTGGCGAGGTGGCGCGACAGCGCCGGCAGCAGGCTGTACGTCGCCGAGCCGACACAGCCGAGGGTGAGATGGCCGACCGCACCGGCGGCGACCCGGCGGGCGTGGTGGGCGGCCTCGTCGACCTCGGCGAGGATCGCCCGTACCCGGTCCAGGTAGGCACGGCCGGCGTCGGTGAGGTCGACCCGGCGTGTGGTGCGGTGGAACAACGCGACGCCGAGCTCGCCCTCGAGCTGCCGGATCGCCTGCGAGAGCGGCGGCTGTGCCATGTGGAGCCGCTCGGCCGCACGCTTGAAATGGCGCTCTTCCGCGACGGCGACGAAGTAGCGGAGCTGGCGCAGATCCATAGTTCCAGCGTATCAATCGACGTCGATATTGATACTTCACAGTATCGGCGGTGCCGTCTAGCGTCGAGTGCATGGACAGTGCATTCCTCTACGCCACCACGCGGACACCGTTCGGTAAGTTCAACGGCGCGCTGGCCGAGGTCCGGCCCGACGATCTGGCCGCTGCCGCGATCAAGGGTGTGCTCGCGCAGGCGCCCTCGCTGGATCCGGCCGCGATCGACGAGGTCGTCTGGGGCAACGCCAACGGCGCCGGCGAGGAGAACCGCAACGTCGGCCGGATGGCCGCCCTGCTGGCCGGTCTGCCGACCAGCGTGCCCGGCACGACGGTCAACCGGCTGTGCGGCTCGAGCCTGGACGCGGCGATGGCCGGTTCCCGCACGATCGAGACGGGCGACGCCGACGTCGTTCTCGTGGGCGGTGTCGAGTCGATGACGCGGGCGCCGTGGGTGCTGCCCAAGCCGTCGCGGGCCTTCCCGGCGCGCGACGTCACCGCGGTGTCGACGACCTTGGGCTGGCGGCTGGTCAACCCGCGGATGCCGAAGGAATGGACCATCTCGCTGGGAGAGTGCAACGAGCAGCTCCAGGAACGCTTCGGCATCTCCCGCGAGCGCCAGGACGAGTTCGCCGTCCGCTCTCACCGCCTCGCGCACCAGGCCTGGGAGGACGGCTTCTACGACGCTCTGGTCACCCCGGTCGGGGACCTGACCCGCGACGAGGGCATCCGCGCGGACTCCAGCACCGAGAAGCTCGCCAGGCTCAAGCCGGCCTTCCGCCCGGACGGCACCATCACCGCCGGCAACGCCTCGCCGCTCTCCGACGGTGGCTCCGCGGTGCTCCTCGGCAGCGAGGCGGCGGCGACGACCATCGGCCACGACCCGCTCGGCCGGATCCTCGGCAGAGGCGCGATGGCGCTGGACCCGCGGGAATTCGGCTACGCCCCGGTCGAGGCCGCCAACCGGGCGCTGGCCCGTGCCGGGATCACCTGGGACCAGGTCGGCGCGGTCGAGCTCAACGAGGCGTTCGCAGTCCAGTCACTGGCCTGCGTCGACGCCTGGCTCAAGGACGGCCTGCGGGATCCCGGGATCGTCAACCAGCGTGGCGGGGCCATCGCGATCGGGCACCCGCTGGGCGCCTCCGGCGGCCGGATCCTCGGAACCCTGGCCGGGGTCCTGAAGGAGCGCCGCGAGAGGTACGGCGTGGCCGCGATCTGCATCGGCGTCGGCCAGGGGCTGGCCATCGTCCTGGAGAACCTGGAGGTGGCGAAGTGAGCCGCACCGCAGTGCTGGATTCGACCGACGAGGCCGTCGCCGGGATCGAGGACGGCTCCACCGTGCTGGTCGGCGGCTTCGGCCTGGCCGGGATGCCGTTCGACCTCATCGACGCGCTCATCCGGCAGGGCGCGAAGGATCTCACGATCGTGTCCAACAATGCCGGAAACGGCGACGTCGGACTGGCGGCGCTGCTCGCCGCCGGCCGGGTCCGCAAGGTGTTGTGCTCCTTCCCGCGCCAGGTCGACTCCTATGTCTTCGACGCGCTCTACCGCGAGGGGAAGATCGAGCTCGAGGTGGTGCCCCAGGGCAATCTCGCCGAGCGGATGCGAGCGGCCGGCGCCGGGATCGGCGCGTTCTACTGCCCGACCGCGGTCGGCACCCCGCTCGCCGAGGGCAAGGAGGTGCGCACCATCGACGGACGCGACTACCTGCTGGAGTATCCGATCAAGGGCGACTACGCCCTCATCGCCGCGCACCGGGCGGACCCGATGGGCAACCTCGTCTACCGCAAGACCGCCCGCAACTTCGGCCCGGTGATGGCGACCGCCGCCACCACCACGATCGTCCAGGTCGACGAGGTCGTCCCGCTCGGCGCGCTCGACCCCGAGGCGGTCGTCACGCCGTCCATATACGTCGACCGCATCGTCCCGGTCGAGGCCCGCCACTACACCGTCCAGGGGGCACGATGACCACCGACACCACCACCGCGGCGACAGGTTCGGTGTCCGCCGGCGAGGCGCCGATGACCGTCGGTCATCCGCTCAGCATGGACGAGGTGGCCGCCGTGATCGCACGGGACATCCCGGCCGGCGCGTTCGTCAACCTCGGCATCGGCCAGCCCACCAAGATCGCCGACCATCTGCCCGAGGAGCTCGGCGTCGTCCTCCACACCGAGAACGGCATGCTCGGCATGGGGCCGAAGGCCGAAGGCACCCAGATCGACCCCGACCTCACCAACGCCGGCAAGGTCCCGGTCACCGAGCTCCCGGGGGCGGCGTACTTCCACCACGCCGACTCCTTCGCCATGATGCGCGGCGGCCACCTCGACGTCTGCGTGCTGGGCGCCTACCAGGTCTCCACCCACGGCGACCTGGCCAACTGGCACACCGGCAGGCCCGGCGACATTCCCGCCGTGGGCGGCGCGATGGACCTGGCCATCGGGGCCAAGGACGTCTACGTGATGATGACGCTCTTCACGAAGTCCGGCGCACCCAAACTGGTCCCGCAGTGCACCTACCCGCTCACCGGCGTCGGCTGCGTCAGCCGCATCTACACCGAGGTCGCCACCTTCGATCTGCGGCCCGACGGCGTCCACGTGCTGGAGACCTACGGCATCACCCTCGACGAGCTGCGCTCGCGCCTCGACGTGGAGCTGCGCTGACCTCCTCAGGTCCGCGCCTGACGCTCCCGCCGCCGTGGCCGTCACGGCGATGGCCTCGGACGGCCATCGGAGGCGACACCTTGCCGACGACCCGGGTCAGCCGAGGTCGTGGACGGCGCGGTGGTCGCTGCCGAGGCCGGCGGCCGGGCCCGTCGGAGGTTCCTTGTGGAACGGCCGCTTCCCGGCACCACCCCGATGGTTTACAATTCAACCACGTCCGGGGCTGCGAGGAGGTCGCACCATGAGGGAGCTCGGTCCGGCCGACACGGTCGGCATCCTCCGCCGGCCAGGTGTACGGGCGCGACTCACCAGCTCGGGGCTCGGCTGGGAGCAGCTGTACCTCTCCACGCAGCAGGAGCAGCCCTATCGTGATCTGTTCGATCCGGCGCCGACCCACCTGCTGATCCTCCACCTCAACGGGCCCGTCACGGTGCGCCGCGGAAAGGACGGGGGCACGCGGACGCGGACCGTGCCGGCCGGCGGGCTCTTCGTCCAGCCGGCCGGCCGGCCGCTGGCCGTCGAGCTCGGCGGCCGGCTGGACACGATCCACGCGTATCTCACGGACGAGGCGCTGCGCGACGCGAACGACGGACGGCCCGTGGAGCTCTGCGAGGAACTGGGCACGACCGATCCACTCGCCGAGCAACTGGTGCTCGCGCTGGAGGGGGCGGTGCGCTCCTGGGAGCCGTCCGCCCGCACGTACACCGACCAGCTGACGGGGATGCTCGCCGCGCAGCTGGTTCGCAGCCACCGCGTCGGCGCTTCCGCGGCTCCCCGCCCCACGGCTTCCGGACTGTCCGCCCGGCAGTTCGACGCCGTACGCGAGCTGATGGAGGAACGGCTCGACGAGCCGCTGCCGATCGCCGACCTCGCCGCCTCGGTGTCGCTGAGCGGCAGCCAGTTCACGCGGCAGTTCCGGGCGAGGACCGGACAGTCCCCCCACCAGTTCCTGCTCGGGCTGCGGCTGGAGCGGGCGTGCCGGCTGCTGCGCACCGGCTCGGCACCCATCGCCGAGGTGGCGCTCGCCTGCGGGTTCTCCCACCAGGAGCACCTGACCCGGGTGATGCGCGCCCGGCTCGGCACGACCCCGGCCGCCCTGCGGCGGGCCGAGGGCCACCGGCCGGGCGAAGCGCCGTTCGTACCGGACGGGCCCTAACGCGCCAGCACGTGCCGGAGCGCGCCGACCAGCTCATCCTGCGCCGACCGCGCGCTGTCCGGGGCGGTGGCACGGCGCCAGGCCACGTGGCCGTCCGGGCGCACCAGCAGGACTCCGTCCTCGGCGATCTCGCTGACCCGGCTCCATTCGCCGTACGGGTCGCGGGAGTCGTCGGCGCCGACGCGCACCACGCGCAGCGGCACGCCGAGGGTGTCGCGGCAGGCGCTCGCGGCCGTCTCCCAGACACCGCCCGACAGACCGGTCAGCACCGTGAGGACACCGTCACCGACGAGGTCCAGCGTGGACACCCGCTCTCCCCGTGCGTCGACGAGCCAGGCGTGCGGGAGTTTGGCGCCGGGCCGGGTCGTCGGCCGGTGCACCAGTTCCCGGTCCTCGTCCCAGACTTCGGCGCTGTCGTCGTCGGGGAGCACCGCCGAGGAGACATAGCGCTGGTTCATCTCCACGCCGTGCGCGTTGAACTCGTAGTTCTTGAGCTGGATGGCGTCTCTCAGCAGCTGTCTCTTCTTGGCGCCCTCGGGCGTCCGCGCCCGTATCGCCGCGAGTCCTTCGGCGATGGTCTCCTCGTCGCTGCCGGCGCCGACGCCGAGAGTGTCGAAGATCGGGCCGAACTGGTCACGGCTGAGGTTGGCCCGCTCGACGATCTGCCGTCCGACGGGGGCGCGTTCGGCGCTGTAGCTGTCGAGCAGCTCCGGGCCGGCCTCGCCGCGGATCACCATCGCGAGTTTCCAGGCGAGGTTGTACGCGTCCTGCACGGAGGTGTTGGAGCCCAGCCCGTTGGACGGCGGGTGGCGGTGCACGGCGTCACCGGCGCAGAAGACCCGTCCGGAGGAGTACTGCGTCGCGTAGGCGTGGTTGACGGTCCACAGCGAGGTCGACGTGATCTCCACCGGCAGGTCCGGATCGCCCACGAGGTCGCGCACGATGCTCCGCGCGGTCTCGTCGTCGACCTGGGGTGGCGGCCGCTCGATGTCGTAACCCCACACCAGCAGCCACTCGTTCCACGGGCGGACCATGCGGACCAGACCCATGCCGATGCCGCCGGTCTCCGCCCCCGGCCGTAGCACCCAGTACAGGACGCTCGGCCGGTGGGCGCAGTACCGGGTGAGGTCGGCCTTGAAGACGATGTTCATGCTGCCTGCCTTGGCCATGCGCCCGGCGAAGGGCAGGCCGAGCTGCTCGGCGACCGCGCTGCGTCCGCCGTCCGCGCCGATCAGGTAGCGGGCCCGTACGGTGAACTCGTCGCCGCGGACCCGGTCGCGCAGTACGGCGGTGACGCCGTCCTCGTCCTGGGTGAAGCGCAGGAACTCGGTGTCGAAGCGGACCTTGGCGCCGCGAGCCGCCGCGTTGCTCACCAGGATCGGCTCCAGGTAGGTCTGCGGCAGGTCGATCATCTCGCACGGGCTCTTCGACACGTACTCGGTGGCCGTCGCCGGGCCCGTGCCCCAGCTGCGGATGCGCCCGATCTCGTCTCCGGTGAGCGACGTGCACAGCACGGTGTCCCCCATCAGGTGGGACGGGCTGCCGAACGTCATCGCCTCGGACTCGACGCCCAGATCACGGAGAACCTCCATGGTGCGCTGGTTGGTGATGTGCGCGCGGGGCGTGTTCGCCAGCCACCCGTACTTCGTCACCAGCAAGGTGCGGATGCCGTAGGTGGCCAGCAGGAGTGCGGCCGAGCCGCCGGCGGGGCCGCTGCCGACGACGAGGACGTCGGTGTCGTACGCGTGGTGCGCGTCGGTGGTCGTCATGGTTGGGCGCTCCTAGGTCATCCGGCCAGGGGGGCGAGACGGAAGGTGTAGTCGAGACGGCACCATGCGCCGTCGAGCGGTCGGCCGTCGGGGGTGGGGCCGGTCTGCGGGGTGAAGTCGACGACGAGTTCGTCCTTGACGCCGAAGACGGTGTCGCTGTCCAGGTAGGCCCCGCCGGCCACGAACAGCTGGGTGACGAGCCGGCGGTGGCCCGGCGCGTCGAACATGAAGTGCAGGTGGGGCGCCCGGTAGGGGTGGCGTCCCACCGCGTCGAGCATCTGCCCGACCGGCCCGTCCCCGGGGATCGGGTAGTGCGAGGGCAGGATGGACCAGAAGGTGATCCGTCCCTCGGCGTCGCTGCGCAGCCGGGCGCGCAGCACCGGCCCGTCCAGGTCGGGGAGTTGGACGTCGTAGAAGCCGTCCTCGTTGGACTGCCACACGTCCACCACGGCGTCCTTGACCGGCGCGCCGTCGGTGTCCGTGACCTGTACGTCCACCCACAGCGGGGTGCCGTGCAGCCCCCCGGAGATGTCGCTGCCGTGCGCGGCCTCGGGCGGACCCTCCACGTAGAAGGGGCCGAGCACCGCGGACGGGGTGGTGTCGGGCGTGCGGGAGTTGGTGAGCAGGTCCACCGCGCTGGAGATGCCGAGGGTGTCCGACAGCAGGACGAACTCCTGGCGGGTCGGGCTGCAGATCTGCCCGGTGCGGGTGAGGAAGTCGATGGCGTACTGCCATTCGGCGTCGGTGACGTCGTTGTCCGCGACGAAGGCGTGCAGGCGCCGGACGAGGTCGCTCAGCAGCGCGCGGACGCGCGGGTCCGGGGCCTGCGCGAAGCTGGCCACCACTTCCTCGGTGAGCCGGGCCAGCTTCGACTCCGTCGTCGGCGGGCCCTGGGGGCGGCGTCCCTGCCAGGCTCCGTCCAGCAGCCGGGCGATGCCCTCGGTGGTCACCTCGCGCGGATTCGGGTACGGCGTCGCGGTGGCCAGTTCCGCCGCGCGGGCCAGGCCGCTCTCCGGCATCCCGAGTTCGCGCAGCGAGGTCGGGCCGCCGAGGGAGGCGACCAGGTCGTAGACGCCGCTCGGGGCGTCGGGCACGCCCAGCGCCTCGGCGATGCGGCGCATCACGTCGGGTGCCGCGGGCGCGTTGTAGGCCATGGCGTGCGGGAGCACGACGGTGTGCGTCTGGGCGTGCGGCAGGTCGAAGCTGCCGCCGAGGGTGTGGCACAGCTTGTGGTGCAGACCCATGCCGACCGTGGCGAGACAGGTCCCGGCGAGCCAGGCCGCGTACAGCAGATCGGACCGCGCCTCCTGGTCGGCGGGGTCGGCGGCCAGCCGGGGCAGCCCCCGCGCGATGCGGGACACCGCGTCCAGGGCCCGCTGGTCGGTGACCGGGTCGGCGTCCGGGGAGTACAGCGCCTCCACGGCGTGCGCAAGGGCGTTGACGCCGCTGGTGACCGTCAGGGGCAGGGGCAGCGTGAGGGTGAAGTCGACGTCGTAGACGACGGTTTCGGGCAGGATCGCCGGGGAGGACTGGGTGACCTTGCGTCCGTCCCGGGTCTCGCCGAGGACGGGGGTCACCTCGGAACCGGCGTAGGTGGTCGGCAGGATCACCTGGGGAAGGTCCGTGCGCAGGGCCAGCGCCTTGGACAGGCCGGTCGTCGAGCCGCCCCCGACGGCGACGATGCCGTCGGCCGCGGCGTCCGTGAGCAGGTGCAGCGCCTGCTCGGTCACCTCCACCGGGGTGTGCATCGCCGCGCCGTCGAACTCCGCCGCCAGCAGGTCACCGAGCGCCTCACGGACCCGCGCGGCGGCTTCCGCCACGGATGGGCCGGACAGCAGCAGAATCCGGGAGCAGCCGAGCCGCTCCACCTCCTGGCGCAGCCGGCTCACCGTGCCGGCACCGAAGACCACGCGCGAGGGCGGGGATGTGTGGGCGAACGTCCGCATGGGGCTGTGCCTCCGCTTGTCAGCTGGGGTACGTCGGTCGTCTGAGCCCTGAGTATGCGCAACGTGACCAACCGGTTTCCTGCACGTTGCGCGCGTCCGGCTGCACGAAACACGCGCGTGTGCCGGAGCCGGCGGACCGCCCGCCGCACACCGGGGACGGCGCCCGTGGGCTTGTTCCGCGCCGCGGGGAGGTCGGCTCGCCCTGTCCGGTGCCTACGCCGCCAGGTCCGGCTCGCCCTCGGGGCCGGAGATCCGCGTGACGCGCAGCCGGGCGAGCACGCGGCACCCGTTCCGGTGGGGGTGGATCTCGACGTGGTCGGCCAGGTGTTCCACGATCCCGATGCCTCGGCCGTGTTCGTCGGGCGCGACGTCGGGGGCCGCGACATGAGCACGCGCGCCGAAATCGGTCATGGCGATGCACAGCGTGTCGCCGTCGAGGTCGAGCCTCAGGGTCATGTCCGCGCACCCGTGCAGGGCCGCGTTCGCGGCCAGTTCGTCGACGATGAGTACGGCGGAGTCCTGTTCCTCGGGGCCGATCCCCCACCGGCCGAGCACACCGGCGGTGAAGACGCGGACCGACGCCACCAGTGCCGCCCGGGACGGCAGCGTGAGCACCGCGCGCTGCCGCGTCTGCCGGGAGCAGTGGCCCTCCCCGGGCGCTTGTACACCGCAGAGCCCCGTGCCGATCGCGGTCATCGCCGCGCCTCCTTCCGCCGGGGAGATCCCCACATTAATTGAACGATGAACTACACCTTCCGTATTCCGGATGCCCGTCCGGATCCGTCGCGCCGTTGTCGGCAGCAGGCGGGGTACATCTTCTCGAAGTTACGTTACAATCAATAGCTGTAACGGCCCCTGGGCTGCCGGCCCGGTTGCCGATGACGACTTCTACGAAGGAGGACGACCGAGGTGAGCGACTACGAGCGCGGTCGGGTGGGACTGCTTCTCGTCGACCTGGTCAACGAGAACTTCTCCAAGGACGGCAAGGCGTACTCCGTGTACGCCCCGGAGTACGAACGGCTGGGCACGATCGAGCACTTGAAGAGGCTCATCACCGGGGTGCGGCGGCACAAGGACGTGCCCGTCTTCTACTCGAGGACCGCCCTCACCGATGAGGACTACTCGTCGTGGAAGCACGTCTCCGGCATCCACCGGCAGATGTTCGACAACCGGCTGTTCGAGGCGGGCACCTGGAACACCGAGTTCCACGAGGACCTGGCTCCCCAGCCGGGCGAAGTGGTCCTCGCGCCGCACAAGGGCCTCGACGTGCTCCACCACACCGACCTGGAGTTTCAGCTGCGGCAGCACAACGTCGAGTACCTGGCCATCGCCGGGGTCTCCGGAATCATGGCCGTGGAGTCGACGGCCCGCACCGCGATGGAGCGCGGCTACCACGTCACGACGTTCACCGACGCCATCGCCGCTCCCGGTGGCCTGGTCACCTACCAGGCGATGATGCGCGGCCTGACCATGATCTCCCACCGCGTCGTCGACGTCGAAGGCTTCCTGGCCTCGCTCGACGAGCCGGCCGCGTGACACGTGGCCATCGGTCCGGGTGAGGGGATGAAGCCGAGGCATGCGGCGGGCAGGAGTGAGGCCGGCGGGCGTCCGGGATCGGTTCGTGGCCTCCGATCCCGGCCTGCTCCGGCTGCTGTCCGCGCTCAGTACGGTCTGCGCGGTGCTGCTGACGCTCTGCACCCTCGCGGCGCTCCACGCGCCGGTGCCGATCCTGGTCACGGGCGCCCTCACCGCCATGGTCAGCACGGTGGCGGTCACCGAGCGCCGACCGCGCGAGCAGGCGCTGACCCTGGCGGCCGGGGTGCCCGTCTCACTCGCGGTCACGGCGGTCGGCAGCGCGCTGGCACCGTACCGGGTGCCGGCAGACGTGGTGTTCGTGGCGCTGATCTTCGCGGCCCTGTACATCCGGCGGCTGGGCCCGCGGGCGACCACGCTGGGCGTCTTCGCCTTCCAGCTGTTCTTCGTGACCCAGTTCGTCGGAACCCGCCTGGCACAACTGCCGCACCTGGTCCTGGCCGTGCTGGTGGCCTTCGCCTGCTCGGCGCTGGTCCGGTTCGCCTTCCTGCGCGCCCCGCCGGAGCGGACCCTGGCGCGGCTGCACCGTGCCTTCCGGGTGCGGCTGGGCATGGTGCTGGACGCGCTGATCGAGGTGGCAGAAGGCGATCCGAAGGCGATCCGGCGCGAGCGGGCGGTCGGCGACCTGCGCCGGCAGGTGGACCGTCTGCACACGTGCGCTCTGCTGATCCAGAGCTGGCCGGCAGCCGGGGCCCCGGACGAGCGCGTCGGGGTCACGGTCCAGCGCCGGGTGGCGGAAGCGGAGACGGCCGTGGAACGGCTGGCCATTCTCGTGATGCGGCTCCTGTGGCCCGGTTCCGACGTCGACACCCTGAGTCGGCACCTGACGAAGATGCGCCGCGGCGAGGGCGGCCGCGGCGCCCAGGACGCGGCGAGTCTGCCCACGCTCACCGCGCGGCTGCGTGCGCTGCGTGCCGCTGCCGGTCCGGGTCGGGCGGGGTCGGCGTGGACCGGCAGTACCGAGGTCGAGGACCGTCGGCTCCGCCAAGGCGACGACGTGCACCTGTCCGATGTGTCCCCGGCGATGCGGGACGTCTTCCGCTCCGCCGGGGAGTTGGCGGGAGCCCTGTCCGGACTGCGGGTGACCATCGCCGGGCACACGCCTGCGCCCCGGGACTCCGACGCGGCGCGGATTGAGGAGCCGGAGGCGGAGGGTTCGGGCCCGGTGAAGGACACCGTGTCGAGGTGGCCGGAGCGCACCCGCGTCCGTCACACCACCAGGACCGCGCTCCAGGTCGCCACCGGATCGGCGCTGGCCGTCGGCGGCGGTGAACTGCTGTCGCCGCAGCGCTGGTACTGGGCGGTATTCACCTGCTGGGTGGTGTTCATCAGCACCACCTCGACCGGGGAGGTTCTCGTCAGGGGCTACCGCCGACTGGTCGGCACGGTGGCCGGTGTCGTCACCGGGCTCGCCCTCTCCGCCCTGATCGGCGGACACCCCTGGGCGGCCTTCGCCTTGGCGATCCTGAGCGTGTTCGGGATGTACTACACCGCCGCGGTGTCCTACACGCTGATGTCCTTCTTCGTCACCACGATGATCGGCATGCTGTACACCCTGCTCCATGCCATCACCCCCGGAGTGCTGGTGATCCGGATCGAGGAGACCGCGCTGGGGATCGCGTGCGGACTGGCCGCGGCGCTGCTGGTGCTGCCGGCAGGAACCCGGGAACGCACCGACCGGTTGCTGCACGAGGTGCTGGAGCGGCTGCGCGCGGTGCTCTCCCAGTCCCTGGCCCGTATGGACGGCGAACTCGTCGGGGATCTGTTCGGTCCGGCCCGCGCGCTGGATTCGGCCCTGGACAGCCTGCGCCTGGCGGTGCAGCCGCTGATCACTCCGATCAGCCCGCTGCGGTCCCGGCGGCGTACCGCGCTCGCTGTGCTGGGGCTGCTCGAGACCGCGGCCCTGCACACCCGCAGCCTGGCCGGCACCGCCGAACTGACGCCGGCCGGCATCGGCATCGCCTCCGATCCGTTCCTCGCCGATGAGGCCCGCCGGGTCGACCGCAACCTCGCGGCCCTGATCGTCCAGGTCGCCGGCGAAGGCGGCGACGGCACCCCGCTCGCCCGCGGCTCCGAGGCTGCCACCCGCCTTTCGGTGGGTGCCGGCGGAGCGCGTTCCGAGGACGCGCACGCGAGGCGGCGGGTGCTTCGGCACCTGCGACGGGTGGACAAGAGCGTACTCGGCCTGGCTCGCACGCTCGGCATGCCCGTCCGCAACGAACCGTGACGACCCGTGAGAGGGGCGCCGGCGGCCGGAGTTCTCGCCCGGGGATCGCCGACGACGTCCCCTGCCGCGACGAGCCGGTTCCCGCCGCCCGGTGACCGGCGGAGCGGCGGCCGGCCGGCCGCCCGAGGCCCCGCCGCTCCCCAGGCCGACGGAATCGCCCGGCAGGTCGGTCGTCCCCGTCCGTCCGCACCGGGCCGCTCGGGGCGCCCCGGGGTGTGCGGGATGCCCCGCTCGGAACCCCTCGGCGTGCCGCGCTCAGACCCCCTGGGCAGCGGTTTTCGAGGTCATCCGGCGCAACACATAGGGCAGGATGCCGCCGTGCCGGTAGTGGGTCACCTCGCGGGGTGTGTCCAGGCGCACGGCAGCCGGGAACGTCCGCCCGTCGGCCCGCACCCGCACCGTGCGGGCGGACATGCCGCCGTCCGTACCACCGTCACCACCGTCCTCCAGCGCCGCCGCGAGGCCGATGACGTCGTAGACCTCCTCCCCCGTGAGCCCGAGCGCGGCGACACTGTCGCCCGGGAGGAACTGGAGCGGCAGGATGCCCATTCCCACCAGGTTCGACCGGTGGATGCGCTCGAAGGACTCGGCGAGAACGGCCCGCACCCCGAGCAGTGCCGGTCCCTTGGCGGCCCAGTCGCGGGACGAGCCCGTCCCGTACTCCTTGCCGGCCAGCAGGATCTGCGGGACACCGGCGGCACGGTAGGAGGCGGCCGCCTCGTGGATCGTGGTGACCGCTCCGCCGGCGGTGAAGTCCCGGGTGAAGCCGCCCTCGGCACCGGGGACGAGGCGGTTGCGCAGGCGGATGTTGGCCAGGGCGCCGCGCATCATCACCTCGTGGTTGCCGCGCCGTGAGGCGTAGGTGTTGAGCCGGGTGGGTGGTGTCCCGCCGGCCACGAGGTGGCGTCCGGCCGGGCTGCGCGGGGGGATGGCACCGGCCGGAGAGAGGTGGTCGGTGGTGGCCGAGTCGCCGAGGGCGGCCAGCACCCGCGCGCCGCGGAGGTCCGCGGGCGGGTCCGGTTCCTCGGTCACCGCGTCCAGGAACGGCGGGCGGCGCAGGTACGTGGAGTCGTCCGGCCAGTCGAACAGCTCGCCCTGCGGTGCGTCGAGCGCCTCCCAGCGCGCGTCGCCGGTGAACACGTCCGCGTAGGCGCGGGCGAACATGTCCGGCCTGAGGGTGGACGTGACGATCTCACGGATCTCTTCGGCGCTCGGCCAGATGTCCTTCAGCAGGACCGGGCGTCCGTCCTGGTCGGTGCCGAGGGCGTCGGTGGTCAGGTCCGTGTCGACGGTTCCGGCCAGGGCGTAGGCCACGACCAGGGGCGGTGATGCCAGGAAGTTCATCCTTGCCTCCGGATGGATGCGGCCCCCGAAGTTGCGGTTCCCGGACAGCACCGCCGCGACGGTGAGGTCCTGCTCGCGCACCGCCTCCGCCACCCCCTCGGCCAGCGGGCCGGAGGCGCCGATGCAGGTCATGCAGCCGTATCCGGTGAGGTGGAAGCCGAGTTTCTCCAGGTACGGCGTCAGCCCCGCTGCGTCCAGGTAGTCCGTGACGACACGTGAGCCGAGCGACAGGCTGGTCTTCACCCAGGGTTTGCTGCGCAGTCCGCGGGCGACGGCGTTCCGGGCGAGCAGGCCCGCGCCGACCATCACCGAGGGGTTGGCGGTGTTGGTGCAGGACGTGATCGCGGCGATCACGACGGCGGCGTCCGTGACCTGTTCGGGCGCGTCGGCGGACGCGGCCGCGCCCGGCGCGGGCCGAAGGACGGTCCGGCGTTCGGCATCGCCGGTCCGCTCGCGCAGCGTGTCGCGGACGGCGGTACGCACCCGGTTCAGCGGTACCCGGTCCTGCGGGCGGCTCGGTCCGGCGAGCGAGGGCACGACGGCGGCGAGGTCGAGGCGCAGGGATTCCGTGTACCGGGGCGGCGCGTCGGGCTGGTGCCACAGGCCCTGTTCCTTCGCGTAGGCCTCGACGACGGCCACGTGCTCGGCGGTCCGGCCGGTGAACCGCAGATAGCGCAGCGTCTCCTCGTCGATCGGGAAGTAGCCGCAGGTCGCACCGTACTCCGGGGCCATGTTGGCGAGGGTGGCCCGGTCGGCGAGGGCGAGGCGGGCCACGCCGTGGCCGTGGAACTCCACGAACTTGCCCACCACGCCGTGCCGGCGCAGGAGTTCGGTGAGGGTGAGGACCAGGTCCGTGGCGGTGGCGCCCTCGGGCAGTTCGCCGTCGAGCCGTACGCCCACCACGGGCGGGATCAGCATCGACAGGGGCTCCCCGAGCATGGCTGCCTCGGCCTCGATGCCGCCGATGCCCCAGCCCAGCGTGCCCAGACCGCCGACCATCGTGGTGTGCGAGTCGGTGCCCAGACACAGGTCCGGGAACGCGCGGCCGTCGCGGACCATGACCACACGGGCCAGGTGTTCGAGGTTGACCTGGTGCATGATGCCCGTGCCCGGCGGTACGACCGCCACATCGCGCAGCGCGCCGCGGCCCCACTTCAGGAACCGGAAGCGCTCCGCGTTGCGCTCGTACTCCAGTGCCACGTTCCGCTCGGCCGCGTCGGGCCGCGCCGTCACGTCGGCGACGACCGAGTGGTCGACGGTCAACTCCACGGGGATGACCGGATTCACCCGTGCCGGATCGCCGCCGCGCTCGGCCACGGCGGTGCGCAGCGCCGCGAGGTCGGCGAGGGCCGGCACGCCGTTGGTGTCGTGCAGGAAGGCCCGCGCCGGATGGACGTCGACGGCGCGGGCGAAGGACTTCGCGGAGCCCCAGTCGAGCAGCCACCGGACCTGATCGGACGTCACCGCGCCGCGGTCCTCGTGGCGCAGCAGGTTCTCGAGCAGAATTTTGATCGTGTACGGCCAGTCGGACGGGGCCAGGGCGGAGATCCGGTGGATCGCGTGCCGCTCGCCGCCGACGCTCAGTACCTCCGCGGTGCCGAAGCTGTTCCGTCCGTTTCCGAGGGTGTCCACCCGCGCAGCTCCTTGTGTTCTCTCCGGGCGTGGGCCCGTTCGGGACGCTCCCCGATGATTGACAACATTTGTTTCATGAAACTAGCGTAGCGAGGCAACAACTGTTGCATACACCCAAGGAGAGGAGCCGCCGTGGATGCGGCAACCTGGGGGCTCATCGCCGCGACCTTCGTCGCCTGCTTCGTGGAAATGGTCGAAGCGACGACGATCGTCATGGCGATGGGCTACACCCGCAGCTGGCGTTCCGCGCTCACCGGAGTGGCCGCCGCCCTGGCACTGCTCGCCGTGGTGACGTCGATCGCCGGCTACGCCCTCGAGCGCTGGTTTCCCGAAGCGGCACTGCAGTTGGTCATCGGCGGCCTGCTGCTGATATTCGGCCTGCAGTGGCTGAGGAAGGCGATCCTGCGGTCGTCGGGCCGCAAGGCCGTGCACGACGAGGACGCCATCTACCGCGAGGAGGTGGCGGCGGCCGAGGCGGCCGGGCAGCGCACCGGCCGGCTCGACATGTTCTCCTTCATGGTGTCCTTCAAGGGCGTCTTCCTCGAGGGCATGGAGGTCGTGTTCATCGTCATCACCTTCGGACTGAACGCGGACAACGTGCCCGCGGCCAGCCTGGGCGCCCTGGCCGCGGTGATCGTCGTGCTCGGCATCGCGTTCGCCGTGCGCCGCCCGCTGTCGATGATCGACGAGAACCTGCTCAAGTACGGTGTCGGGCTGCTGCTCGCCTCGTTCGGCACCTACTGGGTGGTGGAGGGGATCGGCATCTTCCGCGCCGGCCGGGAGAGTTTGGAGTGGCCGGGCAAGGACCTCGCCCTCCTCGCCCTGCTGGCCGCGTGGTTCCTGCTGAGCCGGGCCCTGGTGGCCGCCCTGCGCACGCCCCGCACCAGCACGCCGGTGGCCGCCGGACCGATCGAGGAGAACGTGTGATGAAGCTGCTCAAGTCCTTCGGACGGTTCTGGTACGACTTCATCGTCGGCGACGACTGGAAGATCGCCGTCGCCGTGGTGCTGGCCCTCGCGGTGCTGCTGGCGGCCCTGTCCGTCGGCCTCCTCGCGGATGCCGGACTGGCCGTGCTCGGCGGTGTCCTGCTGATGGCCGCGTTCACCGTCAGCCTGCTCATCGATGTACGGGACCGCTCGGCGTGACCCGTGCGGCACGGTGCGGTGGGCGGGCCGGGAGTCTTTTCCCGGCCCGCCCACCGACCCTTTGTCGTGCACCGTTCCCGGCGCGTAGTATCCGCTACAGACCAGTCGCCGGCGAGCCGAGGAGAGCCGTGACCGCCGCTGCCCGCAAACTCCCCACTCTGCAGGAACGGGTGACCGCACGCTACGACTCGCTCACCCCCACCGAGCGCAAGGTCGCCACCTACCTGTGCGAGCACCCCCAGCAGGCGGCGTTCTCCTCCGCGGAGGAGATCGCCACGTCCACCGGCACCAGTGACGCCAGCGTCGTCCGCACCGCCAAGTCCCTTGGTTTCGACGGCCTTCCGGGCCTCAAACGCACCCTGCAGGAACACCTCGGCACGCTGCTGACGCCCACGCACCTGCTGCACAACACGATCAGCAACTTCAGCGACGGGCCCGAGGGCGTCGTGGGCAGCCTGCTCGCCGAGCGGGCGGAGCTGCTCAAAAAGCTGGGCCGCACCCTGGACCCGGTGGACTTCCGCGCCGCCGTGGAACTGCTCGCCGGTGCCCACGAGACCCTGGTGTGGGGTCTGGGCGGGGACGCCAGCCTGGTCGAGTACACGGTGACCCGTCTCAACCGGCTCGGCTACCGCGCGAGGCCGGCCTCGGAGACCGGCTTCCAGCTGGTCGACCGGCTCCTGCCGCTCGGCCCCGACGACGTGGTCCTGGTCATCGCGCAGAACCGCGTCCGGCCGGAGCTGGAGGTGACCCTCCGGCACGCGGCCGACACGGGGGCGCGGGTCGTGCTGCTGACCGACACGCTGCGCGAGGCCCTGCACGGGCGGACCCACGCCGTGCTGTCCGCCCCCGCGGGCCGACCGGAGATGTACGGCGGGCAGAGCATGTTCCTGATCGTGCTGGAGGCGCTCACCCTGGCCGTGGCCGCGCGCGACGAGGAGCGCGCGATCAGGACGTTCGACAAACGCAACCAGCTCAGGGAGCTGCTCAACGCACGGGTCGTGGCCGAGGCGAAGGTGTCGGGAGGCGGCCGCAGGGGCGGGCGGCGCCACGCGTGATCCGCCGCCCTCGCGGGGCGGCGGATCATCCGGCGTCGCTGACGGTCCTCTCATAGACGTCCGCCTCGAACTCCTCCAGCAGGCGTTCGCACTCGGCGACCTTCTGCCGGGCCAGTTCCCTGCCGTCGGCGTCCATCCAGTCCCGGGACTCGACCTTGCGCAGCCAGCGCTTGAGCTTCTCCAGGTCCTGGCGGATCTCCTCCGCCTCCTCGAAGGTGTAGTTGCCGCGGAAGCGCTCGAACTCGATCTCCTTGAAGAACTTCGTCTCGCACTCCTCGACGATCTCCGCGTACTCCTTCGCCGACTGACCGCGCAACCCCTCGACGAACTGGACGCGGGCGTCCTCCTCGACGTCGGTGAGGGTCAGGAAGACGCTGGAGCCGCCCAGCTCGTCGATGCGTTCGCGGACCCGGGTCAGCTTCTCCCGCAGATCCCCGCGATCGGGCAGCACACACACCGCTTGCTGCACATAGAAGCAGCCGAGCCGCTTCAGCTGCCGCCACACCGCCACACGCGCCCCCGAGGACTCGCTGGGGACTCGGTAGATCAACAGCAGCCAGGGGCCCTGCATGGGATCGTCGGCGGTCGGCTCGGTGCGGGTGTCGGTTGCCATGCCGCAAGGCTAATCTCCCGCCTCGGCCACTGGCCCACCGGTCAGGTCCGGCCGCTTGTCCAAGGCCGCGCACAGGGCACTCACGGCCTCCGCCCAGTCGGCGACGATGCCGATGTCGCACTGGTCGAAGACCGGCGCGGCAGCGTCGTGGTTGACGGCCAGCACGGTCGTCGCGCGCTCCACGCCACTCATGTGACGGGTACTGCCGGAGATGCCCAGTGCCAGGTACAGCTCGGGGGCGATGGCGCGTGCGGTGATGCCCAGTTGCCGTGAGTGCGCAAGCCGGCCGGCGTCGGTCACCTTGCGCGTGGCGGCCAGTTCCGCGCCCAGCAGCAGCCGCAGGGGTTCCAGCTCGGCGTAGCGGCCGGGGTCCACGCCCTGTCCCACCCCGATGACGACCCGGGCCCGTTCCAGGGCGTCGTAGTCCCCGTCCGGTTCGAGCGGGCCCGCCCGCAGTGCCGGGTCCGGCGGAACTTCCACACGCCGGACAGGCAGCGCCGTGTTCGTGCGGGACCGCGGGGCCCGCAGCGGCAGGCTGCCGGTGCGCAGCGTCGCGATCTGCACGGGGCCGAGGCTGTCGATCTCCGCGAAGGTGGCCTGACCCGACGGTTTGCTGCCGGTCAGACGCGGGCCGCCGGCGACGTCGGCCCGGGCCTCCACGGCCACGAGGTCGGACATCAGACCGCTGTCCAGTCGCGCGGCCAGCCGTCCCAGTACCTCGCGTTCCCACGAGCGTGCCGCGCCCAGCAGGGCCGACGGCCGGCCGTGGGCCGTGATCCAGGAGTGCAGCGCGGCCGCGGCCGGCCGTGCCGCCTCCCCGCCGAGCACCAGCAGCTCGTCGGCCCCCCACGAGGCGAACGCGCCGGTGTCGGTGTCCGGCTGGACGACGGCGGTGACCTGAGCGCCGAGGCGTGCGGCCACGGCCGCGGCCTCACCGAGCAGAGCCCGTGGTTCGGCCGTCCCGGCGGGACCGGTCAGGGCCAGGACCCGGCCATGAGGAGAGCGAGGACGCGCCGGCACGGCCGGCACCGGACGTGGCGGGGCGGGGTTCCCTTCCGTCCGGGACTGCCACAGGTCCAGCGCTCGCTCGACCTGCTCGTCGATGGTGCCGGACAGCAACACCGGGGTGCGCGACCGGGCCTGGCGGCGGAAGCCCGTCACCCGGGTCGGGCTGCGCTCGGGGCCGCGGTGCCCGAGGTCCGCTCGGGTCAGCGTGCGCACCCGGTCGGTGCCGGGCCAGGTGTCGGCGGGCGCCTTGGCCGGCCGGCAGGAGCGCTCGGCGACGGCGACCACGGCAGGCAGCGCCACCTGGACGCTGCGCAGTCCCTCGTCGGACTGCAGCGTGGTGCGCAGCACGCGGGTGCCGTCCTCCTCGGCCACGTCGATGTCCAGGGCCGCCCCGACGAAGGGCAGTCCGAGCAGCTCGGCCACCATGGGGCCGACGGCCGTCGTGTTGCCGTCGACGGAACTGAGCCCGACAAGCACCACCTCGGCATCGGTGTGGGCGTCCACGGCGGCCGCCAGCGCCCGGGCCGTCACCAGGCAATCGGCTCCGGCCCATTCGGGATCCGTCAGGTGCAGCGCCTCGTCGGCGCCGCAGGCGAGGGCCTCGCGCAGGACGTCCACCGCGCGGGCGGGTCCCATCGTGACGGCGGTGCTGAGCCCGCCGGGGCCGGTGGCGAGCCGCACGGCCTGGGCCACGGCGCGCCGGCACCAGGGGTTCATCTCCGCTTCCGCGTCCGTGCGCCGGAGCCGGCCGTCGAGGCCGAGGTCTCCCGAACCGCCCTCCAGCGGCACCTGCTTGACCAGGACGACGGTGCGCACTCCGGGTGCCGCGCCCGCCGTCCCGCCGCCGACAGCGGCGGATCCGATCGGCCCGGTCATGAGACGGCCGTCCCGACGAGCAGGCCGACGCCGTAGGTCACCGCGGCGGACAGGCCGCCGAGCAGCAACTGCCGGCGCCCGCCGTACCACATCGGACGTGCCGTCAGCCGGGCTATGCCGCCGCCGGTCACGGCGAGCGCCAGCGCACTGACGACGAGCGCCGGGAGGATGCCGGTGGCGCCGAGGAAGAACGGCAGCAGCGGGACGAGGGCGCCGATGGCGAAGGCCGCGAACGACGAGGCGGCCGCCGTCCAGGGCGAGGGCAGATCGTCCGGGTCGATGCCGAGTTCCTCGCGCACGTGCACCCGCCAGGCCACCTCGGGCTGGGCGGTGATCTCGCGCGCGACCTCGGCGGCCAGTTCCGGGCGCAGCCCCTTGTCCTCGTAGATCAGGGTGAGTTCGCGCAGTTCCTCGTCGGGATGGATCTCGAGCTCGCGCCGTTCGGTCGCGATCTCGTCATGGGCCAGGTCGCGTTGGGAGGAGACGGAGGTGTACTCGCCGGTGGCCATGGAGCAGGCGCCCGCGACCAGGCCGGCCAGGCCGGTGAGGATCACCGTGTGGGCCGGGGCACCGCCGCCGACGACGCCGGCGACGAGGGAGAAGTTGGAGACGAGGCCGTCCATCACGCCGAAGGTGGCGGGGCGCAGCCAGCCGCCGGTCACGTCCCGGTGGGCGTGGTGCAGTTCGGGCAGGCGGCTGTCGACGGTCGATGACATACGTGTGCGATCCGTTCTCGTGGTGCGCGGGCATGCGACAGGGAGGGTGAAGGGCGGGGCAGGAGTACGGGCCGAGGGCCCGGGTCGGCCCGCGTCCGCCGGCTCGGGTGGGTGGGTACGCGTGCCGGCGGGCGGGCGGCGGTCGTTCAGGTCGCGCCGGCCGTCATCGCGCGGGCGCCCCGTCGGCCCGGCGCGGGGCGGGTGGTCCGCTCCTGGCGTACGGGGATGCACAGCGGTTTGCCGCTGACGGGGTGGTCCACGACCCGTGACTCCACGCCGAAGACCTGCTGGATGAGTTCGGGGGTGAGGACCTCCACGGGGGTGCCCTCGGCGACGAGCGCGCCGGAGTGCATCACGAAGATGTGGTCGGCGTACTCCGCTGCCATGTTGAAGTCGTGCAGGACCATCGCGATCGTCGTTCCGTGGTCGCGGTTGAGGTCCGCGAGCAGGTCCAGCACCTCGAGCTGGTAGGCGACGTCGAGGTAGGTGGTGGGTTCGTCCAGCAGGATGATGCCCGTCTCCTGGGCCAGGCACAGGGCGATCCAGACCCGCTGCCGCTGGCCCCCGGAGAGCTGGTCCACATGGGCGTGCCGCATGTCGGCGACGCCGGTGACCTCCATGGCCCATTCGACGGCCTCGCGGTCGGCCTCCGACGGGACCTTCAGCGACGACCGGTGGGGGTGGCGGCCGAACGCCACCAGGTCCTCGATGGTGATGCCCTCCGGCGCGGTGAGCACCTGGGGCAGGATCGCCAGCAGCCGGGCCACCTCGCGGGTGGATGTCTTCTGGATGGACTTGCCGTCCAGCACCACCTGGCCCGCGCGTGGCGGCAGCAGCCGGGCCAGTGCCCGCAGCGCGGTGCTCTTGCCGCAGCCGTTGGGCCCGATCAGCACGCTCACCTTGCCGTCCGGGACGGTCAGGCTGAGATCCTCGGCGATCACGCGGGTGTCGTAGGCGAGTCGGACGTTGTGCGCCTGCAGTCTCATCGATCGCTCCTACTTGCCCAGCTTGACCAGCAGATAGAGGAAGTACGGTCCGCCGATGACGGCGGTGACCACGCCCGCGGGGATCTCCAGGGGCGGGGCGATGCCGCGGCCGACGGTGTCGGCGAGCAGCATGAGCAGCACGCCGATCATGGCCGCCGCGGACAGCAGCACCACGTGGCGGCCTCCGACCAGGCGGCGTGCGATGTGGGGTGCGATCAGGCCGACGAACGAGATGGTCCCGGAGACGGCCACGCACACGCTCGCGAGGGCCACGGAGAGCAGGAGCAGGTGGCGGCGGGTGCGCTCGACGGGTTCGCCGAGCCCTGTGCCCAGGTCGTCGCCGAGGCCCAGCACGTCCAGCCGCCGGGCCATCATCAGTACCACCGGGACGAGCACGGCGATCCACGGCAGCGCCATCCAGACGGTGTCCATCGACCGGCCGAACAGGCTGCCGGTGAGCCAGATCAGGGAGGCGTTGACGTCCAGCGGGTACTTGACCAGCAGGTACCGGATGCATGCCTCGAAGGTGGCGCTGACGGCGATGCCGACCAGCGCCAGGCGGACCGGGGAGACCCCGCGCCGGTAGGCGAAGACGTACACCAGTCCCGCTCCGACGAGGCCGCCCACGAAGGCCGCCGGGGGGACCAGTGCGGCGGACGCGGACGGCAGGGTCAGCACGAGCAGCATGCCCGCGAAGCCGGCGCCCTTGGTGACGCCGACGATGTCGGGGGCGGCCAGCGGGTTGCGGATCACGCCCTGCATCACTCCGCCGGACACGGCCAGGCCGATGCCGACCACCCAGCACAGCAGCACCCGCGGCAGCTGGAAGTCGAGGACGACCTCGGCGGCGTCGCTGCCGCGGTGCCCGGCCAGTGCGGTGAGCACATCGGAGAACGGAATCGGAGTGGCCCCGATCGCCAGGCTGACGAAGCTGCCGATCACGGCGAGCGCCAGCAGGGAACCGACCAGGATCCAGGGTCTGCGGGCCGCGACGACGGTCCGGCGCACGGGCCGTCCCACGGCTACGTTGACGGTCATCGCGTGACTTTCTGCCGTCGGGCGAGATAGATGAAGATCGGCGCCCCCACGAGGGCTGTGACCACACCGGTGGGTACCTCGAAGGGCGGGTTCACATAGCGGGAGCCGATGTCGGCGTAGACGGTGAGGACGGCTCCGACGAGCATCGCCACCGGCAGGACGCGCAGGTGGTTGGAGCCGACGAGTCTGCGCGTGATGTGCGGGGCGATCAGTCCGATGAAGGCGATGGGGCCGGCCACCGCGACCGAGGCGCCGCACAGCACGATGACCACGGCGGCGCCCAGCGCCCGGGTGCGCTCCACGTGCTGTCCCAGACCGCGGGCCATGTCCTCGCCCAGGGCGAGGATGTTGAGCGACTTGGCCAGCGCCAGTGCGGCCAGCAGCCCGGCCGCCGTCCAGGGCAGGGCGGTGGTGATGTCGTGCCACTGGGCGAAGTTGACGCCGCCGACGAGCCAGAACAGCACGGACTGCGTGTCGTTCTCGTGGAAGATGACCAGGACCTGGGTGAGGGAGACGAGCAGGCTGCTGGCGGTCACTCCGGCGAGGGCGAGCCGGACCGGGCTGACTTTGCCCGTTCCCATGCCCGCCAGGACCATCACCGTGATGCCCGCCGCCGCCGCGCCGCCGAAGGCGAGGAGGATGGAGGGGGCGCCGGCCATCGCCGGTACGACGGTGATGGCCGCGACGACGACCACGGCGGCGCCGGCGTTGACGCCCATGATGTCGGGCGAGGCGATCGGGTTGGACGTGATCGCTTGCATCACCGCCCCGGAGACGGCGAGGTTGGCGCCGACCAGGGCGGCGAGCAGCACCCGCGGCATTCTGATGGTCCGCACGATCTGTGCGGCTGGGGAGTCCCCCGAGAACCACGCGTGCGCGACCGTGGACCAGCCGATCTGCTCACTACCGAGCGAGAGGGCCCACAGCATGCCGACGGCCAGCAGGCCCACGCCGGCGACCGTGACGGCCGCGACGACGATCCGGGGGTCCCGCCCCCGGCCGGCCGGACCGGCCGGGGGCGACTTCACTGCGACTGTCGGGGCGCTCATGAGGCGGGGAAGAGCTTGTCGATCGCCTCACGGGCGATCGTCTCGGCGGCGAGGGTGCCCCGGCCCTTGGACCAGACGTTGCCGTCGACCACGTAGGTGGCCTTGTTCTTCACGGCCGGGATCTGCTTCCACAGAGCGCTGGACTGCCACTGGTCGCTGAGGGTCCTGGGGGTGTTGCGGGCCATGAACAGGACGTCGGGGGCGGTGGTGACCATGGACTCCAGGGTCATGCTCAGGGTGGCGTCCTGGCCGTCGGTGGAGGGCACGGTCGTCAGTCCCAGGCCGCGCAGCACGGTGGGGGCGAAGGCTCGCTGGGTCTGGGCGCTGACACCCTTGTCGTAGGTGATGGCGAAAACGATCTTGCGCTTGTCACCGTTGGGGACACGGGCCTTCAGCGCGGCCATGGTCTGCTTGTGCTTGTCCAGGGCGGCCGTCATCCGGTCGCACTCGTCCACGGCCTGACCGACCACCGCCTCGCTGCTGATCACCCGGTCGTAGTCGGCGGCGTTGCTGGCGAGGGCGATGGTGGGCGCGATCTTCTGCAGCTGCGCGTAGACCGCGGCGTCCCGCTGGCTGTCGGCGATGATGAGGTCGGGCTTGAGGGACTTGATGACCTGCAGGTTCGGGGACTGCCGCAGGCCCACCGAGGTGTAGTGGCCGACGGCGTCGCGCAGCGGCTTGAGGATGCGCTCGGGCTTGCCGTCGTCGGCGATGCCGACGGGCTTGACGCCGGCGTTCACCAAAGCGTCCACGAAGGAGAATTCGAGGGCGACGACGCGCTTGGGCTTGCCGGTCACCGTGGTGGTGCCCAGGTCGTGCTTGATGGTGCGGGAGTTCTTGCCGCAGCTGGCGCTGTCCGGCCGGGCTTCGGGACGGGCGGCCTGCTCTCCGCCGCCGGCGGCGCGGTCGTCCTTGGCCGCGGATCCGGCGGTGCCGCCGCAGCCCGCGGTGAGCAGGGCGAGGGTGAGAAGGGCGCCGAGCAGGCCGGCGGATCCTCGGGGCAGGCGTGGTCTGAGGACGCGGGACATCGGGGCTCCAGGGGTGTGGGACGGGAACGGGGACGGGGATCGCGGTGCCGTCGCCGGGCGTCAGCCCGCCTGAACGGCTGCGTGCGGAGCGGGAGGTGACGATTCGCCCCACGCAGGACGCGTGGGTGCGGCGGGGCCGTCGTAGAGGTTCCAGGGCGCCTGGACGTACGCGTTCTCGCACGGCAGCCCCGCGGTCAGCAGGTACTCGCCGGTGCTGAGGTCCACCAGGCTGGAGACCACCGTCTGGTAGCGGTCGGCCTCGTGACGTCGCGGGTCGGCGTGCTGGCACACCGAGTTGGGGTGTGCGAAGTGGTCGCTCATCACGTCGCGCACGTGGGCCCGCAGCTCGGAGCCGGTGGTGATGGTCCGGGCGGCGCGCAGGCCGTCGGTGACGCGGGGGACACGGAACAGCGAGTCGACGGAGAAGGGCCGGTACGTCTGCTCGATCTGCGGCGGGACGAAGGCCTGGAAGTGGTTGCCGTGGACCAGGAGTCCGTCGGTGGGGTACATCCAGCCGTGCCGGCCCGGCGTGGTCTCCAGGTCGATCGCGAAGCCGTCCCGGTGGGTGATGAGGAGGTTGCTGGGTGCGGACTGGGTGACCTCGAACGCGGCCCGCAGCGCGTCGTACATGTCCCAGGACTGAAGGATCTTGCGGCGGACGAAGGTGCCGGGCACACTGAGCCCGGCGTCGAACCCACCACCGAGGCCGTTGGCGTTGAGGGCGAGACCGGCGGAGTTGGCGCCGTGCCGGCCGACCTGGCCGGCCTCCGTCTGGCAGATGAAGGTCGGCCGGCCGGGCTGCTGGACGCGTAGGACGACGACGGTGTCCGCGACTTGCTCGCGCCAGTCCCAGTTCTGTCCGCACAGCACATGGCCGATGCCGTTGGCCTGCGGCAGCAGTGCGAACGACGTGCAGCCCTCGTCGGCCTTGTCGTCGAAGGGGTTGGACTGGCTGAGTTCGAAGCGGGCGTTGAGGGCGAGGATCTCCTCGAAGTCCCGTTCGGCGCCCTCCGCGATGCCGCGGATCTCCTCGAGGATGCCGGGGAGGTAGTCGTCGACGAGGGGCACCCAGGCGCGGGCCCGGGAGGTGGCCTCCTCCCACCGCAGGTGGGCGGTGCGTTGGAACAGTTCCGCGTAGAAGTCGATGGAGCGCGCTATCAGTCGGCGAGCGGCCGCGCCGTACTGCCGGCCGCGTTCTCGGGGGTCGGCACTCGTCAGGTCGATGAAGAGGAGTTGCTCGGGCATGAGAACTTCCTGGGGCGGTTGAGGGCGCTGTCTGCCGCCGGTTCGGGTGCGGGACGGGCCGGATCCAGCGGGATCCGGCCACGCCGGGTGGTGGCACCGTAGTAACCGCTACAACGGCAGTCAATAGATGTAGTGAAATCCGTCAGAACACTCTGAAGCATCCACAACACTCGTTGTCAATCTCTGTAGTGGACGCTACCTTCGAGGACGTGCCTGGCCGCTGGAAGCCTTTGCGCACCTCATGCCCGGTGCCCCGCCCGGCCCTGGCCGGCGCCGCACCCCGATCGAAGGGGAAGTCACACTGTGAAAGACACTGCGCACACGGTCCTGGAGCTCTTGCCCGGGGACGTCGCCTACGCGGACGTACGCGTCGTCGACCGCACCCACGAACTGGTCCTCGTCGAGCACAACGGCCCCGGTGACATCATGCGGGAGAGCTCACTCGGCGTCGGCGTGCGAGTCGTCGTCGGCGGACACTGGGGATTCGCGGCCACGCACCGCCTGGACCACAAGGGTCTGAGCGCCGCCGTCACCGAGGCGGTCGCGCAGGCCCGTGCCGCGGGCGGCGGGGCGAAGATCCCGCTCGGTCAGCCGGTCACCACCCGCGCGCGGTGGTCCTCGCCGATGGCCGTCGACCCGTTCAAGGTGTCGCTCTCCACCAAACTCGACCTGCTGGCCGCGGCGGTCGCCGAAGCCCGCACCGCAGGACCACTGGTCCGGCAGATCGAGGCGTCGATGGACTTCTTCCGTGACGACAAGGTCTTCGCCAACACCGAGGGCGCGCTGATCGAACAGACCATCACCGAGAGCGGCGGCGGACTGATGGTGGTCGCCTCCGACGGCGACGACGTCCAGCGCCGCTCGTTCCCCCAGGCGGTGCCCCGTTCCATCCGCGGACAGCGCGGCCACTTCGCCACCGCCGGCTACGAGCACATCCCCGCCCTGCGGCTGGCCGAGGAGGCCGCGCGGGTCGGAGCGGAAGCCGTCGCGCTGCTGTCGGCGCCCCCCTGCCCCGACGACACCACGACCCTGGTCGTCACGGGCGCCCAGCTCGCCATGGTGCTGCACGAGTGCGCGGGCCATCCGATGGAGGCCGACCGCGCCCTCGGCTCCGAGGTGAGCCTCGCCGGGGGCACCTACGCCTCACCCGAACGCCGCGGCACCTTCCGCTTCGGCTCCCCCCTCGTCTCCGTCCATGCCGACGCCACCATCCCGGGGGCGCTGGGCAGTTACGCGTACGACGACGAGGGCGTCGCCGCCCAGCGCACCGAACTGGTCAGGAACGGCATCTTCACCGGCTATCTCTCCGGCCGCGAGTCGGCCGCCGCCCTCGGCCAGGAGTCCTCGGGGGCGGCCCGCGCCGACGGCTGGCAACGCATCCCGCTGGTCCGGATGACCAACCTCTGCCTGGAGCCGGGGGACTCCTCGCTCGCCGAGATGATCGCCACCACCAAACGCGGCGTCCTGATGGACATGACCAAGAGCGTCTCCATCGACGACCAGCGCCTGTCCTTCCGGCTGGGCGCCGAGGCCGGCTGGGAGATCCGCGACGGACGGCTGGGACGCCTGCTGAAGAACTGCACGTACTCCGGTGTCACACCGCGGTTCTGGGCCGGCTGCGACGCCCTCGGCAACCGGGACGAGTTCCAGATCCACGGCATCCCCTCGTGCAACAAGGGCGAGCCCCTCCAGGTGGCCCACATCGGGCACGGCACGGTTCCCGCCCGCTTCCGCAACGTTCAGATAGGCACCCGATGAGCATAGAAGCCCGTCAAGTCCGCACCGCACTCGGCATCCTGGGCCAAGGCGCCCACCTCGACCTCGCCCACGAGCGCACCGGACTGCTCCGCTACGCCCGGTCGCGGGTCACCGCCCAGCACAGTGAGGAACGCCTGCGGGTGCGCGTGCGGCTGACCCGGCAGGGCAGAACCGCCCTCGGCACCCTGGAGAGCCTCGATCCCGCCGCGGTCGAAGCCCTGGCCGCACAGCTCGACGCCGCACTCGCCCTGCTGCCGGCCGCGAACGGCGCGCGACCGACGCGGCCCGCCACCGTCGCCGCCGCCCGGCCCGAGGTCGGCGTCTCCACCCTCGGCGCGGGCCCGGCCGAGCGCCACGCCTGGTTCAGCACGGTCAGGGACGGCCTGGACGGCGCCGCGCTGCTCGGCGGCTCGATCCGGCACGACGTGGTGCACCGGGTGGTCGCCGACCACGACGGCCTCTACCGCGAGGAGACCCTGACCAAGGCGTGCCTGCAGGCGATCGCCGAACGCGGGGACAGGTCCTCCAGCGTCCGCCTCGTCCACCGGGACGCCGCCCGCATCGACCCCACCGACGTCGCCCGCCGGCTTCTCGACGACCTGGCCGACCTGCCGGAACAAAAGCCCGTGCAGGGCACGTTCCGGGTCCTGCTCAGGCCCCAGGCGGTCATCACCCTGCTGGCGACCTACGGTTACGTGGCCCTGGGAGCCGCCGGCTACGCCGAGGACCGTACCGCCGTGGCCGGGCGCATGGGCAGCAGGGTCACCAGCGAACTCCTCACCCTCACCGACGACGGCACCGACCCCGCGGGCCTCGCCAGCGGCTTCGACCCGGAGGGCACGCCGCGCCGGGCCACCCGGCTGATCGACCACGGCGTGCTCACCGGGGTCGTGTCGGACCTCGGACGCGCGGCCGTCACCGGCGGCGTGTCCACCGGCCACGCGGTTCCGGCGGGCTGGCGCTTCGGCGCCGACCCCTCGCCCTCCCATCTGCTGCTGGACGGCGGCGACCGCACCGAGCGGGAGCTGGCCGGCCTCTGCGGCGAGGGACTGGTCATCAGCCGTCTCGACTACCTGCGCATCCTCCACCCCAAGGACACCCTCGTCACGGGCACGACGCGGGACGCGACGTACTGGATCCGCGACGGTGAACCGGTGGCGTGGCAGCCGTCGGTGCGCCTGACCTTCCGCATGGACGAAGTGCTCGACGCCGTCCTGGCCGTGGGCAGTCGTCGCGAGCGGGGCGAGGCGGTGTTCATGGAGAGCGTCGTCGCGCCCGCCCTGCTCGTGGACGCCGGCCCGATCAGACTCTGAACCGGAAGGCGGCGGGCTCCGCGTGACGAGAGGCCCGCGTCCGGCCGCCGGACCCGCGCGCTACGGTTGCGCCGCGCACCCGGCGGCACGCGACACCGCCGCGCTCCCGTCCTCCGGCGACGGGACCGAGCACTCCCGGGCGCGGTCGCCGGAGACTCGCCGGTTCCCCGTAAAGCGGCGACGCGGGCGGTCCGGAAGGGACCGGCGCCCGCGGTCGCCGTCGCTGTCAGAACGGAGGCTTGGCCCATGCGTGAGATCCCCCTGTCCGGCGGCCCGGTCCAGGTCCGCGGCGCGCTCGATCTGGAGCGCCGCCCCGGTGGCGGACTGCTTCCGCGCCGGCTGCCGGCCTGGACGCGCGAGCAGTATCCGGACGCGTTCATGGACTTCGTCGCGGCGATGCCGGCCGGCGTGCGGTTGGCCTTCCGTACCGCGGCCCGGACCCTGGAGCTCGATGTGCTCACCACGGTGCGGCACTTCGACGGCACCGACTCGCCCACGGACGCGGGTGTGTTCGACCTGGTGGTGGACGGCCGGCTCACGGAGCGGGCGACCGCGCCCGTGGGCCGGGTGCTGCGGCTGGCCCATGCGCGCGCCCGGCCGCGGGAGGTCGCCGGCGAGCCGGGCACCGTCCGGTTCCGGGCGCTGCCCGCGGGCGTGAAGGAGGTCGAGATGTGGCTGCCCCAGCAGACCCCGTGCGCGTTGCTCGCCCTGCGCGCCGACGCGCAGGTGGAACCGCCCGCGCCGTCCGGTCAGCGCCGCTGGGTCCACCACGGCAGTTCGATCAGTCACTGCACGCAGGCCGACGGCCCCACCGGCACCTGGCCGGCGGTGGCGGCGGCCCTGGGCTCGCTGGAGCCGGTGAACCTGGGACTGGCGGGCAACGGGATGCTGGACCCCTTCGTCGCCCGTACGGTCCGGGACCTGCCGGCCGATCTGATCAGTCTGGAACTGGGGGTGAACCCGGTGCTGAAGTCGGCACTCAAGCCGCGCACCTTCGGACCCGCCGTGCACGGCTTCCTCGACACCGTGCGGGACGGGCACCCGGACACTCCGCTCCTGGTGGTGTCGCCCGTGTTCTGCCCGCGCCTGGAGGCCACGGACGCGGCCACCGCCACGGCCCCGGGCGCGGGCTCGGGCTCGGGCTCGGGCTCGGGCTGCAGCGCGGACCCGGGCCCGTTCGGGGACTTCCGCCCGCGCGGCCACCCGGACCGTCTCGATACGGAAGCGGCTGATCCGTGGAAGGAGCCCGGCGATCCCGGAGAGGCCTCGCTCGCCCCGCTGACCCTGCCCGTGGTCCGCGAGGCGCTGGAGCGGATCGTGCTCCAACGCCGCCGCGGCGACCCCCGCCTGCACTACCTCGACGGGCGCGAGCTGTTCGGCCCGAAGGACGCGGCGGACATGCCGGACGGGGTCCATCCGAACGCCGCCGGTTACCGGACCATCGGCCGGCGCTTCGCCGGACGGGTGCTGGGCGGCGGCGGGGCGTTCGCCTGACGCGAGCCGGGCAGCGGCGAGGCGCTCGCCCGACGCGAGCCGGGCGGGAGCCGGGCGCTCGCCCGGCGCACGCCCCGTTCAGGCGCTGCCGCCGGTCAGTACGTCGGCGAAGAACCGCTGTACGTGCGGGAGTGCCGCCGAACCGCTGTGTCCCATCCCGGGTATCAGCTCGAAACGGACCGTGATGCCGTGGCGCTCCCAGTTGTCGCGCAGGGCCGTCATGCGCTCGACGCGGGTGTCGCCGCCGGCGTCCAGGCCGGGTTCGGCGATCTCCCATGTCTCGGTGTCGGCGTCGCCGACGAGCATCTGCACGGGCACGGTGCGCAGGACGTCCAGGTCGACCTCCCGGCCGAACCGCTCGGCGACGTCAGCGGTGCCGAGCCACCACGGGACGTCCGGGTTGATCCGGGTGACCCGGCCGGGCGCGCCGACGGACAGCGCGGCCAGCCGCTCGGGGTGCAGATAGGCGAACCGGTGTGCGAACTGTCCGCCGCCGGAGAAGCCGTGCAGCAGGAACCGCTCGGTGTCGACGGTGTAGCGTCCGCCGATCTGCTCGACGATGTCCAGCAGCACCTCGTCGTAGCGGATCCCCTGGTGCAGCAGCCGCTTGTAGCCGTGCAGATCCTCCGGGTCGGCGATCCCCGCCGGGAAGAGCGGCGCGAGCACGACGCAGCCGTGGGTCTCGGCGAAGTCGCGGAACATCGTGCGGTATCGCTCCGCCGTGCGGTTGGTGCCGTGCACGACCACGACCAGCGGCAGCGGCTCGGTCGCCCGCTGGTGTGCGGTCGGCACGTACAGGCAGTACGAGAAGCGCTGGTCACTCTGCGAGGCGAAGAACGCCGTCACGCCCGAGTGGAAGAACTCGGTCGGGTGCAGGATCCGGGCGCCCGCCGTGGCGGGCTGTGATGTCTTCAACGGTTTCCCTTTCACCGCGGGTTGCCACGACCCCTATCTGTAGCATATGTATCAACTAGCCGACCAGATCGTAGTGACTACTACAGACGAGGGTTTCGGGACACCCGCCCCTCCGACGACCGCGACCTGATGGCACGTCACATTCGCTGGAAGGAAAGGCAGCTAGTGAAAATCCTGGTCCTGCCCGGTGACGGCATAGGCCCCGAGATCACCGCGGCGACACTCGACGTGCTCGACGGCGTCGACCGACGGCTCGGGCTCGGCCTGAGCTACGAGACCCGCGACATCGGGCTCGCCTCGCTGGCGGCCTGCGGCACCACGCTCCCCGACACCGTGCTCGCGCGCGTGCCCGAGGCGGACGGCGTACTGCTCGGCCCCGTGTCGCACTACGAGTACCCCGCGCGCGCCGAGGGCGGGATCAACCCGTCGGCCGAACTGCGCACCGCCTTCGAGCTGTTCGCGAACGTCCGCCCCTGCCGCTCACGACCGGGACTGAGCGTTCTGCGTACCCCCATGGACCTCGTCATCGTGCGGGAGAACACCGAGGGCTTCTACTCCGACCGCAACATGCACGCCGGCTGCGGTGAGTTCATGCCGGACGCGGACCTCGCCCTGTCGGTACGCAGGATCAGCGCCCGGGCCTGCGCGAGAGTCGCCCGGGCCGCCTTCGAACTGGCCCGGGGCCGACGCAGGAAGGTCACGGCCGTCCACAAGGCCAACGTGCTCAAGCTCTCCGACGGGCTGTTCCTGCGCGAGGTGCGCAGGGTCGCGGCCGACTTCCCCGACGTCGAACTCGAGGAACTCATCGTGGACGCGACCGCCGCACTGCTGATCCGCAGCCCCGAGCGGTTCGACGTCCTGGTCACCACCAACATGTTCGGCGACATCCTCTCGGACGAGGCCTCGGAGCTGTCCGGCAGCCTGGGACTGGCCGGATCCGTCAATGCCGGCGACACCGTCTGCGTCGCCCAGGCCCAGCACGGCTCCGCCCCCGACATAGCCGGCCAGGGCGTCGCCAATCCCACGTCCCTGATCCTCTCCGCCGCCATGCTGCTGGACTGGCGCGGCGGCCGGGACGGCGACGACGGGCTCCGGCGTGCCGCCGCACTGATCGGCACGGCGGTCGACACCGTCCTGGCCGACCCCGCCACCCGTACCCGCGACATCGGTGGCCGCCTGGGCACCTCCGCGTTCGCGACAGCCGTACGCGACGCCGTCGACAACACCATGGAGGTCCCCTCGTGATCGCCTCGACCGACCCGGCCACGGGCCTCGAACTCGCCCGCTTCGTCCCGTCGTCGGACCGGGAGGTGGAGGCAGTGCTGACCGGGGCCGTGGCGGCCCAGGCGGCCTGGCGTCGCCGGGACGTCACGGAGCGCGCGTCGCTGCTGCGGCGGCTCGCCGACGTGCTGCGCGAGGGCAGGGACGGCTTCGCCCGGCTGATCACCGCGGAGATGGGCAAGCCGATCAGGGAGGCGGAGGCCGAGATCGACAAATGCGCGGCGACCTGCGCCTACTACGCCGAGCACGCCCCCGCGCAACTGGCCGACAGGCCCGTGGACTCGGACGCGGCCGAGAGCGCCGTGGTGTGCGAGCCGCTGGGCGTGGTGCTGGCCGTGATGCCGTGGAACTACCCGTTCTGGCAGTTCGTCCGCTGTGCCGCGCCGGCCCTCGCCGCCGGCAACGCGGTGGTGCTCAAGCACGCCGACAACGTGCCGCAGTGCGCCCTGGCCGTCCTGTCGGCCGTGCGGGAGGCGGGCGCGCCCGAGGGCCTGTGCGGCGCCCTGCTGATCGAGGTCGAGCGGGTGGCGGACGTCATCGCCGACCCGCGCATCGCCGCAGTCAGCCTGACCGGCTCGCCCCGGGCCGGCGCCGCCGTCGCCGCCCGGGCGGCGGCGGCGCTCAAGAAGCAGGTGCTGGAACTCGGCGGTTCCGACCCGTTCGTGGTGCTCGCCGACGCGGACGTGGCACGGGCGGCCGCCACCGCGGTCGCCTCCCGGTTCGTCAACGCCGGACAGAGCTGCGTCAACGCCAAGCGTTTCATCGTCGAGGAGTCCGTCGCCGACGAGTTCGTCGCCGCGTTCACCCGCGGCGCGCGGGCACTGGTCGTGGGGCCTCCGGCGGAGCGCCGCACCACGATCGGGCCGCTGGCCCGCGCCGACCTGCGCGACACCCTCCACGGCCAGGTCGTACGCAGCGTCGCCGCGGGCGCGGAACTCAAGCTGGGCGGCGAACCCGCCCACGGTCCCGGCTGGTTCTACCCGCCGACCGTCCTCGACCGCGTCACCCCCGGCATGCCGGCCTTCGACGAGGAGACCTTCGGCCCCGTCGCCGCCGTCACGCGGGCACGGGACGCCGAGGAGGCGATCGCCCTGGCCAACCACACGGAGTACGGGCTCGCCGCCACCTTGTGGACCGGTGACCTGGAACGCGCTCGTACCCTGGTGCGTCGGCTGGACGCGGGCGCCGTCTTCGTGAACGGCATGGTCGCCTCCGACGCGCGGCTGCCCTTCGGCGGCATCAAGAAGTCCGGCTACGGCCGCGAGCTGGGGCTCGAGGGGATCCGCGAGTTCGTCAACGTCAAGACCGTCTGGGTCGGTCCCGCCGCGGCGGACCGGCCCGCGCCGAACGGAGTGTCTCCTCGATGACCGCCGAACCCCCGTCCGCCCCGACCGCGGACCACGCACCGGCCGCCCCCTGCGGCTCCTTCCCGCCGGCCGTCCTGCGCCCCGCCGAACTCCCCGCCTTCCGGCGCGGCGGCGGAGCCAGCACCACCCCCCTGGTCACCGCGGCGGTCGGCGCGCAGGTCTTCCTGAACGGCATCACCCTGTTCGAACCCGGCGCGGGAATCCCGCTGCACACCCACAACTGCGCGGAGAGCGTGGTGGTCCTCGAGGGCGACGCGGTGGTGGAGATCAACGGCACCGAGCACCGGCTGTCCCCGTACGACACCACCTACGTCGCCGCCGGTACGCCGCACCGCTTCCGCAACGCCTCGACGGAGGCACCGATGCGGATCCTGTGGACCTATGCCTCGGTGGACGCGACGCGAACCCTCGTGGCGACGGGAGCCACCGCCCGCGTCGACGCCGAGCACGTGCGGCCCGCGGCCGAGCACACCCGCCCCGCCGAGCCGGAGAACCGGGCAGGAGGACGACCGTGATCACCGAGGTCGCCCGGATCGACGTCCGGCCCGGCAGCGAGGAGGCGTTCGAGCAGGCGGTCGCCCAGGCCCTGCCCGTGTTTCTCGAGGCGCCGGGCTGCCACGGGGTCGAACTGCACCGCGTCGTCGAGCATCCGCGACGCTACCGGCTCGTCGTGCGCTGGGAGAGCGTCGAGCACCACACCCTGACGTTCCGGGCCTCCGACGGCTTCCGCCGCTGGCGGGCCCTGGCGGGCCCTCACTTCGCGGCGCCGCCCGAGGTCGAGCACACCCGCGCGGTCCTGTCCGGGTGACGACGCCGGACCCGAACCGCTCCCCCGCCCCGGGCACCGTCCGTGGCCCGCCGTGGCGCCGCTCTATGCGGCCGCACCGGAGGACCCGCCAGGACGGATGTCGTACGAGATGCGTCCGGCGGGCAGGTAGAACAGGGCGATCAGCGCGCCTCCCCGCACCTCGGGGTAGTGGTGGCTGCCCGGGGCGGGCGCGGTCCAGCCCGGTCCCTGCCAGCCGTTCGGCCCCACCAGCTCGGCTCCGGGGTCGACGGGGACGACGAGGTTCAGTTCGCCGTACGGGTGCGCGTGGTACTGGCCCCGGTAGCGCTCGACGCTGTTCATGTAGACGGCGGTGATGCTGAAGTAGTGGGTCTCCGCCGTGGGTTCGGCTATGAGTCCGCGGCGGTAGCGGGATCCGTCCACCTCGATGTTCGCCGCCCAGCCCTCCTCCAGGACACCGGCCCTGATCAGGCGCGCGAGGTCCTGGTAGAGCTCGCTGTCGGGGCCGTAGGTGGTGTTGAGCCAGCTCTCCAGGTCGTTGCCGGCCGTACGGTTCCTCACCTCGGCAAGGAACGGGATGCTGCGCTCGATCAGTGCCTTGCGGCTGTCCTCGCTCATGCGCGGAGTCCTCTCGTGTCACCTCTGGGTCCGTCACCGAAACGATGCCTCAGCATTTCGTTACAGTCAACAGCTGTAACGATAGACGCCGACCGATGTCCGCACCCGTCGAGGTGCGACGGGGCGGCGCCGGGCGCGGCCCGGGGCCGCGCCCGCCCGGCAGATCCCGCAGCCCCCTCAGAGCGGCGGGGGGGGGGGGGGGCGCGCCCCCC